>NZ_JBTIWT010000008.1:0-201559 GCF_054353775.1 Bacillus sp. 5w2 | reverse complement strand
AGAGCCGAAAGAGCTAGAGAATCCAGAGGCAACAGAAAAACCGGAAATGCATGTAACACCGAAAGAAGAACAAACTAAAGAAGAAACAATAGAAAAAATAAAAGAAGAAAGCCCAGAAGTATTAAACAAACAAAGTGTACAAGAAAAAGTAGAAGTACAAAACAAGCAAGAGGTACAGAGTAAAGTACAAAATAAGTCTGAGGTATCATCAAGTGAAGAAAATAATAAGAAAACAAAACTTCTTCCTCAAACAGGTGGAGTATCAACAGAAGCTACTTCTGTTATGGCAGGTATGTTCTTATTACTTTTCGGAGCGATGTTGTTTAGACGTCAGAAAAACTAATGAATATGAGAGTTCGTTCGGAAACAAAATGTATGTAAAAAAAGCGGAGACTATAGTCTTCGCTTTTTTATTTTCGTACGTAGTTAAGCTGAATTTTATTGTTTTAATTGATACGCTTTAAAATCATATGCTTTATATTTTTACGAAATCGAGTGATTAGTGTAATGATAATCATACCGAAGAGAATTTGCCATATGTGTTGTCCAAGTATTTGGAAGATCTCTTCTAAATTTTCACCTAACCAATAACCGCCGATCAAGAAGAATGATACCCAAAATAGAGCCCCTGAATAAATTGTCATCGCAAAACGGCGAAATGGTAAGTTAATAATTCCTGCAAAGTATCCTGTGAAATGACGGACGCCTGGGATGAAAAAGGCGATAAAGATTAGAAAGTAGCCGTATGTATCGAACCACATTTTTGTTACATCAATTTTTTTTTGTGTTAAAAATACATATTTTCCGTACTTCTGAATGAAGGGCATGCCTAGTTTATTTCCTAAAAAGTATTGGAATGTCATACCTACACTTGTCCCAATAAAAGATAACATAATTAAAATTGGTAGGTTCAAATCACCTTGGTGTGATAAAAATCCTGCATAGGCTAATGTAGGCTCTCCTGGAAACGGAAGCGCAATATATTCTAAAAGTAAACCGACAAGTACTACATAATATCCATATTGCTGAAATAACTCGTGAATCCATTCCATGTTGTGCGCTCCTTTTAAAGTGAGTTCCGTCTATTTGAATTGACTTGAACGAATAATAGCGGAAGTTTTTTATTTAATCATACTTAATATAGCTCTTTGCTAATTAGCAAAGAGCGCTGAAGTGTATATATTACGATTAGTTAAAGTTATAGCGGTACAAAAATACGTTGAAATCTTCTTCTTTTGGTCCAAAATTAACTGCTTTTTCTTGTATGCGCTGGAAGTTTTGTCTGTCATAAAATTCATAGTTGCATTCATTATCTGTATATAAATATAAAGATGTTACATCTTCTTTTTTCATGTATTGGAATAAATGACTTAGTAAAGACTTCCCAACTCCAAGACCTCTCGATTCTTCGGATACGATAAATAATTGTATACAGCCTTGAAATTGATCTTCTTTTCCTTGAATGAGTTCTTTATAGGTTTTTTGTACTTGTATAAATGCTTTTAAAAATTCTCTATTCTCTTTATTCGTTATGAATAGCTTTAGCGTATGAAAGGCAAAGCTAACGGTATTATGGAATCTCTTTAAACGGTTTTTATCTTTTTCAGAATCGCCTAAAATGACACCGATCACTTTATTATCTTTTTCAGCTACTTTACTGAAGGAACTTTCTAAAATACAACTGTGTAGATAAAAGTTTAATATTGAGTTTAAAAATTTTTTATCGGCAATGAATTTGTTAAACCCAAATGCTTCACCAATTAAATGTTTTATAGGCTCATAGTCTTCTTTAACAAGATTTCTATATTTTACTGTGTTCATAATTGTATACTCCCTTTATCAATGTAAATGACTTATTATAAATAGTAAGGTCTCCTCTTAGGGGAGAGTCAATGGTTGCATACGAAAAAAATATAAGGGAAGAGATGCAAATGAAAAAATTATTTTCTATTGGAGAAGTTGCAAAAATAAAGGATATTACGATAAAAGCGCTAAGATACTATCATAAGATGGGGATTCTTATTCCAAAACATGTTGATGAATCAACGGGGTATAGATATTATTCTATAGATCAATTTATTCACATTGATATTATAAAAAGCTGTAGGGAGTTGAACACCAGCATAGTAGAGCTCCAAGAGATTTTTAAGGAATGTAATACGGATAAATTGCTGCGATTTTTACAAGTGAAAAGAGAAGAAGCGGAAGAGCATATAAAGAAAATGGAAGAGGTAATGGAAACGATTGATGACTTACATACGAAAGTAGTGAGTTCACAGGAAATATTAAAGAATGATGAAATCTCTATTGAATTTTTTGAACAGCGTTATGTAGTTGTTGCGCCTTGTAAAGAAGTAGGGAGTTTACAGGAGTTACTGTATTATTCCGATTTAGAGAAAATCGTGCAAGATTATGAAGAGAAAATGACAATGGAGATGGGGATTCTCTACAATGTAAATGAAAATTGGAATGTAGAACCGAAGTATGTTTTTAATAAAATACGAGATGATGTACATATGGAAGAGATGCAAAATATAAAAGTATTACCAGGCGGGAAATATATAACGTTAGCGTATAGTAAAGAGAATGAAGAGGAACGTAGAAATACTATGATTAAATATATAAAAGAAACTAATATAGAAGTAGAGAGTTTTATTGAAGTGGAGTTAGTTAGTGATATTTTTAATACGGAGACATACAGTTGTCAAATTCAAATTTTTATAGGGGATAGTGAAAATAAGAAATTTTGATGCCATAAATTTAGGAGTGGGACTATCCAAAAAGCCTAACTCTAAATACATCGACTTAACTGGGTTGCCTACTTATTAATAAGAGAGGCCATCCCAAAAAATGGGATGGCCTCATTGGATCGTATTATTTACGTGAAAATCCTTCTTCATCAAGGTATTCCGCAGCTTCTGGATAAGAGTTGAATGTACCGTCTAAGTTTACACCAGCGTACACGTTCCACATATCATCTTCTGAGATAAGAGTAAGGATATGACCGTCTTCATTATGCCATTCTTCTTCTTTCGCAGGTTCTGCAGGAATTACTATTTCTTCTTGTGAAAGTAATTCAATTGATTGCTCGATTACTGAGCGTAATTCATCTGCTGAAAATTCGCGGATGTTAACCATACCTTTATCATCCGTTTTGTAACCTTTAATACCACTTGCATATACAAAGCCGTTTCCATTTGGATGTAAGTGATAAACAACGTTCTTTTTATCTAAACGACTTTCTTCAAAGTGAAAGTTCACGCGTTTTAATGATACGTTTTTTCTTTCTAATTCAGGGAAAGATTCAATAATCGATAATTTTTCTTCAAAAGTTAGCATAGTGCCTCCAAATATATAATAAAAGATTTAATTTATCTATTATAGCATAGTTATAATGGTTTCCAAAGATGGGGGGTAGCTTGAAATTGAATGCGTTTACGTCACGATACTGTAAAAAGTGGACTAACGAATGTATCTTTTTAGGTGTACAATGGAAAATGGACTTTATCCCGCATTAACGGGCAGTAAAACTCCCACCTCAAATTTCGGTGAATGCGAGGAAGTTAGGTGGGAGATCAACTGCCTGTAAAAGCCCGATTGGCTCAACTAATAATCAGTGGGGAGGAACAAAACTCCACTGATTAAAGTTTCACTTTATACGAAGGTGGTTTTTTTATGTTTCAAAAAATAGCAAAGGAATGTTTAGCAGGTTTTACGGTTGCGATCGTTGCGTTGCCACTGGCCATTGCATTTGGTATTGCTGCAACGGGAACGTCTGAGGGAGCATTAGTCGGATTGTATGGTGCGATTTTTGCAGGTTTATTTGCGGCGTTGTTTGGTGGTACACCGGGTCAGGTTACCGGGCCAACGGGGCCGATTACGGTTATCGCAACAGGAGTTATTGCGACGCACGGATTAGAGGCGAGTTTTATAGCCTTTATGATGGCCGGACTGTTCCAAATTTTATTCGGTGTATGTAAGCTTGGTTCTTACGTGAGGTACATTCCGTATCCTGTCGTTTCAGGATTTATGAACGGGATTGCATTAATTATTATTTTAGGTGAAGTGAAGCATGTGCAAAATAGTTTTCTACTCGTAGTATTAACGATTATTGTGATGATTGTTTCTGGAAAGTGGATTAAGGCCATTCCATCTAGTTTAGTTGCATTAGTTGGTGTGACAGCTATGCTTCCTTTATTTTCTTCGGCGTTAGAGGGGCTTACAGTGAAGTTACCGGTTATCGGAAACCTGTCATTAAATAAGGTGATTGAAAAGATTGGAACGATTCCAGAAGCAATGCCGACGCTTCATATTCCATCTTTAAGTGGAACAGGCATCGCAGAACTTATTTTACCAGCGCTTAGTATTGCTTTATTAGGATCGATTGACTCGTTGTTAACATCGGTCGTAATGGATAATGTGACGGGTACACGTCATAAAAGTAATAAAGAACTGGTCGGACAAGGTATTGGTAATATGGTGAGCGGATTGTTTGGCGGATTAGCAGGGGCAGGAGCGACTGTACGGTCTATCGTTAATATAAGAAGTGGTGGTAAAACGGCGCTTTCAGCAAGTATGCATAGTATTATATTATTTATTTTCATTATGGGACTTGGATCAGTCGTACAATACATTCCACTTGCTGTATTATCAGGTATTTTAATTTTAACTGGTATTGGCATGTTTGATTGGGAAAGTATGAAGAAAATGCATGTAGCACCAAAAGGTGATGTCATTGTTATGCTCGTAACGATGGTTGTCACAGTGAAGTTTGATTTAATGATCGCTGTTGCGTTCGGTATTATTCTTTCGTTCATTATATACATGGTGAAATGTAAAGAACGTAAAGCTTCTATTGTAAAAGAAAAGGAAGCGACGTATAAAATTAAAGGCCCACTTTCATTCCTAACAGTGGATCGTGTTTTTTATACTCTACAAGACGTAAAGTCTCCGGTCGTTTTACGTATGAAAGATGTGCGTTATATGGATGTATCAGGAGCTATGGGATTGTTGAACTTTGTTGAGCAGTCGGGTAAAGTAGGTGCGAGTGTGACACTTGAACAATTGCATCCGAGTATTGAACAAATAATCGTGACGATGGCAAGTGATGAGCAAAGGGAACAATTACAATTCTTAAAGGCCAAAATAAGTTAGAGATAAGAACCCTCACGTGATAAAGTGTGAGGGTTTCTGATTATTCGCATATGTATGTATTGAATTTGAATATCTGGATGTTATACGTCTGTTGACAATTGCCACACTTAGCAGTATAGTAACATTTTAGATTAGCAGTATGCTATCGTAATAAGTGTAAGAATTTTAAGATTTCTTTACGCTGAAAAGAAATCGCTTTAAGCTGGAGGGAATATTTGATGTACAAACAGTTACCACATGGAGTAAAAGTCGGGATTACACGTTCAATCGTTGCTTCTTTTGAGAAGTATATGAAGGAAATTGAATGGAACGAAGAAAAGTTTGACATACAACAATTTGTTGAACAGTGGAAACAATATTTATATACAAAATCAACTTGGATTAATAAAGTAGATGACAAGTTGAAAGAACATCCAGATTTCCATCAAGCGTTAGCAGTAAAAGTGAATGAAAAAATTAACGAGCTTATTAATGAAGAGCCGACTGAAGAGCAATTGAAAATTTTAAAAGATCATGAAGTAAACAATATAGATGATTTTTGTAAGTTGGAAGCAGCGTATTATATTGAACGCATTTAATTGAATTACATAATAGTTTACATAGGAAAACACGTCGTATTCATAAAAGAATACGACGTGTTTTTGATTACTCACTTAGCGAGTAATGAAGGTTATTGCGGGATAAACGCTTTCCACTTAGATAAATCGATTGGTTCTTTTGATACTGAATCAGCAGGGAATGTAAAGGTCCAAGGCTTCGTAGAATTGGCCTTAATTTGAAAGTCTTTTAATGCAAATGTTTTTTCCGCAACGGTAGATTCAGAGCGATCTGAAATATGCAATGGAAGTTGCTCAAGGGTTATATTTTGATTATAGCCATTACGAATTAAAATAGTTGCGTTCAAATCTCCGTTTTCTTCTACAACTGCGTTTAGCCCTCGGAAGTTAATTTCATCTTCTGCAGGTGGATTTAAGTTAGCAACAATTTCTTGTAATTTCATTATTGCACTTTCAGGTAGCTTTTCTTGCCATATAGGATCTAAATCTAATGAATGTTTTCCTTTTAATTCAAATACTAGTTGCCAGTCTTCAGGTGATAGGGTTGCTTCCGTAATTGAATTTTCTTCAAAGACGAAAGTCCAAGGCATATTTACATTTGATGGGATTTCTTCTAAGTGTGATAAATCAAATGCTTGGCGTGCACATGTTTCTCCATTTTTATTTAATAAAGATAGAGTAAGAGTTTCAAATTGAATTGGATGCTTTACACTACTACGAATGAATGTAGTAATATAATAAGCATTTTCATGTTTTTTACTTTCAATTCCGGCTAGCGAAATTTGATTTTCTTGTAAGGTAGGCAAAGATTTATGTAAAAATTGATAAATATACTTCTGTTCTTGAGAAACCTCATTCCAAGAAGGATGGAAGTATAAGTTAGGTTTTACGTTTTTTGTATTATTGCTGTTTTCTTCGCTTCCTAATAATTGAGAACTCGAAATTACAGAGTCTCTACCTTTTTTTCTTGCCTTCTTTAAAAATGATAGCATGCAATTCACCTCATTATATATTTTGTGGGACAGTTATATATTTTGCTAAATATAAAGCAACCTCTTTTTCAAAATGGCTAAATGTGTGTAAAAAGATTTCAAAACCTTCTTTTTGATAAAGGCGTGCTGGGTCCTCTTGTTGGTATTGTCTTAAGCCAATACCTTCTTTTAAATGCTGCATTGCACTTAAATGGTTTGTCCAACCAGAATCAAGGAAGTGCAAGCTAATTTGACGTAATACTTCTTGTGCATCTTCATTACTTTCTAAGTCGTTAACACGCTCTATATAACTTGTAAGAGTATCTTTTAATAGCTCTTGTAAGTCCTCAGCAGAATGAACGTTATTAGCGGATAATGCTGGAATTTCTTCGGTAGATAAAACTTCTTTTAAATCTTCTACTAGTCTAGTGAAATCCCATTCTTCAGGAAGCATGCCTTCTAATAAATGATCTTTAGCAATAACAGTTAGTGTATTTTTGATCATTGGAATGACAATCTCTATCATATTTACTTCTTCGTTTAAAAGGTTATTACGAAGTTTATAAACTACATTTCGTTGGTCGTTTATGACATCATCTAATTTCAAGTTGTATTCACGCATTGAAAAATGACTACCCTCACAAATTAATTGTGTACGGTTAATTAAATCATAAATTTTAGTGTTTAAAATTAAACCGTTTTCATCAGTTTTAAGTGGTTTTTTTAGCTTCTCTATATCTTCACCTGCGTAGCGTTGCATCATTTCATCTTCTAATGAAAGGAAGAATTGAGAACTTCCAGGGTCACCTTGTCGACCAGCTCGCCCTTTTAATTGATTATCAACGCGGCGAGATTCATGTCTTTCTGTTCCGATTACATGTAAACCGCCAAGCTCATGGACGCCTTTTTCTAATAAAATATCTGTTCCGCGTCCGGCCATGTTTGTAGCAATTGTAATTTTTCCTTTTTTCCCAGCTAATGCAATTAAATCAGCTTCTTGCTCAGCGCTTTTGGCATTTAATAGTTGATAAGTTAAATTAGCTTCATCTAAATAACGTGCAACTGTTTCAGATTGAAGGATGGACATCGTACCAATTAAAATAGGACGTTCTTTTTTATGTATATTTATTACTTCTGCACAGACAGCTTTATATTTAGCGTCGGCTGTTACATATACGACGTCTTTTTTATCTTCACGAAGTATAGGACGATTCGTTGGAATTGAGATAACTTCCATATTGTATACGCGGTTAAATTCTTTTTCCTCTGTTTTTGCTGTACCTGTCATACCAGATAAGGCTGGATACATGCGGAAGAAGTTTTGAATAGTAATAGATGCTTGCGTTTGATTCTCATCTGTAATCGGTAAGCCTTCTTTCGCTTCAAGTGCCTGATGCAATCCGTCACTTAAAGAGCGGCCATCCATAATACGTCCTGTGAAAATATCAACAAGCATAATTTTTTCGTCTTCGACAATATAATCAACGTCTAGTTGGAAAGCTACGTGTGCACGTAATGCTTGAATCATATAATGATATAAAGTTTGGTGCTCTAGATCATATAAGTTATCGATATCAAATAACTCTTCAATTTTTGTAATTCCATCTTCTGTAAAATTACATGCTTTTGTTTCCGCATCATAAGTGTAGTGCAAAGTGTCTTGGAATGATTTCATTACTTTTGCACATAAATGGTGGAAATCGGAACTGCTTGACTTTTTCCCAGCGATAATAAGTGGAGTTTTAGCCTCATCAATTAAAACACTGTCAATCTCATCTATAATTGCAAAGTGATAGGGGCGCTGTACTTGTTGCGCCTTAGATGATGCCATGTTATCACGAAGATAATCGAAACCAAACTCAGTACCAATTCCGTATGTAATATCAGCTTCATAAGCGTTTTTTTTATCGATAGATTCCATTTGTGCCATATTTAATCCAACTGTTAATCCAAGAAATTCATGAACTTGTCCAATCAATTCCTTATCACGCTTTGCTAAATAATCATTTACTGTAATAACGTGAACGCCTTTTTTCTCAAGAGCACGTACGTAAGTAGGTAAAGAAGAAACGAGAGTTTTTCCTTCTCCTGTAGGCATTTCAGCGATGTTTCCTTCTAGTAACACAAGGCCACCGATTAACTGAACGTCGTAGTGACGAAGACCAAGTACTCGTTTTGCCGCCTCTCGAACGACAGCAAATGCTTCTACTTTTATATCGTCAACTGTTTTTCCATTTTGTAACATGTTTCGGAAAGTGACAGTTTTTTGGCGTAATTCATCATCTGATAATGTTTCCATTACAGATTCTAATTGATTAATATCATTCACAAGTTGTTCATAATTTTTAATCTTTCTTTTTTGTGAATCTCCCAACAACTTCTTGACCGAATTCAGCATTCTTGTAACACTCCTCTTACTGACAATAGATACATTATAGTATAGTTATACTAGAAAAAAGTAGAAATGGAAAGTGGTAGGAAGTTTGAGTGAACTCGTTTTTTGAGTAAGAATACTTTCATTTTGCTATAAAAAAGAAAGTATTCAATATATAAGAAATTTGGTATGATAATTTAATGAGATAAAACCAGTCTCTATATTTAGTAATAATTCGTTTGAGAATATATGTATAAAAGAAAAGAGAAGGAACATGAATAAGAAGTTTGTAAAAGGTGCAGCAATTTTAACAATTACAACTTTTTTGTCGAAATTGCTTGGAAGTTTCTTTCAAATTCCGTTACAAAATATTGCAGGAGATGAAGTGCTTGGTATTTTTCGCCTCGTGTTTCCTGTATATATGATTGCCCTTACCTTATCAGTAGCTGGTGTCCCATTGGCAATTTCAAAATTGATTGCAGAATTGAATGAAAAAAATAAGCATAAAGAAATTGCGAAATTATTTAAATCAGCATCGATTATAGGGATAGCATTTGGAATATTCGGGTGTTTAGTAATCGTGTTATTTTCTACTGAAATTGCAAGTATGCTTGGTGGACAAGAAACGAGGGCGCCCTTACTGGTTACGTCATTAGCGTTACTCGTTGCACCATATATGGCGGTTTATCGTGGGTATTTTCAAGGATTCGGTGATATGAAACCGACGGGGATATCACAAGTCATTGAGCAATTTGTACGAGTATTTTTTATGTTAATCATCGCTTATATATTAGTATATTGGAATAAAAGTAGTGCTATCATTACTAGTGGGGCAATGGTTGGATCTTTTCTTGGGGTAATAAGTTCGCTTATATATTTACGTATGACATACAATAAAAGTTCATATCAATATAAGAGCAACTCGTATTCACTACAAGATTTGAAAAAAGATGGAAAGAAAATATTGCAAGTATCTATTCCGATTGCTATTGGAGCTTTATCCATGCCGCTTTTAAATTTGGTGGATTCGCTAACAGTGCCGCACGTGCTGCAAGGATCGTCGGCCGAAATTCAAGCGCAATTTGGTATATATAGCCGCGGTTCGGCATTTACACAATTAATTGTTGTTTTCGCCAGTGCAATTGTATTTCCATTAATACCATTATTAACGTCTGCACTAGCAAAAAAAGATATGAATTTAGCAAAAGCGACAGTTCAAAATACGAACTCACTTATGCATGTGTTAACAGCGCCATTAACGATATGGTTAATGGCATTAACGGTTCCGTTAAATGTGGGATTGTTTACAGATGCGAAAGGAAGCAGTATGTTAGCTGTTATGATTGGTAGTTCGTATTTCACATCAGTTATGGTATTATCAATAGGAGTTTTACAAGGAATTAACCGCTCTGCCCAAGCTGCGTGGATTGTTATTGGCGCAAGTTTTGTGAAATGTTTCTTAAACATAGTATTAACAAAAAAGTTTGGCATAGATGGTGCGGCGTATAGTACATTGATTATATATGTGTTAATCTGTATCATAAATCATCTGTACATTCGAAAATATCTTTCCTATTCTGTTCATATAGGGAGATTTTTTATTGTAATAGGTGTATCTTGTATTTTAGGATTAGGACTATATGAACTATCTACTATGATAGATGTTACATCTTCAAGAATGATTGCGTTATTATATAGTGGCGTAGCACTTGCTATTGCAATAATTTTGTATGCGGTATGTGCTTTGAGATTAAACTGGATATCAAAAAAACAAATACCATTTTTGAAAAAATAAATATAGAACTACGAAATGTAAGGATTGGAATTCGGACGGGTTTATTGTGATGATGCTTTTTTAGGTAAGGAGTTGGTGCCAGTTATGACATGTGAAACGATTGGTTACCAAATGTTGGAGGAGATTAAGAGTGCGGTTAGTTTTATCAGGATATTATGGTTTTTATAACGTTGGAGACGAAGCTATTCTACAATCGATTATTGAATCGTTACATAAAGAGAATCCGAATATTGAACTCGTTGTGCTGTCAAATGATCCTGACTATACAAGGAAAATGTACGGAGTAGAAGCGGTGGATCGTTGGAGTATCAAATCGGTTTATGATGCAATAAAAAAAAGTGACGGGCTTATTAGTGGCGGAGGGAGCCTCCTCCAAGATAAAACGAGTATAAAAAGTATTTTATACTATACGGGTATTATGGGGTTTGCTCGTATGTTAAAAAAACCGTATTACATTTATTCACAAGGAATAGGTCCGATTACAAAAAGGCATAATCGACTATTAGTGAAATGGCATTTGTCGAAAGCTGCATATATATCAGTTCGCGATGAGGATTCATTTTTATACTTAAAAGAACTTGGCATGAAAAGGGATATTGAACTTGTTCCAGATCCAGTTTTAACATGGAAACAAAAAAAACAATCAGATTGGCTACAAAAACATGCTCTGCATGGGAAAATAATTGCAGTGAGTGTGCGTCACTGGAATGCAAAAGAAGATTATATAAAAAAGTTAGCGATTGCTTTAAAAAAATTAAAGCAAGAAGGGTACCAAATTTTATTCGTCCCGATGCATGGTCCGTTTGATCAAAATGCTTCGCGTGACGTAGTGGATTTAATGGGAGAAGAGACGTATATGCTTCCATATAAAATGGATATTGATGAGAAAATATCTATTTTATCAGAATGTACCCTTTTAATTGGTATGCGTCTTCACGCTCTTATTTTTTCGGCTGTCGCGAAAACACCGATGGTTGGAATTTCATACGATCCAAAAATCGATTCATTTTTAAGACAAGTGAATCAACCGGTTATAGGGAGTGTGGATGGAGACTGGAGTGCAGACGATTTATATAAAATTGCGAAGAAGCAAGTGACGCAGCATGAAGAGATACAGCAATCTCTGCAAAGAAGAGTAGATGAGCTGCAACTGCAAGGAGAACAAGCGGCTAAGAAAATTATTTATCATATAGAAAAAAACACTCTACAGAAAAAGTAGAGTGTTTTTTTGTTAGTGTATTTCTTTACGTTGGAATCTTTCTTTTATATATTGTGTAATGAGATAGACACCGTAACCTTGTATGATCATAAACGTCGGGATGATAAAGTAGCGATAGCGCGATTGAATTTCAATGAAGAAGTGCACGCCTACGTACCCTAAAATTAATAATGAGAAGAACAGTAACGTTTTATTTCGTTGTTCTTTTATCGTTTTGATAGAAGCTATGCAAGCGAATATACAAATGCTTACATAACATAATTTTTCTAACGTCCACAGTAATCTTGATAATTCGGGTCTTGGATGTCCTTCTAATCCCCAATAAATGGCTGCGTCATAATCTCCCCACATAATTTTAAATTTATCTTTGAATAACAATAATAGTTGTCCTTTATCGGCAGTTCTTTCTTTAATGAGCTGTTTTTCAATTTCGAAACGTTCCTCGCCAATCGGATATTGAAAAACAAGTTTATGGTCAGGGAAAGAAAATCCACCTGTTGTTTCAGGATTGAATCCGACTACAAATTTCCAATAAGGGTCTCGACTAGACAATGGATATTGTGTAACCCCTGTAGCGATTAATGTATAGCTAAAGATGAAATGCACGATATAATAAATGCCAATCATGCCAATTAGCTTTGATATAACCATTTTTTTATTCAGTTTCTTATCACCAATTATATGAGTGATAAGTAAGAAAAGAATGAGAGCTAGTAAAATAACAATACCAATCGGTCTCATAATATCGCCAAATGCAATAAGAATACTAACAAATATCCATGCATATGAATGCGAGATTCCTTTTTTTACGAGAAGATAAAAACCACCGTAGAATAGAAATGTTGCGAGATGCTGATTTGTTAGTACAGAAGTCATCATAATGTTAGGAATGTACGTTGCGAAAATAAGTGCGGCAACTCTACCGCTAAATTCATTAAATAGATGCGTAGCTATGCGATATATAAAGTATGTAATGCCAGTACAGTACAGTATGTTTAATAGTTTAATCGCTAGTACACCTTCACCAAACAATTTGATGACACCAGCTTGGTACATTGTAAAGCCTAATTGATATACCCAAGTAGTAAAATATGCTTTGTCCGCGAATGAGAAATTGTTATTTGCTGCATCAACGGCTCCGTTATACATTTGTTCGAAATCTTGTACGACATTTGTTTGAACTGTTAACACCCATGCAAGACGAAGTGTGAACGCTAGTAGACAAATAAAGATGATAAATTGTGTTTGAGTGAAAAACCGATTCACGATGATAGACATGAATATAATACCGATTAGAACGACTATAAGTGCCACTATAAGGAAATAGGGATGATCGTACTTCGGTTCAGTTATTAAAAATTGCAATGAGTATATAAGAGTCATTGCAAAAAATAACAATGTTAATATTTGCAGTGATTTAAATGCAAATGCATATAATCTAGGCATAATGATCCTCCGTCGTATGTAATATCTTTGTAGTTATTTCTATATAAACAGAAATAACTACGTCATTATATCATAAAGGATTTTACGGTTGTAAAAGGAATGGGGAGCATAGGGCAATTAATAGGGTATATAAATATTTTAATATAATAAAATATTCATTTTAAAAAGACTGTATGTTAATTTTTGTTTATCATGTTTATATAATTAGTATATAATCGGTGTTGGAATGATAAATTCGTAGATTACGAGGAGGATTACATAACCGTGAAGAAATTTTCAAAAGGTATTACAGCAGTTGCGTTAACGGGGTCATTGTTTTTAACTCCTATTTCAAGTTATGCGGCGAGTGATGATATTACAGGTCATCTATTTGAGCAGCATATGCGTACTCTTATTAATAAAGGGATCATGTCAGGATATGGAAATAATGTGTATTCACCTGACAAAGAGATAACGAGAGCAGAGTTTGCTACATTAGTAGCGAAAGCCCTGCAACTTCCACAAGCAGATTCGAATTTTAATGATGTGCCAAAAGCATACGGATTATATGACGGTGTAAGTAGAGCGTTCGGAGCGGGAATTATTAAAGGGCGTAGTCCTGAGACTTTTGCACCAAATGATGTGATTACACGTGAAGAAATGGCCGTAATGGTAAAGCAGGCACTAGATTATAAAAAGGTTAACGTAAATGTAAGCCCGCTTACATTTGCTGATACGAATCGTATTAACTATAAAGAACATGTACAAGTTATGGTAGCAACGGGTATTATTAAAGGCTATCCAGAAGATAATACGTTTAGACCACACTTATCAGCGACAAGAGGTATGGCTTCGGCGATGCTGAACTTAATGCTTGGTAAAATTGGTAACAACGGTGGGGAAACTCCAATAGAAACAAAGAATTATGTGTTGTTAAATGATGCAGGAAAAGTAGTAGAGCGTTACACTACATATAAAGAAGCTGTTACAGCTGCACAAAATAAAGGCATGAATGCAGTGAAGTATGAAAATGAATACGTATGGATTAAAGATGGCTTTGCAGCGGCGAAGCAAATTTCTGGAGATACAATTAATGTTTACGGTGATAATTTAAAAACAGTATATACGTACATTCAGTATGGAACGGAACTTAAAGTGTTAGAAGTTGGAGAAGATCGTGTGAAAGTACAACTCTCTGATTTAACAGGTTATGTGCAAAAAAATGAAGTCACTTTAATTCCTGAAAATGAAATGAAGAAGTCATCTTATTACGTAAAACCAGATGGATATTTATATCACAGATATTTCACGTATAATACAAGCTCACCTGGATATACAGAATATAGATTTGGTGCAGCCCCTTCGTTCATGAAACAAGGGCAATCAATGTATAGTGTAGATGGAAAAACATTCGGAAATGAAACGTTCTATCAATATTTTAATTACGTATCATTACGTTCTAAAACAGAGTACACGGCAGAACAATTAGATAGTTATATAAAATCAGTTAAAGCAGATTCTCCATTAATCGGTTTAGGTGCGAAATTTAAAGAAGTAGAAAGCAAGTATAATGTAAATGCATTATTCCTATATTCATTAGCAGCTCATGAGAGTGATTTTGGGACAAGTAGGCTTGCACGAGAAAAAAATAATTTATTTGGCTTAAATGCAACAGATAATAGTCCATTTGGTAACGGTCTATCATTTAATTCAAAAGAAGATTGTATTGAACATGCTGCAAAAGTATATATGAGTGAAGGATATTTAAATCCAGGGCATTGGCGCTATACGGCAACATATACAGGTGATAAAGCTGGCGGTTTAAATATGAAATATGCATCTGATGCAAACTGGGGTAAAAAAGTAGCAGGGCATATGTTCCGTTTTGATTCGTACTTAGGTAAAAAAGAGTACAACAAATATAAGCTTGCACGTGTAACGAATAAGGTAGAAGTGAAAAAGGATCCTCGTACGTCGAATGAACGACTGTATAACTTAACGGCAAATAAAGTTGTTACGATTACAGGCGAAGAAACAATAAATGGACAAGCGTGGGTTAAAATCATTTCTGATGACCCTGCTGTAAATGAAGCGTATGTGGCAAAAGAAAATATAGAGTACGTAAAACACCAATAAAGAAAAAACAAAAGGACTGGTCACTTAGAGGATCAGTCTTTTTGTTTTTCGAAAAAAATGAATGAGCGTACTGGATGTTATTTAATAACATTTATATGAAAATAATCCCACTTTATAGAAATTTATAACAAATAATTCGACAAAATAACAAAAATAAAGCGTATTCTTGTCGAAGAGTGTCGATAATTTTAAAAAGTATAAATTGTCATTTCATTTATATTATGTGCTATAATGCTATTTGTATATTAAATACAAGCGATGTATATACGTTTACATATTAGAAAAGTTGATAAATATATAATTCGACAAATATTGTAAATTTGTCGAATTATGCGATAAAAAAATCTTTTAAAAAAAAGAATTATGACGTATTATATACATGGTTTAACTTTTTGGAAAAAGATAGTATTTATTATGGCTAATAAATTACTATTCTCCAAAAAGTGTTTGTAGATTAATATATGAATTTAGTAAATCACTAGTTTTTCAAATACATATTTCTAAAGCTAGTATTATATTTCTCAAGGAGGAAAATAAATCAATGGCAAAAAATAAGTCTTTTAACAAATTAATGGCTGGTACAATGACAGCTGCAATGGTGGCTGGCGTAGTAGCTCCAGTTGCTACAGCAGCAGAAGAGAGTGCATTTAAAGATGTTCCTAAAGGACATTGGTCTGCAGATGCGATCAACTCTATGGCTGCAAAAGGTATTATCGTAGGTATTGGTGATGGCCTATTCGGATTTGGTAACGATGTAACTCGTGCTCAAGTAGCTACTTTCATGGTAAAAGCGAAAGGCATTGAAGCTGGTTCAACGAAAACTCCATTCACAGATGTACCAGAAAGCAGCATTTATGCTAAATTCATCGCAGCTGCTGAAGCTAACAAAATCATGGCTGGTTTAGGCGACAATAAATTCGGTCCAGACGAGAAATTAACTCGTGCACAAATGGCACAGCTTCTTGTTAACGCATACGGTTTCAAAGCTGATGAAAACAACAAAAAATCTTTCAATGACATCGAAGGTTTACCTTGGGCAACTGCAAAATCTTCAATTGAAGCTCTTGCAAGTTTAGGTATCGTAGCTGGTGAAGGTGAAGGCAAATTTAATCCAAATGGTGTTGTAACTCGTGAGCAAGCTGCACAGTTCATCTACAATGCTATGAACTATCACCCAGAAGTAAAAACAGAAGCTAAAGTTGAATCTGTAAGTGCAATCAACGCGCAAGAAATTAAAGTTACATTCACAAACCCAGTAAATGAAAAATCTGCGGTTAACGAAGCTAACTACATTTTCAAACAAAATGGTGCTGATTTAACAGCTGCTGATTTTGAAGGTGAAGCTGGTAAAAAAGGTATTCTTTCAAAAGATGGTAAGAGCGTAACGTTCAAATTAAAAACTGAGAAAGCATTTGCTAACTCTGACAAATATGCAGTACATTCAACTACAGGCGTATTAGGTGCTGACTTAAAACCTGTAGAAAAATACCTTGATTCAGAAAAAACATTCTCTGATTCAAAAGCTCCAGAATTATTAGGTGCACGCGTTATTGGTAAAACAGTTGAGTTAACATTCAACAAACCAGTAAAAGAAAATGCTGACGTTAAAATTGACGGCGTTAAAATCGAAGGTGCAAAAGTTGCAAGTAAAACACCAGGTGTATACACTTTAACAACTTCTGCAATTGATAATAATGGAATCTTCGCAAAAGGCGATCATGAAGTAGTTGTATACGATGCTGAAGATACATTACGCGTAAATGCTAATAAAGCATCAATCTTAACAACAAAATACACTGTATCTTCTGATACAACAGCACCAGAAGTGAAAGAAGTTAAAGCTATTAACAACCGTACTTTCAAAGTTACATTCTCAGAGCCATTAAGCCAACACCCTGAAGTAACTGTGAAAAAAGGTAACTACACGTTCCCAACAGCAGCATATGATACTGTAGGCGGCAACGGTGTAGTACAATTTACAATTGATCCACAAGATGCAACTTCATACATCGTTTCTGTTAAAGAAGATGAAAAGGGAGCTCGTAACCCATTATATGCAGGTAGCGAAAAGAACGTTGATTTAAGTGTTAACCTTAAAAACTTCAAAGATACAGTAAACTTACTTGGTAAACCAGTTGATATGAGTGTTTCTTTAACTGAAGATACTGCTACACCAAAAGTATCTACTGATAGCTTAAACAAAATTGAAGGTAATAACTTACTAGTTAAATTCAACGGTAAAATTGCTGTAAATAATAAAAACCAAATCGTAGTACGTGACAAAGATGGCGTAGTTGTAACATCTGAAATCACAGCTGTTGGCGATGTATTAAACATTAAACTTGCTTCAGCAGCAAAAGATGAGCCATACACAGTAGAAGTAAAAGCTGGTGCTGTTAACTTTGCAAAAGATGAGAACTTAGCTTCTTACTCTGTAAACACTAATAGCAACGTTGCATTTAATACAACTGTTTCTACAACAGGTATCGTAACACCTGTAGTAGAAAAAAATGCTGACATTATTTCAATCGAAGGCGATGTAATCACTGTAAATTACGGTCAAGACATGAGCGGTAACGCGAAAGATGTAGAGAACTACAAAATTGACGGTAAAGCATTACCAGCAGGTACAACTGCAGAGTTCGTTGGTAGCAAACAAATCGTTAAGATTTCTTTACCTAAAAATTATTTTGCAAAAGCTCAAGATGCTAAATTTACAATTAGCACAAACGTATTAACTGCTTCTGGAAGCAAAGTAGTAGCTAACGCTCAAACAAAAGCTCCAGTTGAAAGCTTAATCAAATTCGCTGATAACACAGCTCCAAAATTAGCAAGCGCTGTTTATGTGAAAGCTACGAATGAAGCTGAAGTTTCAAATACAATCAAAGTTACATTTGATGAGAACGTTAAAGAGTTCGCTGCAGATGACGCTCAATTTATCAATGACTTAAAAGTTGTTGTAAATGGCAACAATACAGCAGTTAAAGGTATTAAGCATGGCGGCGAAAAAGAGAAAAACGTTGTTTACTTAACAACTGAAAAAGAGCTAAACGTTGCTCAAGCTGCAACAATTAGTGTAGTACCAAAAGGTGCATATAACCAAGAAATCAACATTACAGATGCTGCAGGTAACAAGTTATCACTTGGTAACGTAACTGCATCAACTGCTATTGTTCAAAAATAATAATAGATAGTATATCTGTTATTGACGAAAAACCCTTGCAGGAAATTTCCTGCAAGGGTTTTTTTCTATGATTCAGTTATGTGCGAGCATGGGACTTATGCTGTTTGATTGTTGCAAGAAGTAAACATAGCAAGTATAAAAAATGCCATGCCCTTAAAATAGGGGCATGGCATTTCAATGTTATTCAATTTCCAAATCAACAACCATATAAGCAAGTATGACAGTAAAGAATATACTTACGGCTGGTGCTGTTAATACGTGGCCGGACATAAAGCCGATTCCGAGCGATAGGACGAGTGTGCTAGTTAGTAGCATATGTTTTACGCTAAATAGCTTCTTGAAGTTTGTGATGATGCGAATGAATATTTTTATACCGAAATAAAGAAGCGGTAGTAAGTACATAAGGAATCCGACAATACCAAATGCGAAGAATATGTCGTAAAAATCCATTTCGACTAACTTCATTTTTGTTGTATAGTTACCAGCGTAGCCCATTCCAAATAGTTTTTGAGACAGTGGTGCTTCTTTATAGTATTGTTTATATACTTTTAAAAATTTGTCGCGATCACTGTAAATTAAACTTTTCACTTCAGAGTCTGTTAGTTCGCCTTGTTTATGTTCTTCTTCTTCAACTACTTTTCCTTCTTTTCGGTCTTTTTCTTCTTGTACTGATTTTTTGTATTCATATATTTGTAAATGGATGGTCATGTTTTTTGCGATAGGAGTTTGCGGTGTAAGTACGAGTAACCCTCCTAATACGACAGCAGCAACAATTGTATTTACAAGATATGTGAATCCTTTTCCTTCTTTTTTACGATGAATCATATATTCAATGAATAGGAAGAAAAGGGCGATACCTAGTGTAATAACGATGGCACCATAGCCTACTTTTGTTCCAATCATAATGCTTGCATACATCGCAAGTACAGTTGGAATCCAGTAATACGCTTTTGAGAAAGAAGTTGTTTTATGAACCGAGTATAAGACAACGATTGGGAACATAATGGCGAAAATGGAACTTAAATCATTTCCAGCAAAGAACCATCCTCTTGAACCGATCTTTGAGTTTGGATAGCTTGGGAAATCTGTACCAGTTGCCATAGCTGCGATGATTGAAATACTTAAAATTAACGTTGCATATAAGAAGTACGTAATGATTTTATGAAACGCATATTCGTTATTTTTTAATTCTTTTAGTGCGATAATATATCCAAACAGTAGTACAATTGGATATACACTTTTCAAAATAAATTTCACTTCTTCTCCAAATGAAACTGGAGATTTGACCATTAAATTATTCACAAGGCCGATTGCGAGTACGATGCCAAATAGACATAAATAAAGAATATACTTTTTCGCGCCTTGTTGTTTATGATGAAGAAGTAGATAACCTAATGCAAGAAGCATAAAGGCGAAACGGACTACGATTCCGACTGTTGCACTCATGTGTAATACATAGATTGAAAAAGATGTTAATAAATCTAAAATTGGTTGAAACACAATGAATAGCAGTAGGAAATGCGGGAAGGAATTAGCCGTCTGTTTTAACTTAGTAACCATATGTTCCTCCATTTCTTCATTCCTTTATTTCAAAACCTCTATATTAATAGGAAGGAAAAAGAATTTCTATATTTAATTTTTTATATCAAACTTAAGAATACACCATTTCATTGTAATGGTAAATAGATGAAAAGTATGGATAAACCGACTTTAATTTCTATATTTTTCAACGGAATTGTATGTTTTATACAAGGTCATATACAAATTACGAGATTATTAGACAGAAAATTAAGAAAAAAGAAGGGTTTTTCACCTTCTTTCTATAATTATATAAGTATAATCTTTATGTAGAAAAGAGGGGGATATATAATGGAAGTAACAAGTAAAACAGAATCTGTCGTTGTGAAATATGAAGGGCGCGTTGCAACGGTTATGGTCAATCGCCCAGAAGTGTTAAATGCATTAGATGAGCCAACGTTAAAAGAGCTATTACAAAAACTGAAAGAAGTAGCGGAGAGTTCTGCACATATTGTTGTGTTATGCGGGAACGGCCGTGGTTTTTCTGCGGGCGGAGATATTAAATCGATGCTTTCAAGTAATGATGAAAGCAAGTTTGATGGTATTATGAATACCATTTCTGAAGTTGTCGTGACTTTATATACGATGCCGAAGCTTGTGATTAGTGCTATTCATGGACCAACTGCTGGTCTTGGATTAAGTATTGCATTAACAGCTGACTATGTAATGGCGGATATTTCATCAATTATTGCGATGAACTTTATTGGAATCGCTTTAATTCCAGATGGTGGCGGCCATTTCTTCCTTCAAAAGCGCGTCGGTGAAAACATGACGAAGCAGATTATTTGGGAAGGAAAGAAATTATCAGCAACGGAAGCGCTTGATATCGGTTTAATTGATGAAGTAATCAGCGAGGATTTCCAAACGGCTGTGAAGCAAAAAATTAGTGAATGGTCACAAAAGCCGATTAAAGCAATGATTCAAACGAAGCAAATTTTATGTGAAGTAAATCGCTCTAATTTAGAACAAACGCTGCAGCTTGAAAAACGCGGGCAATATGCGATGAGACAAACAGCGGACCATAAAGAAGGTATTGCTGCATTTTTAGAAAAGCGTTTGCCAGCATTTAAAGGAGAATAAAATGAAATTTTAATTAGTGGTAGTTTTACTGCCGGCTAATTTAGAGTAAAGGGGAGAAAGTGCTAACACATTTTAGTATAATTGTGTTAGCACTTTTTTTAAGGAGTAATATATGAAGAAAATTATCGGTGTTATCGGCATGATTGTAATAGCATATTATGCTTTGCATAGTACACCATCTATGGCGGTGCGAACTGCTTTGTTTTTTGAAGGACATCCAAGCGTTGCGTTTTCTGGCGGGGTGACGAAAGAAAAAGATGTGAAAAAAGAAGCAATTCCAGCTGCGTACCAAACTTTATATGGTAAGGAAGAAGAATCAGAGCACTATTTCTTTCCGCATGTAAGAGCACATGGATCAGGAATTGATATGCTTAGTGCGTGTGTGACGAAGAAGTGGTTTTTCTATACAGCAGAGCTCGGATGTTATTAAACATAGGAGGATAAATGATGTCAGCATATAACAAGTTAGTAAGAGATCGTGTTCCAGAGAAGATTTTAATGTCTGGAAAAACATATACAGCACAAAATTTAACAGGACAAGCATACATACAAGCTTTAGCGAAAATTGGAACAGAAGAAATTCGTGAATTTGCTTCTATGAAAGAGCGTGAACATGCGCTAGATTCTCTTGCGGATGCACTGGAAGTGATCATCTCATTAGCGCGTGCAGAAGGTGCAACAATTGAAGATGTAGAACGTCTTCGTAAGCGAAAAGAAATAGAGCGCGGTGGGTTTGAAAGAGGCATTTATTTATTAGATGTTTCAGAAGAATAGTTTCGTAGGGAAAGTATGGCGTTAGTGAGTAACGCTATGCTTTTTTGTTGCAAATAAACTAATAATGAAGAAGATAGCTGTTAATATCCAGCCAATTGTAATAGAAGTAGTAGTGTGAACTGCATAAGAAACTTGTAAACAAAGTAAGGGTGCTAGAAACCAAATGAGTGCAGTGTATATATTTTTTTTTGATATATTCATATTTTATACCTCCTTTTGTATACTAAAAAGAATTTTACCGCAATTTAGAAAATTAAGCTATATGAGTAGAGGATTTATAGTAAATTCGGTATACTAAATAATAGAGAAAATGAGGAGGAAACGACAATGGCACATCATACGAAAGAAACGATGGAACTTATTAAGGAGCTTGTCTCTATTCCGAGTCCGTCTGGAAATACAGAGAAAATCATTCGTTTTATTGAAAACTATGTAAGTGAGTGGAACGTAGAAACGAAGCGTAACAATAAAGGGGCTCTCATTTTAACGGTAAAAGGTAAAAATGATGCACAGCACCGTTTATTAACGGCACACGTTGATACGTTAGGTGCGATGGTGAAAGAAATTAAGTCTGACGGTCGTCTGAGTCTTTCTATGATTGGTGGATTTCGCTGGAACTCTGTAGAAGGGGAATATTGCGAAATTGAAACATCAAGCGGTAAGACGTATACAGGAACGATTTTAATGCATCAAACATCTGTGCATGTATATAAAGATGCAGGTGAAGCGAAACGTGATGAGAAAAATATTGAGGTTCGTATTGATGAGCGTGTCTTTTCAGCTGATGAAGTACGTGAATTAGGAATTGAAGTAGGAGACTTCGTTTCATTCGATCCGCGCGTTCAAATTACAGACAGTGGATACATAAAATCACGTCATTTAGATGACAAAGTAAGTGTTGCGATTCTATTAAAATTAATTAAAAGATTACAAGACGAAAACGTAACATTACCATATACAACTCATTTCTTAATTTCTAATAATGAAGAGATTGGGTACGGTGGTAACTCTAACATTCCAGAAGAAACGGTTGAATATTTAGCAGTTGATATGGGGGCGTTAGGTGATGGACAAGCATCTGACGAATATACAGTATCTATTTGTGCAAAAGACTCTAGCGGTCCGTATCATTATGCACTGCGTAAACATTTAGTAGAGCTTGCGAAAACGAATCATATTGAATATAAAGTAGATATTTATCCGTACTATGGATCGGATGCATCAGCTGCGATTCACGCTGGATTTGATGTGAAACATGCATTAATTGGAGCGGGTATTGATTCTTCTCATGCATTTGAGCGTACACATGAAAGTTCGATTGCACATACAGAAGCGTTAGTATATGCATATGTAATGTCTCATTTAATTGAAGGATAATTTCATAGAAAATAGAAAGGGCTGATTGAAAATGTTGTTTTTAATCAGCTTTTTATTTGGGGATAAATATGAAGAAACTATTGATGGGTGGTATCGTAGTAAGTTTAGCGTTAAGTGGATGTTCTACAGAAAGTGCTAAAGAAATTTCAGGGGAAAAGGAAGTAAATAAGGTAGAGAATATTAAGGTAAGACATATGTCGAAGAAAACTTTAGGTAGTATAGAAAGGGCGATTCGTTTAATGAATAACGAATCTCTTTTTTGAATTTCATTTATATTTATTGTTCCTTATATATTCATCTTTAATAATATGAGCGGGAAACGTATTTACTACAGTGATAGAATGTTATAAACTATTATAGGAGTTATTTTCCAATTAATATTTTTAATATTAGTTTGATTAAGAGAATTATATAACGTGAGATTTCGAGAGGAGATTTAATTTTTATGAAGTACAAGGCAATAGCTGCTGGTATGTTAGCAGCAAGTTTACTAGCTTATCCAGTTAGTAGTTTAGCAGAAACGAAGAAGTTTTCAGATGTTCGAGACGACTCATTTGCAAAAGACGCAATTTACTATTTAGTAGAGCGAGATGTCATTAGCGGTATGACAAGTGATACGTTTGCTCCAAAAGGTCTTTTAACACGTGCGGAAGCAGCGACAATTATAGCGAAAGCAATTGGATTAAAAGTGGATCCAGCTGGGAAACCATCTTTTCATGATTCAAAAAATCATTGGGCAACTCAGTATATTGCAGCAATTGAAAAAGAAAATATCATTGCAGGCCGAGGAGCAGGCGTATTTGATCCTGATGGAAAAGTAACGCGTGCTGAAATGGCTTCTATGCTTGTTAAGGCTTATAAATTAAAAGGTTTAGTACCAGCCCCAATCACGAATCCATTTACTGATTTAGAAGGTCATTTCGGTAAAGAAGCAGCAAATATTTTAGTAGCGTTAGAGATTTCTGCTGGTACTGGGAAGACAATTTGGAGCCCGGATCTGTCTATACCACGTGAGCAAGCAGCGCAAATGACGTATAAAGCGGACAAGCTAAAGAAAAATAATGATAATACTAGCAAACCAGAAGAAACAACGAAGGAAATGTATATAGATCGTAAGTTCATTACATATCACCAACCATCTTTATCATCAGGAATCACTGACATGCAACATGAGCCACAAAAAGTTGTAGTAAAAGAAGAGCGAGATGGATGGATTAAAATTGTAACGAGCAAAGGTGAGAAATGGACACCTTTAAAAGAAAAAACAGAAGTTATTAATGAAGGATTTACAACATATGCAGAAGCGTCACATTCTTCTAAAGTGCTAGCGAAACGTGAAGCGCAAAAAGTAGTAGTTATTGAAGAAAAAGATAGTTGGATTCGTATCCGTACAAATAGTGGCTTCCAATGGGTTGATAAAAATCAATTAAATCCAGCGAAGCAAGATAACTTCCTAGAAGGTAAAGCGATTATTATTGATCCAGGTCACGGTGGAATTGACTCGGGCAATCCTGGTTATTATGAGAAAGAAAGCGAAACAGTATTAGACGTATCATTACGATTACAGAAAATATTTGAGCAAAAGGCACCATTTACTGTGATGTTCACTCGTACAGATGATACACGCCCAGGAACAAGTGGTCCTGATTCATTAAAGAAACGTGTAGAGTTTGCTCAAAAAAATAATGGAGATATTTTTGTAAGTATCCATGCTAATGGTTCTGAAAAGAAAAATGGACAAGGTACAGAAACATTATATTATAAGTCAGCAGCGCCAAGAGCAACGAATCCACATGTACAAGACAGTATTTTATTAGCACAAAAAATTCAAGACCGTCTTGTAGCAGCACTTGGAACAAAAGATCGTGGTGTGAGACATCAGGACTTATACGTAACTAGAGAAAATACAATGCCAGCTGTATTAACAGAATTAGCATTTGTAGATAATAAAAGTGATGCAGATAAAATTGCTACACCAAAACAGAGACAAGATGCAGCCGAAGCGATTTATCAAGGTATTTTAGATTATTACGAAGCAAAGGGTAATAGCGTATCTTCTTTCCGTTAATAAATAAAAAGAGATTGCCAATGGCAGTCTCTTTTATTTATTAACGTTTCTCTTTATTTCTGGCATGTGATATCATTTAATTTTACGTGAAAAGATATTCGAATAATTGTAATCATAATAATTTTAAACGATAAAGGATGATAATAGATTGAGTAATCATAGTAAAACACCTGCATGTATATATACGTATGCGTTTCGTGAGGAGGAGCGTGCTTTATGTTACTTGGAAATGCGCTCGTTCTTTGGAATGGAGTCTCACGTTAATATTTTGAAAAGTGATGTCAAAATTGATCCGAGTAGAAGTGCGTTTATGAAAGAGCGCGTTGAGGTTATGTATGAAGGAGACGACTTAGACAGTATTCTAAAACAAGTGGAACAAATTGATTTGGCGGGGGCGTCATTTAAAGTTATCTTCGTTAAAATCAATGACCTTGGGAAAGAAAATAAAATTGAATATGGGGAAAGACGTCTCATTGAACGCGACCTCGGTATGCATATTGAAGGAGAAGCGGATGTTCGTAATCCAGAGCGTGTATTCGGGATTGTTCCTCTTGGAGGACGCTGGTACTTCGGACACTATGTAGAAAGTGAGCCAGTTTGGTATCATCACATAAAAAAACCGCATAGTTATTCGACATCTCTTAGCACACGTGTTGCGAGATCAGTTGCAAATATTGCTGTACCAAATCCAGATGGAGTACGAGCGATTGATCCGTGCTGCGGTATTGGAACAGTAGTAGTAGAAGCACTTTCTATGGGGATTAACATCGTTGGTAGAGATATTAATCCACTTGTAGTTCTTGGAACGAGAAAAAATATCGCACATTTCGGGTTTGAAGGAACAGTAACAAAAGGTCCAATCGAAGAAATTACGGAGAACTACGACGTTGCCATTATCGATATGCCGTATGACTTATTTACGCATGCCACACCAGAAGACCAGTTCTCCATTCTTTCAAGTGCGCGCCGCATCGCTAAAAAGGTAGTCGTTGTTACGATGGAAACAATGGACGACATGATCCATGAAGCAGGATTCGAAATTACCGATCGCTGTGTTACAAGAAAAGGATCATTTACTAGACAAATTCTTGTTTGTGAATAAGAAAGGTCACCCGTTTGGGTGACTTTTTTTTGCTTTGTATGAATGTGGGATTGGTTGGTGGAATGGAGGGAATTGTTGAATCGCTGATAAATGCCGAGAAGCACTCGATAACAGATTACTCTTTTTTTGTCTTCTCCTGTTCTGCAGTTAGTAAATTACGTAAGACGTGTCCGCGGTAACTTTCTAATTTTCGTCCTTCATGATAGCGCACGCCTAATTTTTTTAATTCAGCTACGTACCAGCCTTTTGTTCCGTAGTACATTGGATCACTTCCTTTTGCTTTTGAACAGTATATGTGGCGGGGGGAGAGAATTTTCTATTTTATTCAGCATTAGTGCTACAAATTTGAAAAACATGTAAGAAGAATATGATATCACTTCTATTTTTAGTTTATAAAAATAGGTTTTATAGTAAGAATTTCTAAAAATATAAAGGGGGAATATGCTTTGTTTCCAGGTACTTTATATGAAACACATGTTAAAACAAAAAATTTAGAAGTGGCAAAGGAGTTTTATACTAAACTTGGATTATTTCATGCTCTTACAATTGAAGAACGCCGTGTAGCATTCTTTTGGTTTGATAAAGATAATAAAAAGGAACAAATGCTGGGTATTTGGGAGGTATCAGAAGACGCATTCCATACAAGTCACTTTGCATTCAAGGTTAACTATGAAGAAATCATTCATGCAAGAGAATGGCTTCTTAATAAAGGAATAAACCCAAGGGCCGCTTTTGGTCTTGAACCTTCAGAGCCTATGGTCCAGACTTGGACACCTACTGCAAATCTTTATTTTTATGATCCTGACGGTAATTCTTTAGAATTTCTATGTTTACTTCCTGAAAAGAAAAACGTAAAACAAGATGTCATGTATTTAAGTGAGTGGGAAAAATTGCCGAATTGAATTTGATTTTGGCTCAAATCCCGCAAATCTATTTTAAAAGGAACTATAACCTCGCCTATGCGGCATCACACCCTGAGTTTTCGGGGTTTTTTGTTTTGGATTTGGTGAGTACGGGACTAGGGGTTAATACTCACCGACTGTCTACTGTATAAAAAAGTAGACAGTAGTGTATGCTTTTTTAAACAATGTATACAAATCTATACCCTATGCGTTGGCATGATATTTGCAAAGGAAATAGTATCAACATATAGGGGAGAGATAGAAATGAAGGTTAGTAAAATATACACGACAATTGATGCGCACGTAGCTGGGGAACCGCTTCGAATTATTACGGGCGGCGTGCCAGACATAAAAGGAGAAACGCAGCTGGAAAGACGCGCATACTGCATGGAACATTTGGATCATCTTCGCGAAATTCTTATGTATGAGCCGAGGGGACATCACGGTATGTACGGTTGTATTATTACACCGCCAGCAAGTGCTCACGCTGATTTTGGTGTGTTATTTATGCACAATGAAGGTTGGAGTACGATGTGTGGTCATGGCATTATTGCTGTTATTACAGTCGGAATTGAAACTGGTATGTTTGAAGTGACAGGTGAGAAACAAAAGTTCATCATTGATAGCCCTGCTGGGGAAGTGATTGCGTACGCAAAATATAACGGTAGCGAAGTAGAGTCCGTATCATTTGAGAATGTCCCTTCATTTGTATACAAAAAAGACGTTCCTATTAAAATAGATAACTATGAATTTCAAGTAGATATCGCGTTTGGCGGAGCATTCTACGCTGTTGTGGATAGTAAAGAATTTGGTTTGAAGGTCGATTTTAAAGACTTAGCTGCTATTCAAACGTGGGGCGGTAAAATTAAGCACTACATTGAGAGCAAAATGGAAGTAAAGCATCCACTTGAAGAAGGGCTAAAAGGAATATACGGCGTTATTTTCTCAGATGAACCGAAAGAAGAAGGTGCAACTTTACGAAATGTAACGATCTTTGCTGACGGGCAAGTGGACCGTTCTCCTTGTGGCACAGGAACTTCCGCAAGAATCGCAACCCTTTTTGAAAAAGATGTTTTACAAAAGGGAGAAATTTTCGTCCATGAATGCATTACTGACGGGAAATTTGAGGGAGAAGTATTGTCGGTAACAGCGGTAGATACATATGAAGCTGTCGTTCCGAAAGTAACGGGGTATGCATTTATTACAGGATTTCATCAGTTCGTTGTAGACCCGAGAGATGATTTGAATCGGGGATTTTTGTTAGGATAAGAAGAGGGGTGAATAAATATGTTAGTCATAAGCGCGAACGAACAAAGAAACTTAGTAAATATGAACGAAGTCATTGCATACGCGGCGCTTGCTTTAAAAGAATTTTCCGCAGAAAGAACAATCACGCCAATACGAGGTTCCTTACCATTTGCGAACGAGCAAAATACGGCATTGATTATGCCTTCAGTAGCGGAAGGACTTGAGGCAATCGGTTTAAAAGTAGTAACAGTAGTCCCTGAGAACAAAAAGATAGGAAAGAAAACGATAAACGGGATTGTTATGCTATCTGACTTTCAAACGGGAGAACCGCTCGCACTTTTAGAAGGATCCTACTTAACGATGATTCGAACAGGCGCCCTATCAGGAGTAGCGACAAAACATTTAGCTCGTCATAACGCAAAAACTTTATGTATTATCGGCACTGGTGAACAGGCGAAAGGAATCGCTGAAGCTGTATTTGCGGTGAGAGATATTGAAAAGGTCATTTTATACAATCGAACAGAAGAAAAAGCATATGCATTTGCGCAATATATACAGGAGAAGTTTGGTAAACCGGCTTATGTTAAAACAAATGCAAATGAAGCAATAAGCGAAGCAGACATCATCGTCACAACTACGAATGCATCCACACCAGTCTTCTCAAAAAAACTACAAAAAGGCGTCCACGTAAACGCCGTCGGCTCATTCAAACCGAACATGCAAGAACTACCATCTCGCGCCATCGTGGGCGCAAACAAAGTAGTAGTCGAATCAAAAGAAGCAGCACTAGAAGAAACAGGGGATCTTCAAGTTCCGATACAAGAAGGTTTATTCAAAGCAAGCGACATCCACGCAGAGCTTGGTCAAATTATAAGCGGGGAAAAAGCTGGTAGGGAAAACGATGAAGAGATTACTATTTTCAAATCAGTTGGTTTGGCTGTAGTAGATATTATCGTTGCGAAGTATTTGTATGAGAAAGCGGTAGAGCGTGGGATAGGGAATAGGATTGAGTTTTGAGGGACTGCCTTTTGGTGGGGTGTTTGATACGGTTGTGGGATTGGTTGGTGGTTTTGGCGCTAACTTTTGCGGGATTTGTCGATAAGTCGATATGTTGTGTCGAAACGTCGATATAATTGGATAATCGTTGATATATTTTTGGGGAGTGTGGGGGTTGGTTGTAGACTAATGGTCAGCGACTGTTTATATTTGCAACTCCTATCATATAATTCTCCTTATTTTTTAACTATAATTTGAATGACGAACTTCTTTTTGTTGGGAAAGCACGTAAAGTAAGACAACGTATTAAAAATCATCATGATGAAGTGTATCGTATTGATGTATGTATTGTAGAAGATCCGATGGAAAGAGAAATTTACGAAACATATATGATTAACGAATTCCAAGCGAAGTATAATGTGGATAAAGTATTTTATAAATAACATCAACGTAAAACATGATCTTGGTACTACATCAAGATCATGTTTTTTTATATGCAATAAAAACAATTGATTATTCTTAATCATTCGACAAGATGCAACAATTTAAGATTGTATTTTTTGCTACGATAAGTAAGGAATTTATATATCGTGTTATTGGGGGATAAAAAGAGATGTTGAAAAAATTTACTACATGTATTTTAGGTGGCGCTTTAGTATTCAATTTATCTGGTTGCGGCAATACATCCGACAAAACTTCTTCAGAATCTAAAGAAACCAATTCTAAACAAGAAGAAAAAAAAGTGCAAACAATTGATGAGGTGAAAACGAAAGAGAATGCAAAGCAGAAAAATACAGAACAAACAAAAGAGAAATCAAAAGTAAAAGAAAAAGAGTATGCTGTAAACAAGGATTTTCATACACCTAAATTTGATGTAACTGTAAAAAGAGTTGTAGAAAGAGATAAGGTTGGTAAAGAAAGCATCGGATTCCAAGAACCTGAAAATGGACATGTCTTTATTGTGGTAGAAGTAGAAGGGAAAAATATCACAAACGAATCGATGAAATTAGCCGCTTTACCATCAGTGGATTTAGTGGATGAAAATGATAATGCTTACCAAAGTGATGTGTGGGCAGCTAGTAGTTATGGGGTTGAAAAAGGCGAGACCTCTACTATTACTAAGGAATTAAAACCAGGGGATGTAAAGAGAGAAAATAAAGTTTACGTGATTAATAAAGAAAAATTTGATACAGGAAAATGGTATGTACTCGTTAACCATGAGTATAAGGAACAAATTAAATAGTGTCTATTTATTAAGAGGAGATGGCTCCTCTTTTTTTGTTACAAGTTAACATAAAATTTCTGTTTGAGGGACTGCTTTTTGGTGGTGTTTTTTTCATGGAATTTTGTGAAGCAAGAAAAATTGAATATTAATATTCTAATATTCAATAGAAAGATAAAATGTTTAAAAATTCATAATAAAATATTGTAATTGCATTTAGTAAAATTAACCAATTTATATTTTACTCATTATGTATTAAAGGGGAAATGAAAATGGCTGGACAAATTCGTATGTCACCAGAGGAGCTTAAATCAAAAGCGACTCAATATGGACAAGGTGCAAATCAAATTGAGGACATTTTAAGTCAATTACAAAACTTACAAAATGAATTAAGAGGAGAATGGGAAGGTCGTGCTTTCGAAGGTTTTGATCAACAGTTCAATCAATTAAAGCCAAAAGTACAAAACTTCGCACAGTTATTACAAGAAATTAATATGCAGCTTAATAAAACTGCAGAGGCTGTTGCTTCTCATGATGAAGAATTATCACGTAATTTCGGTTTGAATTAAAAACGCTTTATTCTATATAACAAGCATTTCAAATGAGCCATACAGCTTATATTGTATGGCTCATTTGATTGCATGCCCAGCGAGTGATATTGATAGGGATATATATAATGAGATTTCTTTAATGCATTTGGAAAATTTATAGAAAGGATTTGAAAGAATGGGACAATTTCAAAGTAATTTACAAAAAGCAACGCAAATTGCTACGAAAATGGGATTAGCCTCTGATAGGATTCAAAGTGCAACAAATCGTCCTATAACAAAGGCGACGCGTACAACGTTGTCTGTTAATTTCAAATCACAAGAAGCAAATCAGCAAGTTTTAGACTTGACGAAACAATTTTCCGCTGCTTTTCAACAAGCGGTTGATAATATTCATTCGGTAGCTAAAGAATTTGAGAGAATGGATAACGAACTTCACAATACTTTTCGCTAATGTGACAACCTACGTAAAGTAAAATAGTAGGAGGAATATGATGAGTCAAGATATTGAAAAACAAATTAATCAAGTAAATCAAAAGTTACGAAGTGTATTTGAAGAACAGGTCCGAAATCAATTTGCAATTCAAACTCAGGAACATGTGGAACGAAATTTTTATGAATGGAAAAATAGAAGTAATCGTTTATTTAATCGAATTTTAGAAACTTGGCATCGTGATAAAGAATTATCTTATTTTTTTATGAATATGCGTCAAGAAGCACAACACATTGAGCGAAAACTTACATTCGAATTGGAAAACCAAAAAGAAACATTGTTTAAAGAGAAACGAGATCTTAGGGATTTAGAAAATGATTTTTCTTATGAGAAACAAAAATTAGTAAAGGAGACCAATTCATGAGTTTAAATATGTATTTGGGAGAAGTACAAAACCAAACTCAAAGTATGAATGCTGTATGTGCCGCTACTATTCAAGGCATGGAACAAGCGATTCAGTCGATTGATGCTTTTGCAGTTGATACTGTTTTACAAGGACAAACATATAGTAGTGCAAAATCATTTTTTGTACAAACCTTTCGTCCTTTAGCGCAAGGTATTATTTACTTATGTGAAGAACTAATTCGTCAGAATAATGCCTTTCCAAGTCAATTTCAATCACAGGTAGCTTCAACAGATGTCATTGAGCAAGAAATACGAGAACAAATTCAAGAAATTAATCAATCGATTGCAAGTATAGAAATGATGAATGCCGTTACACCAATGCCTGGAATAGATGCACTTGTGGCTGTTTTAGTTGAGATGAGAAAAAAACTTGAAGAAAAACTAGAGCATCTATATGAATTTAATTATACTTCTAGTAGTAATTATGATACAGCACTTCAACTAGCATATAGTATTGCTATTGGTCTTGCTGAAGTTCAAAGTGGAAAAGGGTTTAGTCCTGCAAGTGGTACATTTAGTACACAAGGGTTGAATATGGATTGGATAGCGCCTATTCAGACAATTACAGAGAAGAAAACTCTTGAAGCAGATAAGAAAAATTCACGAGACGAAGATGCTAAGTTCATGGAGGGATCAGTAAAGGGTAAAGAAGGAAAGCGAATTGGATTTGAGGCTGAAGGGTCTATAATGGAAAAAAAGAGCAGCTTCTCTAATGGTGATAAGCTTACTAAGGAACGATATATTGATGAGCTTTCAACAAAGGCTATAGCTGGTAAATTGGATGTGAATATACCATATGATTGGAAGAGTTTAAAAGAAGATGTATTTGCTAGTAAAGTTATCGGCTTAAAAGGGGAAACAGGTATTTTAGATAACTCATACAAATTTAAATCCACAATTCCTTTCATGACACCTTTAGGTATTATACAATTAAAAGATAGAGAGGTTACAGTTACTCAAAAAATTTTTTCAGGAGAAGTTGTAGCAGGTATTGACGATTACTCCTTAAAAGCAGCATCGGAAGCTTCTACACTTAAGTATGAAGTAGAAGTAAGTATGCTACATTTTCCAGATTGGTTGCCAATTATTGGAGATACAGATCTAAAAATTAAAGGTGATTTGGGATTGGGCGCAATAGGTTTGAAAGGTAGCGTTGGAAAAGAAACTGGTATAACAGTTCCTGTTTTAGAGGGGTTTACTGTGGGAAGTAGTTTTAAATTTGAAAAACCTGAGGAGAAAAAATGATATGAAAACACCATCGTATAAACCATTATATATTTTAGTTTATGTCGTAATATCCGTATCTATTATAGGGTTAATGATTACTCCATCCAACAATTGGTGGGAAAAGTTGTTAGGAACTATCGTTCTCATTCTTTTGGGAGCAGGTTTAATATGTTTTTTAAAATTTGGACGGTGGGCGCAAGAGAAATTTTATGATAAATTTACAAAAAAACGGGATTAATATAAGACTGGAGTAATTAAGATATGCGTACAATAAATAGAATTCTGACTTTTACTGTATGTATTATGTTTATGTTGTTAATTGGGGCTTCTTCTACTATACGGTTAGAAGATAAAATTTTACTTATAGGTTTGCTGCTAATTTGCAATGTTATTGCATACTTTACAGTAGAGTATATCTATAAACGTATAGACAATAAGAAAAAATAGTAGATTTATAATTCTCGAAATTTATTTAATATTTAGGAGGCAAAAGTATCAATGAAACTATTACCAATTGGAACAGTAGTTAAGCTAGAAGATATGGAACAAAGCGTTATGATTATTGGAAGAATGGCTATTTCAGAAGATAAACGTGAATTTGATTATGTAGGTGTTCTTTACCCTATTGGATTTATAGGTAATGAGAATGTGTTGTGTTTTAACTACGATAAAATCACAGAAGAAATGCATAAAGGATACATGACAGATGAAGAATTAGTTTTACGTGAAAAGTTATTAGAAATATAAATAAAGCTTTTGTTTATAAATATCCTTTTAGTAAGAATACTTTAAACGTCTTGGTAGAAATCTTTAAAAGATGACATGCTATAATTTAGCATGTCTTTTTTATGAAAAAAATTCTTTTCTATCTAAATATCTGCCTTTCTGTCAATTTCATATGCTGCTCTAGATGCTTCGAATAACTTTTGATTACGTTGCTGTTTAACTTGTTTTATGATAATTGTGGCATACTGATTTAAGGTGGTTTTGGTGCGAAATGCTTGCAAGTAATCTGCTAAACTTGGACATATCGGCAAAATCTCCGGCTTTTTGAGATTTTTGATAAGCCTAGATCGTATTAATGGGTTGATCTTCTTTTCGAGAAGGGAATGATATTTCAAAAAAGATGTAAAATGGGATGTTGATTTACATGGTGATGTTGAAGATGAAAGTATTAAGGATATGGTGAAAACAGATTCGAAAAAAGCTTAGTCAACGGTAGCGGGGTGGTTTAATTAACATGAAAAAAAATACAGATTTTAATAAAAAAGTTTTTGAATATTATATGGCTCTTTATGCTGTAAATGATATAAGATCGACTATAATTACTCTTGTCATTGGGATAGCAGATATATTTGTGCTTTTGCCTGCGTTTGCGAATCCTTTTCAACCACTATACATGTATATAATAGTTCCACCAGTTGCTTTTTTAAATTTATGGGCAATATGGATTGTTATAAATCCTCGGAAACGGCAATTACAATACACTCTATTTCGTGGGGTATTTGGCATCGTATGTTCAGTAGGATTATTAGTTATAACCCAAAAGTTTGCATATGGAATGTTAGGATTACAAACGCCACTCTATTTTGTTTTTTCAGTAGGTTTGTATATGTTTGCTTTGAATTATTATTATAAAAATCATATAAAAAAACTTCAGGAACCAATCAAAAAATCAAAGTCATCGAAAAAAAACTCTGGTTTCGGAGTATTGGCTTTTGTAGGATTGGGTCAACTCATTGCTAATATCAGTCTTGGTTTTGCAACACAAAAGATGGTAGCAATTGTATTAATGTGTGTATACTCCATGCTTTCGTTTATGTTGTTTCATTTCATTATGGAACTTCATAGGTATTATTATTTAAGGAAGCATATAGAAGGTGGAGGTAGAACACATGAAACCATTTAAAGAGTCTGTATTGAATTTTAAGTATATAATCGTGGTTCTCCTATAGTCAGTAAAGACTGCGGAAAAGGGAGAAGCAACATCATGAATATAGAATTACATTTAGATAAAGGAAGGATGGGGAATAGGATTGAGTTTTGAGACTGCCTTTTGGTGGTCTTTTTTGCATAAAATCTTGTAAAGCAAGATAAAATATTTAAAAGTCCGTAATAATGAAATATAATAAATTTGGTGAAATTAACCAATATATATTTTGCTCATTATGTATGAAAGGTGAGATTATAATAGGCGGGTATGGTTATAGATTCCATGCAGGTGAAGAATCAGGTTTTTCCGCAACCTCACCTAACGGTTATGGCGGGGGATTTTCATTTAAGTTTGAGAAGGAAGCGAGATAATAGAATGCGAAAATTTTCAAAAATAGTTATATGTGTTGGTGCGTTAATAATGATTATACTGGGCATGAGTATACATGATACATGGAAGGATAGGATTTATTTTTCTTTAGCTGTACTTTTTGTCACCGTACTTTCTTTACTATGGAATATAGTTGCTCATAATATTATGGATAAATTTAAAAAAAAGTAGAATAAATAGCTATGAAACTTTTACCGATTGGAACAGTAGCGGGGTGGTTTAATTAATATGAAAAAAAGTATAGATTTTAATAAGAAAGCTTTTGCACATTATATGGCTCTTTATCCTGTAAATGAAATAAGAGTCCACGTAATATAGTAATGACTTGGAAATTATGCGAAATTTATATATATAATATAGATTCCCCAAAGAATGTAACTAACTTGTGTTATGATATACATTGTAAATTCGAAACCAGTGAGCTTTCTTTCTCTTTTTATTTTTCGTAAATACAGATAAAAACAAAAAGTAGATAAAAGCATTAAGAATACAGAAACATTATATATATTCTCTATACTAGTAATAACCGATCAACTCCTCACCTGAAAATTAGTTAGTATAGAATAAGCATATCATATGAAAGTTTAACTTACTTCAAATCTACTTTTTTTCAACAGAATATACTTAATATTTTCATATTTAACAGAAATACTTGTTTAAAAAGATAAAAGATTCTAATTTTAGTTCATTTACTTATAAGATATCAGGCTTATTATTCATGAGGGTTAGGTGCAATATAAGCTGGAGCTGGCCCGCAAGTTACTGCAAAAGCAAATAACATCGCAGGCTTATATGGTAGCCCAAGCAATGAAAGCATTCCCAATGCTCCCCAGTAATCCCCTTTCTTAAGATACGATTTTATTTGATTAAAATATGATTTACTAATACCTAATGCATCCTGCCAACATCTTTCCCAAACATTACTTGAGTACATATTAGATGGAATATCCTCATCTTTAGTTACTTATTTCTAGTCATTAGATTTTAGATATAAAATACTCTGCTTCACATTAATGAAGTGAAAGAATTGAAGATTTTATTATTTCCAAGGGGAATCCCACTGCCGATAATGAAGAGTTGTTTTACCTTTGTAAAAGCATATCGACGTGAGGAATATTATCTTCTAAATATGTTTCCGATATAGCTTGAAAACCAAAGGAACTGTAGAATTTTTTTAAATAATCTTGGGCTTGAATTTTAACAGTTGTTTCTTTTAATTCGTTTTGAATAAAATCTAGCCCTTTTTTTATAAGTTTCTCTGCAATTCTTTGGCCCCTGTATTCTTTCTTTACAAAGACTCTTCCAATAGATATCTCTTGATAGGTAACACCTGCAGGAACAATCCTTAAATAGGCAATGATTTCTCCATTGTCTTCTTTAAAAAGATGATAAGAAAAAGAATCATTACCATCAACTTCTAGATAAGGGCAATTTTGTTCAACCACAAAAACGGAGGTTCTTTCTTTTAAAAGATTGTATAGCTCAGTATTTGTTAACTCGTCAAATTTTTTTAATTTCCAACTCATTAAATTTCACCTCTTGTTTTTTGTTGCATTTGCAATAAAAAATGCATGTATTAAATCTAACCTAACTTTATTGCATTTGCAACAAAAATAATGATGAAGTGTTTTAGCTCCCTTTTATATAATCAATAATTTCTTTTGTTTCCTTTTTTAACAAATTCCCAATCAACTTCTACATTTTTTCTCAGTTTTTGAAGAAGATTAAAAATAATCTCTACTTCCAGTTCAGAAAATCCCTCTAATGCAACCTTATTGGAATGATCATTTTCTCTTTTTATAAAAGGATAAACATTTTTGCCTTTCACTGTTGGAAAAAGCTTTTTAATTTTTTGGTTATGTTCATCATCTTTCTTATTAATAAATCCATTTATTTCTAGTTTTTTTATAGCACGAGCTGCTGTTGTTCGGTCAACTTTTATCATCTCAGCTACCTTTTCTTGAATAATTCCTGGATTTTCACATATTCGGACAAGGTACAAATATTGCCCTTTTGTAAGGTCAAATTCTTTAAATTCAATATTACTTATCGAATCCAAAGCCCTTGCAATCATTCCAATTTCACGAAGAATTTCTTTCATAATTAACTCCCTTAATAGATATTTTTTGTTGCGAATACAATGAAAAGTCTATCTATTAAACGTAACGTATTTTCGTTGTATTTGCAACAAATGATAAAGAGGGTGGGTAAAGTGCAATATGTTTTTTATGTAGTAGGAATTTTAATATTAACCCTTGGTATTTCTTTTACAATACAATCAGATCTTGGAACTTCACCTTTTGATGCACTTTTGGTGGGACTATCCCAAAACGTGGAGCTAACGGTAGGAAGTTGGGAAATCATTCTAGCTATCCTATTGATTGGTTGTAATTCATGTTTAAAAAGACAAAGACCTGAAGTTTCGGGGGGCTGATATTGAACTACTTTATGCCAGTGACTGAAAAAGTATTAGACCGTGTATTTACACACCCTAGTACAACATCACATTCTGATACAGATAAAAACCATTCAAAATAGGATGGTTTTTGTGGTTCTTATTTCATGAAGAAGCAAGTTAGTGCAGCAAGAACGACTATACTTATAACCGGTTCCTTAACGTACAGGGAATCGGTTAATCTGTGTCTAAATTGTGTCTAAACGTAAAGTTTTGGTGATCCCATGCCCATCAACTTAAAAATTTTATAACACCCCAAAACGAGAAAATTGAACATTTTCACCTGGAGATGCCAATTTTCTCGTTTTGGGGGTATTTGCTTTTCTTAGCTTGATGGTGATGGGGTAGCACCATCAAAATGTTCTTTTTTCTTCAAAGCTTTTATTGCTTCACTTAAATAAATAGTATTCTACATACTAATTGCATTAATTATGAGGTTTAGTGCACTACTTCTTGGAAGTTGATCTTGTAGCGCTCTTTCTCGTAATTCACTATGTTTTCCAAAGAAAATGGTGAAAGAAAAGGCGATGAATACATTTACAAAATGACAAAACTGTAAGAATACACGAATGTTTGTAAGAAAGTTCGATGTTTTCCTTTTTCTTTTTTTATTATAGTGAAAAAGAAGAACGAAATATTCTCTTATGTAGGAAAGGAAGATAATAATGATTGATCTATTAAATAAATGGATGTTAGAAAGTACAGGCAATTTTAATATCGTTGTAGGACTTACAGCACTTCTATTTTTGGGTTCAGTAATTGCACTTATTATTATTTACAAAAAAATTGGTAAACCAGATGCAAGAACAAATCCTATTTATTTTAAAATTATTTCTTGTATGTTTACTACTCAAATTCTAATGAATTGCATATTTATTTCTTTAGTTGGTAAAGATATCGAGAATTTCCGTCAAATCTTTATATTATTTGAAGCCTTTGTATTCTTCGTTGGAGCTATTTATTCGTTTAAATTATATAGACAAGAATTTAAATAATTTACTTGCAAGAAACAATAAAAAACAGTAGTGATTTTATACACTACTGTTTTTATTGTTCATTTTCAAATGTAAACTTTTTATTTTTAGTTAACTGTATATTCTATACATGCTCAGATAACATAACGCATCATTATCGGGATTCAACGTATTTAGAAAACTATTAAAAGTCCTCCAGATTGTTTAACTGGAGGACTTTAGTGTTCACATAATATAACGTTATTGGAAGTTGATTAATATTAGCTTATTTGTCTTATAAGTTAAATCGAGAACAATTAGATCCCAAAATATTTCAGTTCTTTTTGTATGTTATTTAAGGCAAACCTCTTTCGTTCTTTAAAGAAGTTCTTTGGTTCGTTTGAAGATAATCTCCAAAGAAGTCGTGTATCCTGAGGTTGTTAGAGTAAGGGCTTGAACAAATTCCCAACCATCCTCAGCATGTTCGATAATAATACGCTTATAATCTTCTTTGGGTTGCCCTTTCCATCCATCAATTTCGACTTTCACAAACTTGTAATCATACATATTCTCTCCCCCTTTTTTTCCTAATTGTACCATTTGGAAGGAGCGATGTATTGTACTTTTTTGACTGTATACTCTATACACGTTTGGTTAACATAAAGCATCAAATTATCGGTAGAAAAGACAAAGTTGTCCCCTTACTCTCACAAGGGATACGCCTTTGTCTTTTTCTATGATTCTATGCATCTTTTTATACATTCCTATTCTGGTGCGGTTTTATGGCTCTCGTTTGTTACTGAATGAGCCGAAAAACTGTATAAAATCTTGCATACTCTTAGCTTGTTTTTTCTATGGAATGCTGTCGATACCTTTTTAATGCATAAAGAAAAAACAACCTAAGGTGCCTTTCTCTGACTTGAACCACTTTAATTTTAATAATATATATTGGACTCCCATCCAAATATTATTTTGTCGAATGAAAATAAAAAAAGAGAGCTTCCGCTTATGTGAAGATCATTTATCTAGTAATTAGCATTTAATAATTATGATAAATACAAGCATTGTAAGGAGGGGTGTACATGAATGGAAAAAATGAGTTTTTGAGTGGAGCAGCGTTTGATCCGAATTTACTGGGTCCTACATTACCACCTATTCCGCCGTTTACTTTGCCTACAGGACCCACTGGTCCAACAGGCCCTACTGGATTAACAGGTGTAACAGGAGCGACAGGCCCAACCGGTCCAACGGGAGAAACAGGTGTAACTGGAGCAACCGGCCCAGCCGGTCCAACGGGAGAAACAGGTGTAACTGGAGCAACCGGCCCAACCGGTCCAACGGGAGAAACAGGTGTAACTGGAGCAACCGGCCCAACCGGTCCAACGGGAGAAGCAGGTCCGACTGGAGTAACCGGCCCAACCGGCCCAACGGGAGAAACAGGTCCGACTGGAGTAACCGGCTCAACAGGTCCCACAGGAGCAACTGAAGGCTGTCTTTGTGATTGCTGTGTTTTCCCTATGCAGAACGTTTTACAACAACTTATTGGACAGACTGTGATTCTTGGCACAATTGCAGATACGCCCAACACGCCACCACTTTTCTTTTTATTTACTATCACGTCTGTGAATGATTTTTTAGTTACAGTTACAGACGGCACCGCAACCTTCGTGGTCAATATTTCTGATGTAACAGGGGTAGGTTTTTTACCGCCAGGACCACCTATAACATTACTTCCACCTGTCGATGTAGGATGTGAGTGTGAATGTCGTGAACGACCAATTAGACAATTATTGGATGCATTTATTGGATCTACAGTAAGTCTTTTAGCAAGTAATGGTTCTATTGCAGCAGATTTTAACGTGGAACAAACAGGACTAGGTATAGTACTAGGTACATTACCTATAAACCCAACTACAACCGTTAGGTTTGCTATTTCAACTTGTAAAATTACAGCTGTGGATATAACTCCTACTGCGACGTAGTTCATTTCTATCAAGAGGTCAGGAAATCTTTGTAGAATTTGCTTCAAACCAAAATGGAAAGTTTGCTTAAGGGTCATTTTTATATACTGCTGGAACGATATTATATTAATAGATTAAGTAAAAATAAGAAGAGAGCCAATCGGCACTCTTCTTGTTTTTGGTGAAATTTCACTTCTTTGTTTTGGAAATGCTTTCTTTTATGATGAAATCAAATAATAGTATATCTAGCGTTTTCAAGTACAATGGAACTACAATCTTGTTGACGTCCATCGTACTGCTCAAAAGCCCATTAGATATCGTTACAAAATGTAAAATTTCTTATCAATTGTAAAAAGAAAATATTAATATATTGCCGTAAAAAAAGACAACCAAAGGTGCCTTCCTGCGACTTGAACCATCTTAATTTTAATAATATGTATTGGACTCCCATCCGAATATTATTTTCCCATGTTATGATAGCTATTGTATCGTCAATTCCAAAATCTCCAAAGAACAATACTTTTTCCCCATACAATGTTTCTCCTTAATTTTACTAGTTTCTTAAATGGATTATAATTAACTATCTTTATATAATGTTATAATTATGTATCTTGTAGTACTGTATATGAATGAATTCATTTAGTTAACATACACTTTGGTTAATAATGAACCAATTCCTTTTGTATTACACGAAATAGTATATAAATACTGATCTTAATGCGTTTTTTCTGGTATCCTATGCTCACCAAGTGGCACCCAAAACTCAAAAAATGTATATTTCGACCTGAAAATGCAAATTTTCTCGTTTTGGTGTATTTGCTTTTCTTAGCTTGATGGGCATGTATAGTGACCCCTATTTTAGGATTCTTTGGCTTTCTAAACGCTAAGGGTGCATGGAAAGAGGCTGGATTTTTGATGATTGTATTTGCAATAGGTTTATTTGTTTGTGTAAATCAAATTATATTTTATCTATTCCAGGGCTTGGCACTTTTACTTAGTGGACTAAATAATATTTTTTGCAAGAAGTAATACATCAAGAGCAAAAAATTATTAATTAAGGAGTGGTAAGTGTGAAATATTTTGTATTTGAAGATGATGAATTAATAGGGGGATGGAATTTTAGAAAGGTTTTCTCCTGGCTTAGTAGAGGTACCAAATGAGGGAATTGTGACGGAAAACATATAAAATGTTATAATATCATTTGGAATATATAACCTTTTGATTCTAGGAAACAAAAAATCTACTAATTGTTATATCGCAAAGAGAGAAAGGAAATAAATATGTTTATAAAAAAAGTAATAAGTAGGGGGCGCGTTCAGAGTCTACTCATTCCCATTTTGTTTCTGGCACTTATCATATCTGCTTCTAGCGTAGAAGCATCAGAACAACAAGCCATAAATAAAAAACGTGAACTACGTGCCGTTTGGATTTCAACTGTGTTCAATATCGATTGGCCAGTGAAAGGTGCAAGCGCTGATGAACAAAAGAAACAGTTTATTAACATCTTAGATGATGTTAAATCAATGGGGATGAATGCTGTTGTTGTACAAGTAAGGCCAACTGGTGATGCATTTTACCCATCAAAATATAGCCCATGGTCGGAGTATTTAACAGGTACACAAGGAAAAGACCCAGGCTATGACCCACTAGCATTTATGGTAGAAGAAGCGCATAAGCGCAACCTAGAATTCCACGCATGGTTGAACCCATATCGCATTACAACAAGTCACCAAGATGTAAACAAACTAGCTGTAAATCACCCAGCTAAACAACATCCTGATTGGGTTGTTAAACACGGCAAGCAACTGCTCTATAACCCTGGCATCCCAGCTGTTCGAGACTATATTAAAAATAGCACTCTCGAAATTGTCCAAAACTATGATGTAGACGCGATTCATATGGATGATTATTTCTATCCATACGCAGATGCGGAAAATTTCAAGGATGAAACAACTTACGAAACATACGGGAAAGGTGAAAATAAAGACGATTGGAGACGTGAGAATGTCAACACACTTGTTCGCGATTTATCAACAAGTATTAAACAAACAAAATCTCACGTGAAATTCGGAATTAGCCCATTCGGTATTTGGAGAAACAAACATAATGACACACAAGGTTCCGAGACAAATGGCTTATCCGCTTACGACAACATCTATGCTGACTCAAGATTATGGGTGCATAAAGAATGGGTGGACTATTTAACACCTCAAGTTTATTGGAGCATAGGCTATAATGCCGCAAACTATGACGTAATAACAAAATGGTGGAACAACGAAGCACAAGGAAAGAACATACACCTATACATTGGACAAGCTGCTTACAAGATTAATAACGATTCGGACAAGGCCTGGGAGAACCCGGCTGAGACAAACAATCAATTGGCTCTTAACTCAACACTTCAAAATGTAAAAGGAAGTATGTTCTTTAGTTACCGCAATTTAAAGACAAATATATTAGGTATCAAAGATCAATTACGAGCAAATGCGTACAAATACCCAGCATTAATTCCAACTATGCCCTGGTTAGATAACTCTGCGCCAAGTAAGCCTTCTATACATTCTGTGACAGACGGCTCTAACGGTGCAACAATCTCATGGAATAACAATGCTGGTAATGACGCGGCCTATTTCGTTATCTATCGTTTTAACAGAGGACAACTAATCGACGGAAACAACTCATCTGTGATTGTCACAACAATTCGTAACAACGGTTCAAAGGTACTATCATATGTAGACAAGGCAGTAACGAATAGTAGTGACTACACATACGCAGTTTCAGCAGTAGACCGCCTTCATAACGAAAGTGACCTAGTTCCGGCTTCTACGCCTGAACCTGAACCTGAACCTGAACCAAAAACGCAATTTAAAGATGTATCTACTAACCACTGGGCTTTGACTTATATTAATTTTCTAGCTGAAAAGAAAATTATTTCAGGTTTCCCAGACGGGACATTCAAACCAGAAGACAGACTCACTCGTTTACAAGCTATTTTTATGATTTTGAACGAAAAAGGTATTAAAGATGTATCTAATGTATCCAATCCTAATTTTATCGACGTAAATCCTAGTACTTATGGGTACAAAGAAATTGCAAAAGCAGTTGAATTAGGTATTGTTACAGGCAAAGTAAACGACAGCGGCCAAAAATATTTCGATCCAAATGGCGTGTTAACCCGTGCTGAAATGGCAACTATTTTAACTCGTAACTATAATTTAAATGGGACACACAGCGAAGAATTTTCAGATGTTCCAAAAGATTATTGGGCACATCCGTACATTCAATCATTAGCCAAAAATGGTATTGCGGTTGGATATGGCAATGGAATGTTCGGACCAGGGGATCCGTTAACACGAGAACAGTTTGCGACTATGATGGCGAGAACGATAAATAAGGAATTACGTTAACATTTTAACGCCAAATATATTTTGAATAAAAAAGGTTCTTCACCGGAAGGTGTGATTGGAATTTTATTACAATCATTCTCCTCAGTAATTATTGATATTAAAAGTGTAATAAAGTAAGTGCTAATAATATTGTATAAACAATTTATAAATTTTTGTTAAAGAATCCTTGATGAACAAGGATTCTTTTTTGTTACAAATCCACAATTGGGGTACTGCCACATTGCCATCAACTTAAAAAATTGATTGTGCTCCAAAACGAAAAAAATGAGTCAAATTCTCATAAATAACTGTGAAAAAGTAAATTTCTCGTAATGGAGATGTCTCAAAATCTTAGCTTGATGGGCATGGCGTGCTACCCCACAAGAAGTTATAAATTTAATAGTTTAAAGTTATAGAGCATTTCCTTGTAATGAGGAATGCTTTTTATCTTTGTTTAAAATAAAAACAGGTAATTGTTAACAATAATAATAAATAAAAAACAATAATAATTTATTGCTAAACGATAAATCACGTGGTAAAATCACGTTGTCATTAAATAAGTGAGGTGTTTTAAATGAATGGTAAACGTGGTTCAACCACTTTCTTAAAGGTAATTATTTTTCTGGCTGGAATTGCAGTGCTTACTTTGTGTATTTATTGGATGCCTGTGTTAACCATTAGAGATGTAAAAGCACATCCAGGTGGGGATTACTCGCTATATCCCCTTTTAGTATGTGCGTATGGAATCTGTATTACATTTTCTTTTACGCTGTATCAAGTATATAAACTATTAACCTATATCGAAAGGAACAACGCTTTCTCCGAGTTATCTCTTGAATCTTTGAAGGTTATAAAAAGATGTGCTTTTACAGCCATTTTCTTCATTGTGTTAATGATAATAAGCTTAAAGGTGATTTCTAAAATTACAGGAGACGACCCAGCAGGTCCTATATCACTAAGTCTAATGGGTATTTTAGCAACATGTATCATCGTAGCCATTGTGGACGCACTTCAAAAGCCAATAAAAAACATCCTAGAATTAAAACCAAAAAATGATTAACGTTTCGGTAAAATTTAATTAACTTAATTAACGAGATACTTTTTATGAAACAAGAGGCGAAAATAATGACCAATCCGATCGGTATGATACCTGGAGGGTCAACTCTTTCCGCCATGAGATAGTAGAGTGGCATACCTAGCAGGTACAAGGTACTGATCGTGATGGCACAGAATTTTATATTCTTTAGGGGGTATGTGTTTTAAAAAAGAAAAAGCTAAAAATATATGAAATTCTTATTTATTAAACCTTGTTTTAAAAAATAAATACATTAGAATTTATATTTTGTTATTTCCTGTTGCAGAATCCTTAGTATAAGGGTTCTCTTTTTTGTATTACAAATTAATAAATAAAAAAGATAAGATCGGAGAGTAGGATCTTATCTTTTTCCCAAGGAGAAAAATGTTAAAAACTATCTTATTATTTATAATATTGTATTAAAAGTTGAATTTCCATATACAAAACTCATTTAACAATTATATCTATATTGAGAGTTTGACCATAAATAATTCCAAAAATCCAAAGTAAACTTTTACCCAGTAGTTCACTTTGGATTTTTATACGTGTTTGGTAAAAAAATAATGAGTTGAAAATAAAAACTATACGGAAATCTAGTTCAGTATAGTAAAGTTCATATGAAAAATCCCTCTTTGCTATCTTCCCCAAAAAAGAATTATTGCTCCGAATATTATAAACTGTATTTTCAGAAATATTACAAGCGCGTAAGCAAAATGTAAGACAATTCAATATTAAAAAAATAATCTTACTACTACAATGAATAAGAGTGTTGTTAGGAAAAGAAGTAATTTCTGGGGTTAACATACTTGTAAAAAAAGAGGGATTTACCGTTTGTTAGGACAAAAATAATCATTATGAAGATAATTACAAATTCCATGTTGTCCTTTTGTCATTGATGGAGATGATAGCTGTGTAATTAATACGAAACAACAAGCAACCACTCATACAATATGAATAGAGGAGAGGAATGCCTTATGAAAACACGTAGTCAAATTACATTTGTAAAAGCAGAGCCCACTGAAAATGTATCTAGTTCGTCACACACAAGCACTCAACGAGATCGTAATTCTGTCAAACAAGCAATGCGTGATATCTTAAAATTTGGAATCCCGGGGGTACTTGCTAAAACTTCCGAGGATGGGAAAACGTGGAGTTATGCGGCCGGGGTAGCGGACCTGAAAACCAAGAAACCAATGGAAACAGATTTCCGCTTTCGCATCGGCAGCGTGACAAAGACGTTCACTGCAACAGTTGTACTTCAATTAGCAGGAGAAAAACACCTAAATCTAGACGATTCTATTGAAAAATGGTTACCTGGTGTCATTCAAGGAAATGGATATGATGATAAACAGATTACTATCCGGCAATTATTGAACCACACAAGTGGTATCGCTAATTACACAAGTTCAAAGGATTTTAATATGATGGATACAAAAAAATCTTATACTGCTGAAGGATTAGTAAAGATGGGAATATCCATGCCTCCAGATTTTGCTCCAGGAAAGAGCTGGTCGTATTCAAATACAGGATATGTATTACTAGGAATTCTTATTGAAAAAGTAACTGGGGACAGCTATGCGGAAGAGATTGAAAATCGAATTATTGAACCACTTGAATTAGCGAATACATTCTTACCTGGAAATTCAAGCGTCATTCCAGGAACCAAGCATGCCCGTGGATATATCCAATTAGACGGAGCAAGTGAGCCAAAAGATGTTACTTATTATAACCCAAGTATGGGGAGCTCGGCCGGAGATATGATTTCTACAGCTGATGATTTAAACAAATTCTTCTCTTATTTACTTGGGGGTAAATTACTGAAAGAACAGCAACTAAAGCAAATGCTTACAACAGTCCATACAGGAATAGATGAACTTGGCGATTCCGGGCTTGGAATTTTCAAAATGAAGCTTTCAAACGGTGTATCGATATGGGGGCATGGAGGAACCATTCTTGGATTTTTAACTTTTGCTGGGGGCACACTAGGAGGCAATCATACATTGTCCGTCAATTTGAACAGCCTTAAAGCTGATAGTCCTGATCCTTTTAAAAATATTTTACTTGCTGAATTTAGCAAGTAGGCAAAAAGGAAACCCGGATAAATTTTGTCATAGTTTTTATAGGGGTACAGCCACACATCCATCAACTTAAGAATGGAAACAAAGTGTACTTTCATTTTGTGGGGTAAAGCATTCCTAAAATAGAAGAATACTCTTAATAATACGCATACCAAATAAACACTATCGTTTTATTAAAAGTCAAGGAAATAGTAATGAAATCCTATATTTATACGATTGAATATAATGTCACACATTTTATAAGGTAAAAAGGAAAGGATAGATGCATAGGAGAGTATACCTGTTTACATCTATCCTTTTTTACAACAATATGACCATATTTACTACTACAACAAGGATTTTTACCACAACAAATTTTCATATAGTTATTGAACTATTTTTTGAATAACTAAATTAATCTCTTCGTTAACTTTAATTACGAATAAATGGTCCCCTTCACCTTCAATTGGATCAACTACATCTTCATTAAAAAATTCAGCATGTTATTTACCATATCTATTAAACTAGCGGTTTTTATTTTCCCTGATTCCTTTCCATACCTAAGGTACCCAAAAGTCCACTGGATTCCCGAGGCTACCATCCACATTTGTGTCTCTGAAAAGACATTTTGTGCCACTAGACGTAACTGTAGATTCCTGAACAAGCTAAATCATGAAAATACACACAAAGATAGATTATCATCCATTACATTACTGTTTTGCTTCGTTCGAATAGAAAAACTCGGAAGAACGCCACTTGTTCGATATCCCCTCAATGTGATAAGGTGTCGTTCTGCAGCATCCACCTATTAAACGTGCACCTGCTTGGTACCATTCTTCAGATTGAATATCCAACGCGTTACATTGTTCATGATCATGCCATGTTTTTGTTTCTGGATTATAAGTTTCACCAGAGTTTGGATAAACAATAATCGGTTTTTTGGTGTTTGCCCTCAACTCTTGGATTGCACCAGTCACAACGGTTACTGGCGCACAATTGATGCCTATCGCTACAATTTGTTCACTTTTCTCAAAAGCTCGTGCACACTCCACGAGTTTCATACCTTCACTAATCTCTTTCTCATTTTTTAGCGAAAAGGAAAGCCACGCATATGTTTCTGGAAACTCACGCAATAATGTATCTAATACTCTTGCTTCTTGCAGGGAAGGGATCGTTTCAAATGCCAATAGATCTGCACCTGCTTCGATTAACGCAGACATTCTCGAACGGTGAAAGTCTGCTAATGTTTTATCTGTCACACCATAGTTGCCTACATACTCTGAACCATCTGCAAGGTAAGCCCCGTACGGCCCAACTGATGCAACAACCAATGGTTTAGGCCTATTCGTTTGCTTATTTTCCTTCCAAAAATCATCTCTTGCCCTTCTTGCAAGTAACACCGTTTTCTTAATTAATTCCAAAGCTTCCTGTTCTTGTATTCCACGCGTGGAAAACCCACTAATAGTAGCTTGATAGCTTGCTGTTATGGCACAGTCCGCTCCAGCACGAAAATAGTCTGAATGAACCTGATAAATTAGTTCCGGATTTTCTAGTAACACACTTGCCGACCAAAGGGGATCGTCCAAATTACATCCATGCGCCTCCAATTCTGTAGCTAATGCTCCGTCAAGAAGCATAATGGAATGTTGGGATAAAATATCATCAATTGGGTTGATTTTGTTCGACATAATCTACGCCCCTCTTTTTTAGATTTTTTGTTAGATAATAACTTCCATAGCAAAACAAAATAAACGGTATGCCGCAATATAAGGCAATTCTCTGTGTTGGATCGAATGCAATTCCAATACACGATGCCAGACAAAGGATAAAAGAAGCAATTGGTACTAATGGATATAGTGGTGTGCGATAAATCAAGTCCTTTTCAGAATTTCCTTCTTTCAAAAATTGTCTGCGAAATAGGAACTGGGAAGCACTAATACTCATCCAAACTACAACTACTGCTAGACCGGAAATGGAAACAAGTACGATATAGACAGTATCTGGTGCCACAATACTCGAGAGCAAAGCCAAAGCTCCACCCACCATGCTGAAAATGACGGCGTTGATTGGAACACCTTGCTTCGTCATTTTTCCAAAAATCGGGGATATCGTATTCTTATTAGCAAGCGACCAAAGCATTCTAGAAGAGGCATAAAGGCCTGAGTTTGCCGCAGATAAAATGGCTGTTAAGATAACGAAATTCATTATGTCAGCTGAATATGGCACCCCAATTCGTTCTAGTACTGCAACAAAAGGGCTCTCTAATACCCCTGCATCGGAAATAGGCAATAACGCAGATAAAACAACAATCGTTCCTACAAAAAAGATGATCAATCTCCACAGAGTAGTTCGAATGGCCTTCGGTATCATTTTTTCCGGGTTCGCTGTTTCTCCAGCTGCAATGCCTATTAATTCTGTTCCCGAAAAAGAAAAATTAACCGCAAGCATGGTCATTATAATGGCCGTAGCACCATGGGGAAATAAACCTCCACTTGTATAATTAGAAAAGAATGGTGCTGCTTTTGAATGAGTCATCGGAAGAAACCCTAGCATTGCCGCTACTCCTAAAACAATAAAAATCACAATAGCTATAACCTTTATCGATGAAAACCAAAATTCGGATTCGGCGAAAAATTTAACAGTCAGGACATTTAATACAAAGATCAAAATGGCAAAAAGAGCACTCCATACCCAAACATTAATCGATGGAAACCATCGCTTCATAAGTAATCCTGCGGCTGTAAATTCAGAACCTAAAGCAACAGTCCAAGTTAACCAATACAACCAGGCTACTGTATACCCTGTACCCGGTCCAATGTATTTAACTGCATAACTATGAAATGCGCCCGTTTCAGGCATATGTACGGAAAGCTCTCCTAAACATAGCATAACTAGATAAACCACTAGCGCACCAATCAGATAGGATAGAATTGTTCCAAATGGGCCAACTTGTTGAATAGTGTAACCTGGGCTTAAGAATAAGCCAGTTCCAATCACGCCACCAAGTGATAGCATGACTAAATGACGTGCTTGCATTTTCCTTTGAAATCCTTGCCCATTTTTGTTCTCCATTTCTACTCTCCTTTAGTTACTATCCAGAAAAAACAAAAACGCACTCTAAAAAAGAGGGCGCTACTGACAAATAAAAACGGAAGCTCTCATCTATCAGGATTTTCACCCGCTGGAATTAGCACAGTGTCTACTTAAGCAGACCTGTTGCTGAGGTTTCATAAGGCCAGTCCCTCCACCTCTCTGGATAAGAAATATTTTTTTATAACCTTATCAATCCATTCAATAACTGTCAAGATAATTCTGTTTTTTAAAAAAATTGTCTATTATAGAAATACAAAAAATAGAGTATTACTATAACTGCAACCCACTCCTTCTTGGGTATTATTTAAAAATCGAACATACAAAACCTCATTTATTTATGATACGGTTCACAAGCACTTCCTCAAAATTTGAAACCCGTCAGGGTTTATTTGATGTGCCTACTTTTATAACATCTATAAAAGATAATAAAAAAACTACGTGGAAAGACCGCATTTTGTATAAAAAATATACGTTAAGTTGATGGATGTGGGGTAGTACCCCATCGCTATCAAGCTAAGCTTATGCAAAGTCAATTTTAGGCGAGATTGTTTCTTTTTTCTAAAGGGCAAGTGTGGGTGATTGAAAGATTTGCATACGAAATAAACCCTAACGGGTTTCACTTTTTTGAATTAAGCGGCTTGATTATCAGGCATGGTACAATTGTAAACGACACCTAATATATCAAAGACCGTTTTTTTCTCATATCGATGAGATTTCCGCCCGTTTTGCTGTAGGAGATTGAACAGGCGAAGTAACACCTTTGATAGCTCTTGAGTGTTTTTTTGTATAGTTTGGAATAGAAGAAGAAAATAGTCTTTAATCATATATATGGCTTTATACTCACTAAGCTCTCGTTTTTTCTTCATGAGGAGCAATTGGCGCATTTGAAACATGATAGAAGAACAGAGTAGAATGGCAATCAACTGACCATATAAATGGCACTCCAATCGTTCTGGTTTTATCTTTTTACAATGATGAATTTGAAAGAATGACTTCCACGTTTTAAATAAAATTTCGATTTGCCAACGCAAAGAATACCAGTCATGTACCTGTCCCATCGGGACAATATCTGTAGGGGTGTTTGTCATATATACATTGATACCACTGAGTCGTTTACTACGAGGAGAATACTTCATTCCTTTCTTTTTTTCTCTTACAGCTTGATCTTGTAATCGTTTTTGTTGCTGTTGTTTTGTTAATCGATGAACAATTACACGAGCTGGCACTTTATCAATCATTCCTACATAAGCATCAGCTATTTCACATGTTTGTCCTGGTTGAAGGGAGTTCATTAACGTCTCCATATCTATCTGTATATACTCTGTACCTTTCTTAATTCTTCCATCTTGAAAATAATCAGGGTTAGGATTTTTTTGATAAATACGTGTATTTGACTTGATACGAGAGATATAGTAGGCCTCGTTATCTTGTATATATTGAAGGTCTTTTAAATGAAAATAACCTAAATCTCGGATACATAAATCATTCGCTGTCACAGTTGGGGCACACAGAGAGCCGTAAGTGCGATCATGTTGTTTACCTGGACCTGTATGAATATGTAGGAACTGTCCACTTAACAAATCATACTCAAGTTGAATTTTTATCCCAGCTGTATGGCTGCATCCTCCTGCACCTGGATAAACCGATGAAAATACATCCGGGAGTTGAAATGCAGTTGAATCTAAAATACGAATACGCTTGAAAACAGAAGTATATGGAGAAGAAATCGGCATAGATGAGATCAGTTTTTGGTTTAGTAGTTCAGCTAGTATGTGTTGTAAAAGTTGGACGGCCGCCTTATTAAATCGTTGATTCAGTCCTTCAGGACTGATAAGCACTGCTGTTGATGCTTCTAAACAGCTAGATAACTGAGTTAAAGAAGTCATAGCTACATTTTGGCTCACCCATACACATAAAGCGACTAAATCTTTTGCTTGGTACTTACTGGTTCGTTGTACAAAAACAACATCTCTAGCAAGATCCCGTAAGGTATTTGGAGATAAAAAACTTTGAATCTCTTGAGCAAATAGTTGTAATTCGTCAGACACAGAAACAGACATAAAAAACGCCATCCTTTCCTATGATTCTACAGAAAGAATAGCGTATTTTTTCATTTTATGGGGTATTTTGTTTTGGTATCTTGATAGCGATGGGGTGGACTCCCTTTTTAACATAAGGGTAATTTATGTCGTGTTTAGCAATTATTCATTACATAATGCAAATGATTGTTTACATTTTGTTAGTAATCATTTACAATTACAGTAATTGTAAATGAGGAAAGGGGAATTATGATACTAGAAAACAGAGTTAGAGAATTACGAGCACGATTTAGATGGACTCAGCAAGACTTGGCCGATGCAATTGGGGTCACAAGGCAGACAATTGGATTAATAGAAAAAGGTGATTATTCTCCATCTGTCACTATGGCGTTAAAATTAGCTGCTGTATTTCAAGTTACCGTAGAAGAGGTTTTTTATTTAAAGGGAGAGGAACGATTATGATAAAACAGGTTTTAAGATCTCCACTTATAGGGGCCAGTATATTTGTGTTGATTATTGCATTTTTACTATTTTCTCTTATGAATACACAAGTCATTTTAGCTAAGTTATGTTTCGGGATTTTAGTGACGGTTACTTTTTTATGGCTCATTCTCACAAGGATTTATAACCGAAAGAATCCTCATGATAAGATTAGGCTATTTGGTTTTATACCATCCGAATTTCGTGAAATAGATGAAGGACAGCAGTGGGTAACCTATAAGGCTTGCCGAAATGTGTATATTTACTATAGCGTTGCGCTTCCAGTAACGGCAGGGATTTGCTTTCTCTTTTCTCAACATAATTTTGTTCCATTATTGTGCATTGGTTTACTAGGTGCAGGTCAATATATTGTCTATTGGTTAACCACTATTTTTATTTTAAATCGTATTTAAAAAAGGGGATGAAACAATATGGTGGAGTGGGCTCAAAATGCGGGGGCATTATGGCAATATGTAGTGTTATTTCTTTTAGCATTTGCCCCATGGATGGATGTATCAATTGTTGTACCACTTGGTATCGCATGGGGATTACAACCATTTGCAGTAGGAGTAACAGCATTTGCAGGAAATCTTATCTTGGTTCTATTACTCGGTTTTTTCTTTAAACAGTATGCAAAATGGCAAGCAGCAAGAAAACAAAAAAAAGGTATAACAACACCTTCTAAAAAAGAAACCCGATCAAGAAAAATATGGGATCGATATGGTATTCCAGGTTTGGCTCTTCTAGCTCCAATTCTCGTAGGAACTGATATTGCAGCCGTATTAGCTTTAACATTTGGATCTAACCGGACACACGTCATAAGTTGGATGACGGTCAGTCTAGCAGTATGGACAGTCATTTTTACAGTTGCTGCGATGTATGGGCTTAGCTTTTTAAATATTATTTAGGATATCATAATGATTTTAGGTAATCTAAAATCGTTCACTACCTAAAAATTATGGAGTGATGAAGTGAGTTCATATGATATTAGGACAAAAGCTTTGACCAAAAACATTTGAACACTCAACTAGCTGTACGATATGGTCATAGTACCGTAATTCACGAACCTATATGGATAGAGACACATTGCTATCAAACTAATATTTTGAAGCATCCCCAAAACAAAAAAATTGTACATTTTCATCTGGAAATGTCAATTTTCTCGTTTTGGGGTATTTGCTTTCCTTAGGTTGATGGGCATGGGGTAGTACCCCTAAAATGTGAATTTACAATATTAATTTGTTTCTAGTCTTAAAAATGAATAACTTTAACATCGATAAGGATTTTGAGATAAGCCATACGAGATACTTGTAAGCCTTAGCTGAAGTGTAAAATTAATTAAATATCTATCAATAGAATAAATCATATTGATAGATATTTAATATTGTAAATCTGCAAGTTCTTGATGTTATTTCAGTTAAAAAAACTTCAGGAACCAATCAAAAAATCAAAGTCATCGAAAAAAACTCTGGTTTCGGAGTAGTGGCTTTTATAGGGTTGGGTCAATTCGTTGCTAATATCAGTCTTGGTTTTGCAACACAAAAGACGGTAGCAATTGTATTAATGTGTGTATACTCCATGCTTTCGTTTATTTTGTTTCATTATGGAACTTCATAGGTATTATTATTTAAGGAAGCATATAGAAGATGGAGGGAAAATACGTATAGGCTTTTAAAGAGAATTTGTTGCATTTCAAGTATATAATCGCATTCTTCTTATGGAAGCCATTCACGAGACTTATAGCAATAAAAGATGTATAAGTAGAAGGTCATATTCTGGTAAAACATCTGAAGGAATGGAAATTAGATTTGTTCTTATTAATGATAAAATTATAACTGTTTATCCAATGTATTAAAGAATGTGAGGTACTCAAAAATGAAAGTAACTACTCAGCCCATAGTTAAAAATGCAAGACAATATAGAGGTAATTGCTAAGAAGCACTCCCCCTAAGTTTCAGATGAAATTAAATGATTGAATATTTATATTTAAATAATCGACTATTTATGCTTTAATATTTCTATGTACACAACTGGGATAATTAGGGATTTATATTTAATATGTTTTAAGAAAGGGGAATGTTTTTTATATGGAAACTCCAGAAAATCAATTTAAACGTGCACTTAATCCTTGGTTCTCCATTTGGACAAAACCACGTGATACAATGAAAGAAATTTTTATATCCAAACCTAAGAATGTGTTTTTACTCATTTTATTAGGCTCATTCGTACAGACTTTAGATCGAGCATCTTCTAAAAATATGGCGGATTCAATAAGTAGTCCATTTTCACTAATCTCAATAGTTATATTCGGTACCTTCGTTGCTTTCTTAATTTATTATTTTTTGCTACCAGCGTTATTTAATTGGGTGGCAAAAAAACTTGGTGGACAAGGTACCTTTGAAAAAACACGTTACTCAGTTGCCTATTCTTATATCCCTTACGTTTATTCTCTTATATTAGTTTGGGTGCCTTCATTTTTCTTGTTTGGGATAGAAAACTTTACGAGTGAGACACCGAAAATGGAGAGTAGCATAACTTTAACGATTGTGTTTCTTATTTTTGCCATAATTGATATAGTTATTGGAATTTGGACAATCATTATTTCCTTAAAATGTTTAGGAGAAGCACACCAATTTTCAGCATGGAAAGCATTATTAACAATAATAGTGTCCTTTATGATTATTATTCTTCCTTTGGTAATAATAGTATTTCTTATAGTAGGGGTTACAACCCTTTAATAATTTATTTGCTTCTTATTTATCCAAACGTTTTCTACTTGCTGTTAGTAAGTGTTACAGGATGAACAACCACATGATTCGGATGTTCCACTTGGCGAAGCGTATAACCTTTATGATCAAATTGATCGCCCGTTTTACGGCCTGTTTTTTTATTATCGGTGTTAACAGGAATTTGTGAAGGCAAACTTGAAAATCAAAATATTAAACCATTAAAACCTTAGGGGAGCTGGGTAGATTGTCTTTGTTTGTCCCTTATTTTCCAATTGGAGAATAAGGGACAAATTTTTATGGAGGAGTAAATGCAGCCTTTGTTACCATTCCCGCCATTCTTCTGTTATATCTTCTTCGGATTCTAAGCCAGCTATTCGTGCTGCTGTATCGATAAATCCATAGAGATCTTCTCTTTCCATTGTTTCGATAAAATGGTCATGTTCGATATTTAGTTCATTTATTTTAATAACTACCTCTTTAACAACTTGCATTACTTCGACTTCGGTTGGATTCTCACCTAATTGCTGTAAATGGTTAATGTAAGTGTCAAGAACCTTATTTGTTGCACTTATATTTTCTTCAGTGAAAAATTCCCCATCTTCATCATACTCAACCCATGAGGCTGTTGGTTTGTTTTTTTTCAATTCATCAAATGTCATGATAACCTCCTAAAAGTGTTTTTTATCTTTAATCCCATTCTACATTTTTGATCATATATAACAATCATTTTAGAGGGATTTCTTTTAGGTTGCTAGTTTCTATTACCTTTAATGCCTCGGAATTTTTCATACCTAGTAAGCTCCATATATTTGATATATATAATGCTACCATGAATCAACTTTCTATTTTCCACTCTGTGTATCATATGGAGAGGGAAATTAAGTTTTAGTTGATATGTTTCAAAAACATTGAGCATGGTTAGAGATTTTGAGGTTGTTTGATTACGAGATATATGTAATTTTCACGTTATTTTTGTTTATTTTTGTCCACTTCAAGTAACATTTCAGCTGCTTGATTCATTGTTTTTATTATAAAATCAAACGTTTCACTAGCTTGGCGAACTTTAGCAGGGTCTTCGCTTAATAAACCTTCTGTTAGTAAGTCTATAAATTTGTCTATTTTTGGTGGTACTTCTTCCACTTTTGCTTGCACTTCATTATATTCTTCACTTGGATTATAACTTCTCAGTTCGTTCGCGATACCTTTTAGAGTTGCTTCATTTTCAATAATTGTCATCGCCCTATCTGAAGATGGAAGGTTTTCATTTCCACTGATAAAATTGGTGGAGAAGCAAAAGGTGCATTGATAGATGCTGGTTTTAAAGCAGGAGATTTTACAATTCATGAACAGTTGTTAAGGGCTGAAGTTAAAGCTCAATTTGGTGGAGGTATAGGTGGAGAAGCAAAGATTGCTGGTACTTTTAATGACATTGGTGTAGATCATGATTCTGGAACATTACATGTTAAATTGGGAGATGCTGAGGCTAGTGTTTTCGCTAAAGATGGTTATTATGGTTTTGGTGCAAAGGCTGATTTAGCTAAGGTTGAGGGAGAAGTTAAACTAGAGTTGCCTTTTACTGATTGGAAATTAGTTGTTGGTGGGGATGTAGCTTAGGGTAGTATAGGTGGAGAGGCCAAATTTGGATTGAAAAATGAATTCAGTGTTGGTCTTGGTATTGGTTTAGGAATAAAACTTGGAGTAGAAAAGTAGAGAAAAGGGTTAGGATGTTATAATTTATAAGGGGGGAAGTTTTTTGCTTTCATTGCAGGTGTTTAAAAAGCTTTTAATTATTTTCGGTCTTATTGCTGTTCCTTCTAGTTTATTAGCTCTTTGGTTTGGAGCAGATGCTACTTTTAAAGAGAAAATGATATTATCTCTAATTTTTGGAATAGTGATGCCATTAGCCTTTTTTATTTTTTATAAAATTACATCTTTATTTTTAAAATAATGATTAGTTTATTTAGGCGGAGTTTTGTATGGGAAATATACATATACCAAAATTACCAATTGGAGGCGAATTATTACCAATTGGTTCTGTAGTTCTTATAGAAGAAATTAATCAACCTCTTATGATTTATGGAAGAAAGCAACAACAAGCTGATAATAAATTATGGGATTATGTTTCTTGTCCATATCCTCATGGTAATTTATCAAAAGAATATAATGTGTTTTTTAATCATAATCAAATAATTCATTTATTATTTAAGGGTTTCGAAACAGAGGATGAATTAGAATTAAGAAGTAAATTATCTGAGTTTTAGTGGAAATGGAGAAAATATAATATGGTTTTAGGAATTTCATATTCTGATATTTTTCGTATCATAATTATTGTTTTGGTTTTTTTCATTTTTTGGAGATTGAATACTTGGTATAATAAAAAATATAATGTTCCTAAGGTTTTTCAATGGTTTCCTAGAAGATGGGGAAAAAGAAAAGTTTCAGAGCATTTGTCTCAACTAGATAAAAAGTTAGAAGCTGAAGGTAAAGGTATCTGGGTTACAATCTATGCTATAGATTTGTACATTGTAACTATTCCTTGTACAGTAAAAAAATATAAATCTTAATACATATATGTTTATAAAAAAGACCTTTTATTTTAAAATAAAAGGTCTTTTTTATGATGATTGAAATAGTAATTTTAAGTAAATTAAATTTGAAATGTATCAAGAATATTATCTTTTTCTTCTTTATTAATTCCAATATATTTCAGGGTGATGTGTGGTGTGCTATGGTTAAGAATTTCTTGTAACATAGCAACATCTTTTGTTTGTTTATAGAACCAATAGCCGAAGGTTTTTCGCATGGTGTGGGTACCAATGGACTCTACAATTGCAAAATCTCCGGCTTTTTGCAATTGTCGATAAGCCTGGATCTTACTAATGGGTTGATCTCCTTTTCGAGAAGGGAATAACCAGGTACTTTCTAGTATTTGGCTATAAGAGTATACTTCGTCAAAAATAGAAGTAAGGTTAATCATACGTTCTTTCTTCGTTTTTCCCTCTTTGATCTTGAATTCTTTTCTCTTTTTTCGTTTTAACTTTAATATAGTTTGTGTTTCGATTTGGAGTAGATCGCTAATACGCAATCCTGTATTGATTCCAATTAGAAATAAAATATAATCTCGTTTTGAACAGTGGCGTTTTAGGGAACATTTCATATCTTCGATCTGTTCTTTACTACGGATGGGTTGGACATCAATGAGATGTGGTGTTTTGTCCATGGATTTTCGACCACTTTATTTACAGTGTTTTGAATGTATACTTTTGTTATATAAATTGAGGATATCAAAGGGAATTGTTGAGAAGTCAATATTTAAGGGGAAATGAATGTAAACTAATAATAAAAAGTTTGCTTTTATATTAGAAAAGGTTAGTCCCTCACTCCACTCCAGCTAAAAACCTCACACCCAAAAACAAAGGGGAACTCAATTGTTCAAACTCATATAAAGTTTCAATCTTGTCTAAGCATCCATTAGGATATACAATGGATCATCCATTTTTCTTTACATAATCTCCAGATACAGTCCATATCAACTATAGATTCTTGTCTTATGCTAAATGTAATCAAAAAGCAAGTAGATAAAGATAATGACTAAAACATTAACTCTAGATACTTTTTTGATGAATATTATAAATAAACAGGAGGTAATGAAAGATGTTTAAAACATTATTAGCAGGAGCACTTTTAAGTACAGGATTAGTAGCGGGAGGTGCAGATGATGCGAAAATGGACAATTTAAAGTCAAATGAAAATAGTTCAAATCAAGTAATTACACAGAGTGCAGATGGAACAACGTCTTTCTCACAAAACTTTGATTTACCTAAAGATGCAGTGCCAGCAACTCCTAAAGGAAACGCAAAAACTGTTGAAAGAACAGAGGGTACAGGTTCTCAAAAAGGAAAAATGGTACCAACAAAAGAAGGTACAGATTCTCAACCTGGATTTGAAATGGGAGCCCCTGAAAAACCAGAGCATGCAAAAACTGTTGAAAGAACAGAGGGTACGGATTCTCAAGAAGGAAAAATGGTACCAGCAAAAGAAGGAAATTAAATAATATATAGTTATAACGAGGAGCATCCAAAAAGTGGTGCTCTTTTTATATTATAGGAATTAACTAGTTCTACTGAATATAGAACTGTAGGAGGAATTGAGACTAGAACGTGGGGGCCTATCTCTTCAAATCATGGTGTTTAGGGCAATAGTTTTGGTGGTAACGTTACAATACAAACATTTTATTAGAGATTTTCTAAATTTACATACACTCTAGATAGACTACATATCAACTTCAGATACTTATTTTATGATACAAGTAATCAAACAAAAGGAGGGCAATACAAAATGATTAAAACAGTATTAACAGGGCACTCTTTTATGTACAGGAGATTATTAGCAGGTGGAGCAAATGTTGAAGATGTACAGACAGATAAGCATATTCCATATGAACAAAATGAATTGTAGCAAATTCTAGAAAAGTAGGATTCGAAGAAGTTTGAGTTATAAAAAGAAAATAGATAAATATAGTGAAATAGATAAATAAACAAGAGAAAAGTACTTTGTGTATATCACAGGTGATTTTTATTTTCATTTGGATATAGGACTTGAATCAAATTTTTATACTAAAATATATACGGCAAAAAGGAGGGAGTACATTGCACAAAATTATTTATGGAATATTAATTTTAATTTATACTTTGTATTCATTTTTTGTAAGTGACGGAAGTGAAGTAAGGTTTATTATGCTGTTAACTATAGTACTTATCTTTTCTGTGGTTTTAGAAAAAGGAAATGCAAACAAAACGACTGATTAAGGGTCGTTTTGTTTGCATTTTTTAATTGGCTATTATAGTCCAGATGCTTTAGGGGGAGCACCAAATTTCGTTTTTGAGACACTATTAAATTTTTAGTTGATGAAAATACGGTACAACTCCTACTAGAGAAAACACCCGCCAAAATAGAAAACTTTTAACCTATTATCCTTTATTCCGTAGCTTTTAAGGTATTTAACACGACTTTGGTTGCGTCTGCAATAAGTTTATCATCGTATTCAGCATCTTCTTTATCATGATTAGAAAGTATAGCAAGAACAATCGGATTTTTATTTGGTGGCCAAATAATTGCGATATCATTTCTTGTTCCGTAAGATCCCGCGCCTGTTTTATCAGCTACTTCCCATCCTTTTGGTACGCCAGCACGAATCAATTTATCTCCAGTTGTATTTCTCTTCATCCAATCTACTAATAGTTCACGTTTTTCTATTGGAAGTGCAGTTCCTAATGTAAATGATTGAAGTGTCTTAGCTATTGCTTCTGGTGTACTGGTATCATGTGTTTCTCCTGGATGCACTTCATTTAATTCAGGTTCAAATCGTTCTGAAGTAGTAACAGTATCTCCCATTTCTCTCAAGATTTTTTCAAATTCAGAGGGACCTCCTAACTGTTTAAGAATCAAATTATGTGCTGTGCTGTCACTATATCGAACAGAAGCATCTGCGAGTTCTTTTAACGTCATTCCTGTATCAACATGCTTTTCAGTAATTGGATTATAATTAGAAAGATCTTCATGAGTATACGTAATCCTTTGATCAAGAGCTTCTAATGAGTTCTTGCGTAAAAGAGCGCCCACAGCTAATGATTTAGATGTAGATGCAAACGCAAAACGATCATCTGAATGATAAGCAATAGTTTGATTCGTACCTGTGTCCAGTGCATAAATACCAAGCTTAGCATCATATTCTTTTTCAAGTTTAGCGAAAGATTGGTTACCTGTATTTTCTTGTTTAATTTGATTAGCTTGATTCGTTTGTTTAGGTGGTTCAGATTGAGTGTTACTATTGGAACATCCTATAAGTGATACACATGAAAGTAATACTACAGGCACAATCTTTTTGTAATGTAAAATGTTAAAGAACTTGTTTAAAACGAACATAAATTTTCAACCTCTTTCAAGAATATATGGATTTTGTCTAGGTATTCTAAATACCAATGCAATTAAAGATGGCATAGGGTAACAATACTACTGCAGCTAAATTTTCACAGGTTAAATTACATCCAAAACGTTTATATGATTGATAAGTCACGGTTTGGGCTGTTTCTTTTTTGTTTCTACTTGTAATGGTTCACCTGTGAAAGTATTACAATACATATTTTTTGCTTTTGGGAATAATAAGTCCTTTCATTTTTTTATAATACATAAAAATAGATGTCAAACGGGATATGTTGTATCCAATCTGGACAACTAATATTAGAAATACACTTATTAGACACTCTAAGTAATAAATTTGTTCCACTTTAAGATGAGGAAGAAATTGGGATTTGTAAAATAACAATGGAACTACGTGTTTTTTCGTCATACAAAAACCTCTACATATAAGTAGAGGTTTTTAAATTATATATGAATGAATTATGCTTTTTTAGATAAAGCAAATTGAGTTTAGTTAAACGAAGAACATAGCATACGTAATTTTAACTAGATTTATTATTAGCTAGTTTATCTCCACCATTAAGCTCTGCCTCAATCTGCGAAGTTTTCGATGACTCATCCATACGCCAATACGTAATAAAGCTTATTGCGATACATCCAGCTACGTAAAAATAGAATAGTGATTCCATTCCGATACTTTTTAGCCATAATGCGATGAACTCGGCTGTTCCGCCAAATATCGCAACAGTTAGTGCATACGGTAAACCTACGCCTAGTGCGCGAATTTCAGTTGGGAAGAGTTCTGCTTTTACAATTGCGTTAATGGAAGTGTAACCAGTAACGATAATGAGGCCGACCATCATGAGTAAGAATGCTACCATTGGTTCTGTCGTTTTTTCCATAAAGAAGAAGATCGGTGCTGTTAGTAACGTTCCGAGAATACCGAATGCCATTAATAGTGGGCGGCGTCCGATTTTATCGGAAAGTAGCCCTGCAATTGGCTGAAGTACGACGAAAATAAGTAGTGCGACAAAGTTAATCCAGCTTACAACTTCTTTCGGGAGACCGACTGTGTTTACCATGAACTTTTGTAAATATGTTGTGTACGTATAAAATGCAACAGTTCCTCCTAGTGTTAGACCGACTACTGTTAATACTGCTTTCGGGTGTTTCATAAGAGCGCGAACAGTTCCTGCGCTTTCTCGTTTTTGCGATTTTATGTTTGAGAACTGCTCCGATTCATCCATCGTGCGGCGAAGCCATAATACAGCTACTGCGCCCATCGCTCCAATAATGAATGGAATGCGCCAGCCCCAAGATTTCATATCTGGTTCGCTTAGTAATTGCTGAAGAACAATTTGAACACCTAACGCAACCATTTGTCCAGCAACGAGCGTTACATATTGGAAGCTTGAATAAAAACCGCGGCGACCACTACTAGCCATTTCAGATAAATACGTTGCGGAAGTTCCGTATTCTCCGCCAAGTGATAACCCTTGAAGTAAACGAGCAAGAACTAATATAATTGGTGCCATAATCCCGATGCTTTCGTAACTAGGTGTACAGGCGATAATTAAAGAACCACCGGCCATAACTGTAATCGAAAGTGTTAACGCTGCCCGGCGTCCGTGCCGATCGGCATAGCGTCCCATTAATAAACTTCCGATAGGGCGCATTAAAAACCCAACTGCGAAAATAGCCGCAGTGTTCAGTAACTGACTCGTTGGATCGCCTTTAGGAAAGAACTCAGCTGAAAAATAAACAGCGAAAGCAGAGTAAACGTACCAGTCATACCATTCAATTAAATTGCCGACAGAACCTTTGAAAATATTGCCGGCGACTCGTTTTGAGTTTGCTTGAGCCATAATAATTCCTCCTCTTGCTTAGAAATAAAAGTTAAATATGAAAGCGTTTTTATTGTAGTTGAATTGTACTGTCTATAGAATAAAATCTCAATATTGTGACAATTTTATTCTTTTTGTACTTTATGTACATGGAGAGTTTTAATAGTTGCTTCATTATTAGTTTTGTCATAATAATAGAAAAAGGAGATTGATAGTTTAGAATATTTTATCAAAGGATATGAAGCATGAAGAAATCACGCAAAGTGTCATTACAAACGAAAATAGTAAGCTTAATTATTACGTTAATTTTATTTGTCGTTCTTCTATTAGCGGGAATATTTGTGTACATTCAGTCCGTTGATACGAAGCGACAAGTGGAGCAGCTAGCACTGCAAACAGCGAAGTCGCTTTCTTTTATGCCTGCTATAAAAGATGCTTTTCAAAATAACGAGCATAAAAGTACCATTCAATCCATTGCGGAACAAGTTCGTGAGCAAGCTGGTGCAGATTATGTCATTATAGAAGATCGCTTAGGGGTTATGTATTCTCATTCTAATTCGGAGTTAATTGGCACAAAGAGTAACAATCCATATAACTATGAAGCACTTACTTTTGGTGGCTATTATACGCTCGAAGGCAATGGGGAAAGTGGTCCGGCTTTAATGGCAAAGGCACCCATTATTGTTCATAACGGAGACTACGATCAAGTCGTAGGTGTTGTGACAGTAGAGTTTTCAATAAAAGGTATCGAATCTAACATACTGAGCAGAACGAAAGACATTATACTCTTTTCCTTAGCTGTATTACTAGCCGGAATTGTTGGTGGCATTCTTTTAGCACGTAGCATTCGTAAAGATACACTCGGTTTAGAGCCGAATGAAATTGCAGCGTTATACCGGGAACGAAGCGCGATACTACTTTCTATAAAAGAAGGGATTATAGCCATCGATCAAAATGGTTTTATTACGATGATGAATACGTCGGCAGAAGAAATGCTGCATGTAAATGGTGATTATATGCAGCAGCACATTTCAAAAGTTTTGCCGGAATTTAATATGGAAAGAGTGCTAGAAAATGATCAAGAAATCGCGTTTCAAGATAAAGTGTTTATTTTAAATAGGACACCGATACTTGAAAATAATAATACGGTAGGCGTTGTATGTAGTTTTAGAGATAAAACAGAACTGAAAAACTTAGTGAATACGATATCTGAGGTAAGAAAGTATTCTGAGGATTTACGCGCTCAAACACATGAATTTACAAATAAACTTTTCGTCCTATCAGGATTACTCCAGTTAGGACATTACAAAGAAGCGATTGAATTTATCCAACACGAATCTAACATTCATCAAAGTCAAAACCATATTTTATTCCATCAAATTCATGATGCGAAAGTACAAGCTATTTTATTAGGAAAAATCGGAACAGCGTCTGAGAAGAAAATTGATTTTCATATTGAAGGAGATAGTGCGCTTCATCCGTTACCAGACCATATAAAAGTTTCGCACCTTATTACGATACTTGGAAACATAATCGACAATGCGTTTGATGCGGTGAGTACACAAGAGGAGAAGAGTGTTTCTTTCTTTGTTACCGATATTGGGCACGATATTGTGTTTGAAGTGATAGATAGCGGGATCGGGATACCGGCAGAAAAAATAACGACCATTTTTCAAAAAGGATTTTCAACGAAAGGAAACAATCGTGGTTACGGACTAGCAAACGTGAAAGAAATGGTAGATCTACTAGAAGGAACGATTGAAATTCAAAACGAGAAAAATGGGGGAGCTATTTTTACAATTTACCTTCCAAAAACATTGAGAGAAAGTACATGACAAACAGGGGGATGGGCATATGTTGAAGGTTGCAATTGCAGAAGATGATTTCCGCGTCGCGCAAATTCAAGAGGAGTTTTTATCAAAAATAAAGGACGTAAAAGTAATCGGAAAAGCATTGAACGCGAAAGAAACGATGGAACTACTACAAAAGAAAGAAATCGACTTGCTTCTATTAGATAACTATTTACCAGATGGAATCGGAACCGACTTATTGCCACAAATTCATGCTGACTTTCCAAATGTTGACGTCATTATGGTTACGGCGGCGAATGAAAACTATATGCTAGAAAAAGCAATTCGAAACGGCGTAAGTAACTACCTTATAAAACCAGTCACGTTAGAAAAATTTGTTCGCACAATTGAAGACTATAAAAGAAAGAAGCAATTATTACATCGTAACAGTGAAGTAAATCAAACACTCATAGATAATTTCTTCGGCATTTCGCAAACACAAGACATAAAAAACTTACCTACAGGTGTGGATCCGTTAACACTGCAAAAAGTGAAAGGAATTATAAAAGGATTTGAAGAGGGCATTACAATAGAAGAAATGGGAGAACAAATGGGTGCCTCCAGAACAACCGCAAGAAGATATTTAGAATACTTAGTAGCGACAAACGAATGCACAGTAGAGTACACATACGGCATTATCGGACGTCCAGAACGAAAATATCGCATAGGACGAGGACTATGAAAAAACAATTATTACTATGTATATGGATCATGACAGGAGTAATAGCTGGTTGTTCTTCGGAAAAATCTCAAACGAATACAGTAAACATAGAAGAAGTAGAAATCGTTGCGCCAAACGTTCAAGGAGCGGGATGGGACTTAACAGCACGAGCGATGCAAAAAACGCTGACAGAAGAAAAAATCTTCACAAAACCAATCACAGTCACAAACAAAGTTGGTGGTAGCGGTGACGTCGGATGGAAATATACGAAACAAAAAGGCGGCCACGTACTGGCGATTAACTCAAGCTTACTCATAACGAACAACCTACTAGGCCACAGTAAACTAACATATAAAGACTTCACACCACTTGCAACACTCGCATCAGATTGGGAAGTCGTTGTCGTATCAAAAGAATCAAATATAGAAAACGCAAAACAACTAATGGAACAACTAAAACAAGACAAGAAAAACTTCAAAATCGGCGTTGCCCCCGGCCTAGGAAACGACGATCACCTATCATTCATACAAGTAAGCAAAGCATTCGGCATAAACCCTGCCGAACTACAATTCTTCGTCTACGAAAACAAAGAAAAAATCATAAACGCTCTAACGAACAAACAAATCAGCGCCGCAACCATGACCCTATCCGAAGCCGAAAAACAATACAAATCCGGCAAAATAAAAATACTAGCCGTATCCGCACCAAAACGCCTAGACCGACTACCAGAAATCCCAACATGGAAAGAACAAGGAATCGACGTCATCTTCCAGCACTGGAAGGGAATTATGGGCCCGAAAGATATGACGGAGGAAGAAGTTGCTTATTGGGATAGTGTCATTAAGAAGATGGTGGAGAGTGATAGTTGGAAGGGGATTTTGAGGGAGCGGGGTTGGGAGAGTTTTTATAAGGGGAGTGGGGAGAGTAGTGGGTTTTGGGAGGAGAGTAGTGGGTGGTATAGGGGGATGGTTGGTGGAGCTAGAGTTGATAAGTAATTTTAGCCACCTGTATTCATGAAATATTGATATCATTCTTAGTATATTTATTTAGAATTTTAAATACAGATTAGTTGATTCAATAAGTTTTTATATAGATTTTTCCTTTTATAATGATAATTCATTATTATGGTTTCATATTTAAGATAGAAAGGGAAATCTAAAGAGGAGTATAATTAAACTGAATAAAAAATATTAAAGGTGTAAGACGGGGGAATTATGATGATACATACTTTAGTAAGGGGACAAAAGATAGACGTTACAAAGAATCATCCAGAGATGAAAGGATTACTGGTAGATTTAACTTGGAATGCCCCGATGAATATGGATGCAGATGCATCAGCTTTTTTAGTAGGGTTTAACGGGAAAATTACTAAAGAAGAGGATTTCGTTTTCTATGGACAACCATATTCTAGTTGTCGATCTGTTCAATTAAATCAAAATATCACAAATGGAAGTAAACAAAGGTTTTCAATAGATTTTACGCATATAAAAGATGAGGTACAAAAGATTGTATTTTCGATTACAATTCATAATGCTGAAGAGAAGAAACAGGCGCTACGAGATGTTTCCCATATTCAATTGAAAATAAGTAACGCACAATCAGGATTAGAAATTATTCATTTTCCTATCACACATCCATTTACAGATGAAAGTGCTATTATTGTTGGAGAGTTATATCGACATGGAGGAGGATGGAAGTTCAATCCTATTGGATCTGGCTATTTTGGTGGGTTAGCTGCATTGTGTACAAGTTTTGGAATAGAGATTGCAGATGATGAAAAACAAACTGCTCCTTCTGTAGAGAAGAAAATAATTCCTACTCCGCCTCCAGTACAAAAAACTATTAATGCAGTGAAGGTTGAATTGAAGAAAAAACAATCTATAAATATACAAAAATCTAAAATGGTAACAGCTACTTTAGAGTGGGAAACAAATAAAGACCTAGACTTATATTGTTTTTACGTGACAACTAATGGAGAGATAGGAAAGGTTTATTATAAAAATCTAGGTTCATCTAAAGTGGCACCGTATATTGTGTTGGATGGTGATTCGCAAGAACCAGGAAAAGAAACAATCCGTATTTACCGACCAGAAGCTTTAAAATATATTTTATTTGCTGCGTATAGTGCTGTCGGAAATGGAATAGGTAGTTTCTATTCTATGAAGGCTAAAGCTGTTGTCGATAATCATATGGGAAGCGTTGTAACAGCACCGTTATTAGAAATAAATGACCATGCTTATTGGGTGTGCATTGCTCATATTGATTTCACCAATTCAAATGAGATGAAAATTTCACATGTAGAAAGTTACTCGAAAGATCACTCAGAAGCTTCGCCACTGTTGTACGAGAACGGGAAGTTTCGAATGGATGTAGGGCCGATTGAATTTAAAAATGAAGAGGATTATCAGAAGTATTTTCAATGATAATGAAGGCGTAGATAATTTTAATGATTTGCGTATATTAAATGGATTATAGCTGGATAAGTTATATATCATCTAGCTATAATCCACTTTTATTAATGAAAAAGAGTAGGAAGGAATAGTTATTTATCCATCTTGTTAATAATTTGAGCAATGTACGAATTATTTAACCAATAACACTGCTTTGTAATGTGCTGACCATCAGGTAAAGTTACTTTATCTGCACCATTGCGGGCTTTTGGTCTAATATGTGTAACACCGTTGAAAGTCATTTTTGGTAAGTTGTTTAATTCAACTTCTTTATCACCACGTTTTTTATATTCAATTTGAATACCTTCATTTATAACTTTATTAACTTCTTCCCATAGTTCACGTATTTCTTTTTCTATTGTAGGGACAGGCATGTTCCAAAGCTTAATGCCTTTAAAGTAGAGTTTACGGTTTGGGTTTTCTTTTTTTGTTTGGTTAAATTCAAAAATTACGAATAAAAATTTGGTTTGATAGAAGCGTTCTCGAATTTCGCTTTCTTCCCATGATTCGTTTGTCCATTGATGAAAATCAATCGTTTCAAATGACATGCTTTGTTCTGGCTTTCCGTTTGGTTCTAAACGAATTGTTTTGAACTCTATATTGGCTTTTGCAAATTCTTCAATTTTATCGAGTCGAGTTCCTTTAATACCAAGTAAAGAGCTTACTAGTAATGGAACAAAGTTCTTGGTTGTAGGTTTGTACTCGATAGATAATTCTTGAGCGATTTCTTGATCAGTTAAGCCTATGTAATTTTCAAATTTTGAATAAAGGATTTCTTCTAAAGATTTTCCTTTTAGTTCATTTGTTGTTGTAAAACTTACTAGTTCTTCGTTTAGGTGATACCTGCGAACTAGTGCTGTCATGTAAGAAGGCTTTAACGAAAAAGCTCTTTGCATTGCTGGAATTTCAGAATGCGGTTGTGAGCGAAGTGAATTTTTATTGGAACCTTTTGTACAAGCTCCTAAATAGTTTGTATCACCTTCGGATAATTCATGTGCTTTGCCGGCACGAATTTTATTTACGATGGTTTCCCAGTCTTGTTTAATTATTTCTAAATCAGCTTCAGGATAGGTGAACAGAAGGCTTTTTGTAATATGAAAATCTTTACGGTCTACACCAGGTACCCATTCATAGAACATTAATAGTAGTTTTTCGTTTTTCTTCCAAAAGCTTGATGTTTCAAAGTGTGTATAAACTTCTTCCATATAGTTGATAATATTTAAGACTAGTCGTTCTTTGGCTGATAATGAACCGTTTTTATTTTGTTTAAATGCAGTTACTTTTAGTTCAATACCAAGGTGTTTAAAATCAGCTTCTGCGTTCGAATTGACTTCATATCCAAAGAAGCTTTCCTCAATTACTTGCCCTAGCCCACCTTTTGATTTTGCATTTGCGAGTCGGTCAGTTGTATCGATTTCACCAAATGTTTTTCCTTCAGCTTCATGTGCTTTTTTCATTAGTTCTTCTATTGTAGTGTAGTCCATAATTATCTCCTTTCTGTATCCAGTGCTGCGTTGTATGATTTTAAACATTACATATTAAAGTTATGCTATAATAAAAAGCTGTTTCAAATTTATATAAGTAAAATTTATAAGAGGGAAAAGGCAGTTTTTATTATTAGATAATAGTTATATTGAATTTATTCAAGAGGAGTCATGTCCTTTATAATATTGATAAAGTGCGAACAGTTTTCTTAATTGGTACAAGCCAAACAAGGAAATACAAAAAAGTACGGTTCTTGAAATGTTATAGTTGATCTTTTCCTCACTTTTTATTATAATGAAGCATAGATAAATAAAATACCGAAAGGATGTTCGTGTATTTATGGTGAAAGTAGTAGAACTTTTCGCGGGAGTAGGAGGTTTTAGATTAGGACTAGAAGCAAACGAAAACTTTGAAGTTCTTTGGGGAAACCAGTGGGAACCCTCAACTAAAGCACAACATGCATTTAATTGTTATGCAACTCGCTTTGAAAATAAAGGAATACATGTAAATAGAGATATAGCGGAAGCTTGGCCGGAAATACCTGAGCATGATTTATTAGTAGGAGGTTTCCCTTGCCAAGACTATTCTGTAGCACGTACTTTATCAAATGAAAAAGGAATACAAGGGAAAAAAGGTGTTCTTTTTTGGGAGATAATGAACATAGTTAATTCTCGCAAGCCAAGATTTGTTTTGTTAGAGAATGTAGATAGATTATTGAAGTCACCAGCAAAACAAAGAGGTCGTGACTTTTCTATTATGCTGGCGAGCTTTAGAGATGCAGGATATGTAGTGGAATGGAGAGTCATTAACGCTGCGGATTATGGGAATTCACAAAGAAGACGAAGAGTATTTATTTTTGCGTACTTAAAAGAATCTCATTTCACATTTGTTCAAAGTAAAATGAAGCCGTTAGAGATATTGTGTGAAAATGGATTTTTCGCTCCGATTTTTAAAGTGCATGAAGCGCCTGAGGAAAACAAAAAAAGAGGGCAATTTGGGTTGCCGGTCGATATTATTGAGGTTTCTGATACATTTAAAGCTGAATACTATAATTCTGGCGTAATGATGGATGGACAAGTTTATACTGAAGAAGTAGTTCCGGTAACTGAAAATCCAGAGACTTTAGGTGAAGTTGTTCAAAAAGTATATGATAAATTTGGCCCTGCAGATGAATCATATTATTTGAAAATGGATAAGGTTAACAAAAAGGGCAGAACGGAATTTGAGGAACTCAAGTATCTTAAAGGTCCTAAAAAAGAAGAAAGAGTATCAAAAGCAACAGGTCATAAATATTTCTACTCTGAGGGAGGAATGGCTTTCCCTGATGATTTAGATAAGCCTGGACGCACAATGTTAACAAGTGAAGGAACATGTAATAGAAGTTCCCATGTAATTGAAGATCCTTATACAAAAAGGCTAAGATATTTAACGCCAGCTGAATGTGAGTTATTAAATGGTTTCCCGATGGATTGGACGAATACGGGGATGCCACAAAGAAATAGATACTTTTGTATGGGTAATGCTTTAGTGGTTGACTTGGTGGAACGAATGGGTGAGAGGATTTTAGAGATTAACGAAGAAGAAGAGAAGATGGATAGTATTGTGCAGTTGAGTTTATTTTAGGAAACATATATAACATATGTTTAGGAGATATTTAAAATAATAAAGTGTTGGGATAACCTGGGTGCTATAGTTATAGGCTTGGGTTATTTTTTTTGAATTGAGAATGAAGGAGGTAATAGGGGAATAATCAATTTTATTGTGGAATGATAATCCACTAATTTCCTTTTTCTTAATACCAACAATTCCTCTATAGATATTGTATAATATGGAATATATTCGAAACGTATTTTTATATTAAGAGGTGTTACATCATTGGAGAAATATACATTTGATTTTCTACAAGAGATCTTCCCTGAGTTATCGGAGATGGGTAGGGATATTGAAAATATTTTTTATCAAGATCCCCAATCGGTTTTAATTAAGGGAAGAATATTTGCAGAGCTATTATCAAAACGCATTGCGGAAGAGCATGAACTGTACGACGTACAATATTTAAAGCAAGTAGAACGTATCCAAAAGTTAGAAAGAGAAGATATTTTATCAAAGGAAATTTCACGTGCGTTTGATACAATTCGTTATCTAGGAAATAAAGCGGCACATGAACATATTGAAAGTGGAGTAGAGAGTGCTTTTAAAATGCATAAAAATCTATTCCAAATCGCAGTGTGGTTTATGGAGATATACGGGAGTTATGAGTTTGTTGCCCCGAAATACAAACATCCACAGCCGAAGAGTAGTGTACATATTGTGGAGAAATTAGAAGAAAAGATATCTGCTAGTTTAGAAGAAAAGTTAAAAATGCTAATTGAGATTGCAAGTAAACAAAATACATCAAATCAAACTGAGGAATTAACAGAAATAAATAACGCTGAGATTGCAGTAGGGTTAGAAATTGAAGATAAACAGTCTGTGGATAATGAAGAAGAAGCAGATAACAATTTTGTGTATGATGATTTTATTTTAGGAGAAGGAGAGAGCTATTTACTAGCAGAACTCTCGAAGCTGAAAGAATCATCTCAAGAGGCTATCGAAAATCCTAATGAATTTAGTTCGTTTAAGGATTATTTACATGTTGAAAGAACGATACAGAACGATATGATGTCTGCTCTAACAGCAGCAGCTGGGCAAAATACAAGTCAATTAATTTTCTTGTGTGGTAGCGTTGGAGATGGGAAATCACATTTATTATCGTATGTCAAAAATAAATATCCTGAATTGATGGAAGAGTTTTCGGTGCATAATGATGCTACGGAAAGTTTTGATCCACAAAAGAGTTCCCTTGATACATTAGCGGAAGTATTAAAGCCATATAGTGACAGTGAGATTGATGGTTCTAGATGCAAGCTAATTTTAGCTATTAACCTAGGAGTTCTGCATAACTTTATTGAATCAGATTATGCAAAAGAGCACTATCAAATTTTAACGAAATTTATTGAGGAATCAGGAATATTCGAGGCAAATGAAGTTGCTACTAATCAACAAAGCGGTAATTTCCACTTGATTAGCTTTAGTGATTATCAACCTTTTGAATTAACTAGTGAAGGGCCAAAATCAGATTACTTTTCATCTATTTTAAAGCGAATTGTGGTTGAGTCAGAAAAAAATCCATTCTATCAAGCCTATTTGAAGGATAAGCAACGTGGTATAAATGGATTCTTCATGGTGAATTATGAGTTATTGCAACAGCAACAAATACGAGATGGTGTTTTAAGTATATTAATTGAAGCAATAGTTAAGCATAAGATGATTATTTCGACACGTTCTATGCTTAATTTTATTTATGATATTTTAGTACCTTCTCATGGGAATGAAGATTTTCTGGGGGCAGGTATGATGGAAAAAACCGAAGCCTTATTGCCGAATTTATTATTTGATGGTCAAGAAAAATCAAATTTACTAGCAGTTATTTCTAAAATGGATCCAATTCATTTACGTTCAAATAGTGTAGACCAAATGCTAATTGAGCTAAACAATTCAGTAAATATGAAGAATACTTTCCAAAAGCATTTGGATTTACATGGACTTGATGGATGGATAGAAGAGCTAGAAGAGATGGGGTCTTTCTTTGAGCTAAGTGATTCATCTAGACAGGTATTCAATAAAACATTAATACGTATGTCATTCTTTTTATCTCCCGTTTTGAATGAAATGTTTGCGGATGAAAATTATAAAAAATATATGGAATATTTATATGCCTTTAATAAGGGGAATCGATCTGATTTAAGAGAGATGTATAATTTAGCGAGAGAATCGATATTCTTGTGGAACGGACGTCCGAAATCAGATTATGTATTTATGGATTATTCAAATGATACTACTCAGGTGGCACAGTCTCTTAAAATCAAGCCATTTGTAGGACATTTGAAAGGGGTAGAACCAGAGGTTTTAAATCGATTTAAATTAAATATATTACTTGCTTTTTCTAATGAAGATAAAGTAGCACCTGTATATTTAGAAATTGATTATCCGTTATATGAAATGATGGTTAAACTTTCAAAAGGTTATCGTCCGAATAAAAAGGATAAAGAAGATTGTATTCAGTTCGTTGAATTTGTGGATAAGATAATGAAATTAGGAAATAGAGAAAAAGAATTATTGTTTGTTCAATCTAATGAAAATGGAATGTTTAAACTAACATACGACGAAGATTTTGAAGAATTTACGTTTAGAAGGGATTAAAAAATGATTGTAAGAGAGAATTTAGAGGATTTAAAAAGCTCGCTGAGTATTAAATCAGAAAAATTAGGATTAAAACATACAATAAATAAAAAAGCTCCTCTGTTACCTTTCTCTACCCGAGGAACAGAGCGGGCAAAATTTGCAAAAGGGTTTCAGGGAGTATTAGGAGAGTTTACGCGTCTAGTCAGCGGAAATAAGTTAAAAATGGAAGTTAACCTAGAAGAACTTATTGGAGAGATTAGTAAATCTGTTGATGTATCAAAGCAAGATAAGTCGCAATTTGAACAAATACTACGTACCTTTCTGCAGGATAGTGACAATATAATTAAAATTTTTCATTTGCATTTGTTTCAATATTTACCATTAAGTGATAAGGCTGATAAAAAAGGAGAACAAGATATTGCTAGATTCCTTTTAGACGTCTTATTAGGTGAAAAAGAAACAGTAGAAGAGATTTTTGGAAAAAGCGATTCAACAGATTTAATGTCACGTCTTGTGTTAAAACAATTAAATCATTTGGAGAGCGACGAAAAAGAACGCCGTCCTTATATTAATCAAATTCCATTTATCTCGAAGCTATTCAAAGAAGATTTTCAATTTTTAGCGGAACATAAAGATTATTTTAGAACTCATTATCACTTGTTTCTTAGTTATTATTACTTTTTATATATTACTCAATTGACTTTAAAGCTTTCACAAGTTGGGAAAGCGAACTTTAGTGAGAACAACGAAGTTTATTTTACACTTGACTGGGAGTCTACGAGTAGGAATAGAAAAGGTTATACTCATGGTTATCAAATGATTAAAGATACAGGTAGACATTTACTACTACATATTAATTGCTTAGAACATTTAAATTTCCTAATGGGAGTAGAAAAAGCAGGTGGCTATCCTGAATTAAAGGAAACATATCAGCAATTATCTGATGAGGATAAAAAAGTATTTTTAGAGATGCTTTGTGATTGGGTTATGGAATATAGAAGACATTTAGGTCTTGGGGCTTATGAAGGAAATTTAGAATTAGAATATGATACGCTTGTACAATCCTTATTCCGTAGTATAGAAGAAGCCTATGAAAAAGATACGATGCAAGGCCCTCGACATAGATACTCTTTATCAATAGAAGAGGTTGGGAAAAAATATTTCTTAAAAACTCGAGGTTCACTTGGTTATATGCTTAATATTAGTCAAGATATGTTATTGCTACTAACAGCATTGAGTTTAAAAAAGGAAAGAAAACCTTTGAAGCAAGTATTTATAGATTTAGAGGCTAGAGGTTTATTCTTCGATCGTTATTCAAAAGAAGAAATTGTACAGTTATTTGATAAGCTGAATTTAATAGACAAAAAAAGTGATAGCGGTGATGCACAGTATGTTAAACCAATTTTATAATTATCTTTCAGATAAACTAATAAATTATTTACAAGCGGAAAATCTTAGAGGTGGAGAGCGATTTTACCTTCAATTTGATAATCATGAACAAGTGCAAGCATTTTATGACACATTAAAAGAACAAGATTTATCGCAGGCGTTTTATTATCAGCATAAGCAAGGAGCTCCATACGAAACGATTGCTATTAAGGTTTCAGAGGAAATGAAAGTAGTTGTTGCGACTACATCGGCAAATGTTACTCCGGACTTTTTAGTAACACTTCGTAATGAAGTCGGTGAACAAAAGGATGTTTGGGAGAAAACAGCTTTACTTAGTATATGTCATGAGACACTGGACAGTATTAAGGGTGGGAGCAGTGATTTACAAAAAGAAGGTATGCCATTTAATGTGAAATCAATTTTGAAAACATTAAAAGAGGAAATTGAAACTTCTAAGTTAAACAAAGATGAAAAGGAAGTACTATCATTTTATTTACGTAAAAAATTGGATGATACAATTGTGCGACCATCTCTTTGGGATTATGAAGAAATTCTTGGTTTTTTATCAAAACAAGAGATTACTAGAGAAGATTATTCTAATTTAGGCATTTTCTATGATGAAAATTTAAATCAATTCACTTCAGCTCAAATGAAAAAAAGATTAGAAGAGAATGCTTCATTCTTTGAGAAAGTACAACATATGCACGAGTATGAGCATTTAGAGAGTCAATTAGAAAAATTATTTGATGAGAAGGGTGTTACTCGTTTAAAGAAAGAAGATTGGCAGCAAGAGGATTATGTTTTTGTTAAAGAGTCTAATGACAATTTGATAGCAACAGATCGTGCGCTAGAATACAGTGAATCCACAAAAAAATATTCAAAAGAGGGTTTGTTGTACTGGGAGAAAGCACAGGCTGATACAAAGGCTGGAAGACGTAAACGACATATCATTGTATTTAATCCTACACAGATAGAAAATATCAATCTGAACTTTGAATTTGAAGAAAAGTTGAAGAAGGAATATATTCATAAAAATTCACAGGGTTTTTGTGGGATATCTGGGAAAAAGCTAACTGTTAGTTTAGCGCACAAGAAAAATGTAACTTCATTCCATAAAGTTGTATATACACATAAAATGCAATCTAAGTCGAAATATGAGTTTCATATTGCTGTTGTAGAATGTGAAGCCGCGTTTTTACAATCTCTGCAAACAATTTATGAAGTGAATGTGAATAAGAAAAATGTAGTTATGAATAAAGCTGAAGAATGTATTATTTTTGGAGATATTTCTAATGAGCCAGAAGAAGTATTTATTGAGGAAGATGCACAGATTATAAATTGGCAAGGTGGAAGTTTTGAAGTCTCTGAATCTTCCCCTGCATGGAATGATGATAGCTTATCATTTTCTGTTCAAATTGAAACATCTTTAATTCCTATTCTTATTAGAGAGCAGGTTGCAAAGACTGTTCCAGTATCAGGAGAAAGGATATGGAAATTAAAAAGAGAACATCAAGAAAGCTTTGAATATAACCTTGATACAAATAAATTAAAACAAGGTGCAAGGGAATTTTCAGCACGAGAAGGATTTCGAAATTATTTGCAAGACGAGAGAGTATGGGTTGAAAATGAAATTGCTTTTGCAGTTAGAGGGGTATCAGGCCTAAATAAGGTTGAATTAGCAATTAATCCATCATTGAGAGAGGTGTACCAAGAATTATTAAATTACTATAAATTTAATAATACGGTTCCTAGTCTTTGTTTTGTGGATGATCAATTAAGAGAGTTGTCCATAAGATACTTGAAAGCTTTTAACGAAAGCGTTGCTCATATACAAGAAAATGTAATGTTAAAAGAAGAAGAAAAGAACCTATTTAAATTGGGAGTTATTGAAGAGGAACAAAGAGTTATACTAACACCGTTGCATCCTCTTAATGTTGCCTACCAGTTAAGTATTAATGATGAAATGAAAAATGAAGTAATTGAGATGCATATTTTAAATCGTATGCACCCTAACAATCTATTGCCATATATATATGGACAGAATGATGAATTGTATCGTCCAGTTTCTCAAAATGAAGCGCCTGAATGGATTGTTTATGAACCACTTCATAAGGTTGCGATTGGGGAATCAAATGCATTTTTAGCTAATGTAGTTGAAGAAAAGCTTCAACAATTTGTGGAGCATTTCCAATACTTATTTTTACAAGAATCTAAGTCTCCGATACGAATCAATGTGATTAATATAAATAATGATAAAGAAGTTGTAAGAGGTTTAGTACAGTTTATTAAGAAGCAGGTAGATAAAAAAGGGCCGTCCAAAATTATACCAGTAGAGGTTGCTTTATATCATGAGAGTAATATACTAAGCGCCTTTGAAAAGTTTTCTATATATGATGATGTTCAAAAATTCGAGGAGTTCTTTGAGTTATCGTTAGCATCAAAGAATCTCGATGCTGTAGACGTATTAAGGCTGATTCGAGAAAATGTTTTCTATTATAAACTTATTGGTACGAAAGAATATGGTTACGCTCATATTTCATTCTATAAAATGATTTCAAATGAGAAGCATGCGAAAAGTACAATGGAAGATATTGAAACAGGATTATCTTTAAATGGAATGTTATCATCTCTATCATCTATTAGTACAGAAGTAGATTATCGTACAGGATTTGGATTAAAAAATGTATTGAATAATGAACATTTGTTAATTCAAACTGCTAGAGGAATGAATGAATTAGGAAGTAATTTAAATAACGATGGTACAAACCCTTATCGTAAGAACGAAACAATTGTTACGAGAACATCTACCTATGATGAACAAGTTTTAGAACATTTATATGAATCTTCTTATTGGGTAACATTTATTGAACCTAATGTAGGTTTAGATTTCTTCCAAGATTCATCACGTAATTTATTGGTTATTCATTATAGTGATCAATATTCTTCATCAAGTCAGTATGATGCAATTACAGTAACGGATAAAGCAAGACAATACCGAGCGGTTATTGAACAGTATTTAGCGGAAAAAGAAATTGTATCGACACCTGAAAAAATTAATACAGCTATTAGAGCTTTCAATAGTTTAAATGGTGAGTGGTTACTACGAATTATAGGAAGTAAGGAACAATTCTCAAGAGAAAAGTTAAGTATTATTTCAGCTGTGAAGTATATATTAAGTGCTTTAGATCATGAGAATATTTTATGGGTTCCTATCTCATTAGAAGAAATATTGCGTGTTGCTGGAGCGGTGAAATTAACGAAAAGTGAAGGTGTATTTTCTGCGAAAAATCTAGGCGGAAAAGGTGCACATAGTGACGATTTACTGTTAATCGGAGTAGAAATGCAAGATGATAATTTATCAGTGCATTATTATCCAGTGGAAGTGAAAATCGGCTTAAATCAAGACAGTGCTATTGCAAAAGCAAAAGAGCAAATTAATGCTACTAAGCGACTATTTGATACGCAACTTTCTAAAACAAGTGAAGATGGTTTACATGTATTTAAACATAAGTTTTTCCGAAACTTCTTTGTACAGTTATTGCTAGCAAATGCCAAGAAATTTATTACAAACAACATTTGGCCAGAAAAATCTTATGAGAAAATTGAAGAACTAAAGAAAAGATTATTAAATGATGATTACGAAATGAGTGGACATTTGGATGATAAAATCGGAAAAGGAGCAATTTTATCATTCAAAAAGGAACAATCATGGAGGTCCATGAAAATAGAAGAAGATATTTTATTAGTGGAATTAACCGAAGAGGATGGATATGAAGGAGTAGTCGAAGAAATTGAGGCACTCAAAATGAAAATCCATTCTGGTGGGACTGATATTAATCCAGATAGATTATTGAATCAGAATCATGACTTCAATCAAGATTTAAAAAACTCTAGCAATAAAGTCGTTCCAACTGTACCTCATTCTGAAGAAGAAAAAGAATTAAAGGACATCCGTGTTTTGTTAGGAACAGTAGAGGGATCGACTCAAGAAATATATTGGGAATTCGGAAATCCAGAGCTAGCAAATAGACATATTTTAATTTCGGGTAAATCAGGGCAAGGTAAGAGTTATTTCATTCAATGTCTGCTTCTTGAACTGGCGCAAAATGGAATTTCTAGTATGATATTTGACTATACAGATGGATTTAAGAATTCTAAGTTAGAACCGGAATTTAAAGAGAAACTGCAAGATAATGTTGAACAATTCCTAGTAGCAAAAGACAAATTCCCAATAAATCCATTTAGACGAAATCAAAAAGAATTGGATGAAGGAATTTATATCGATGAAGATAATACAGATGTTGCTGAAAGAATTAAAAGTGTATTTTCTGCTGTATATAAAGATTTAGGTATCCAGCAACAAAACGCTATATATGAAGCGGTAATGCGTGGTTTAGATAAATATGGTGAGGATATGAATTTAAATTATTTATTAGCGGAGTTAGAAGAAGATACTTCTGGACCAGCTAAAACAGCAAGGTCACAAATTAAGCCATTTATTGATAAGAATCCATTTAATCATAATGCTGTATATAATTGGGGAGACATACTGAACCAAGAAGGTAAAGTGTTTATTGTACAATTAACAGGTTTTAATAGAGATGTACAGCTCATGATTACAGAATTTATCTTATGGGATATTTGGAATTATCAATTGCACCACGGAGATAAAAATAAACCATTCCCAGTTATATTAGATGAAGCACAAAATCTTGATCATAGAGAGAAATCGCCAAGTGCCAAAATTTTAACTGAAGGAAGGAAATTTGGCTGGTCAGGTTGGTATGCAACACAATCATTAAAAGGCCAATTTACAACGGATGAAATTTCACGACTACAAAATTCAAGCCAAAAAGTGTATTTCATGCCGCCAGAAAATGAAATTAGTGCTATTGCATCAAACCTTGCGCAAGATTCAGCTGTACGTAAAGAATGGGAAAAACGACTTGCAACATTGAAGAAAGGCCAATGTATTACTTCTGGACCAATGTTACAGAAGGATGGTACGTTGAAGTCGGGGAGTCCTGTTATTATTAATATTAGTGCGTTGCAGGATAGATTGAAGTAGTAATTTAATAATGATATGAAAGTTTTAGAAAACCACTTTGGACGGTATATTTGTTTGAGGTGGTTTTTGTATTGTTAATCATGTTGAAAGCTAGAAATAATAGGAGGTCCTCCTTGCCAAGGCTTTTAAAATTTTTAAGTGATTTTCATAGAGCGTAAGGTGAAGGGAATTCGTGACTAGATAAATTCTTAGTATTTAAAGAGCCTGTATACGGTTGATCTTTTAATTTAGCGGAGATATAATAGGTGAATCATAAAAATGAAAGGGGGAAAAGGGGTGAATTTTATGATTCCTTTGACTGGTATTTCAATCTTGTTTCTCTTCTATTGGTGTGTTGTCAATCAATATATTGTTGTTAAATGGAACGCTATTTTTAAGAAATTTAATGAAAATGTAGTGTTTGGGATATTTATTACATGTATGTTATTTTGGTTGGAGTATTTATTTCAAATGTTTTTTGATAGATAATCAGTTTTTATGAGATAAATAGACACAGTGGGGTATGTAAGATGTTTCATTGTGTCTATTTTTTCAGAACTAATTATAGTTTCTTTCTTGCACCTCCCCCAACGTCATCCCCTAACCTAAAGAAGGCAAATCAAAAAGGGGGGCAAAACCACTCATGAAAACCACCACAAAAGAAAAAAGAAACACCATCATCATGTTACTACTCTCAGCCGCAATAGGAATCTTTTCACCACTACTCATGTACATTACATTGGCACGGAAAAATGAGGTGTACAAATATCATTGCCGAAAGGCGTTCAACTTTCATTTATTAATCTTTCTTCTATTTAATATTAGTTCACGTATTAGTGATGTTTTGTTTTGGATTGTATTTGCCTTTGAGGTCGTTCAAGTAATTATTGTTGCGTGGAAAGTAATACGCGATGAACCATATCGTTATTTCATTCTAATTCCGTTCTTTAAAGAAGATAAGTACACGGTGGAAGGAGAATAGGTGATGAAACAAGAAGTGGAGATAAGGGGAAAGCGAATTTTTATTATGATTGCAGTGTTGTTTATTGCGATTTATATCGTTTTACGAAATAGAAAGTATGAGTACTTTTATGATGGTATTAATGAGTATGAAAATCGTTATAGAGGGAATGGTCCCCTTGTATTGCTTGTTGTAGGTTTGTTTCAATATTGTAGGCAGAATGAGATGAGTTTTTCTCATATGCTCCAGTATGTGACAGAGAAGTTAGCGGAGTAGGTGATGATATGGCGTGGATGATTAGTGAGTTTGCAAGTGTTGGGGATGTTACGGTGCGGACGCTTCGTTATTATGACAAAATTAATTTATTAAAGCCAAGTGATTATACTGAGGGTGGGCATCGATTATATACGAAAGATGATTTGTATGTGCTACAGCAAATTCAATCGTTTAAGCATCTCGGTTTTTCACTTGGGGAAATTCAAAATATTATATTGCAGCGTGATATAGAGACGGAAGAATTTTTAAGGCAAATGCATTTTCAAAGGGAATTGCTTTTGGCAGAGCAAGAAAGAATTGCGAAGGTACTTTCGCATATGGATGAGATGACGAAGAAGTTTCAAAAGGAAGAACAAGTGGATATCGCTTTGTTTTCTTCATTTTTGCAAACTTTTATATGGGAGAAAGAAAATAAGGAATGGTTAGAGGAACATTTTTCAAAAGAGAGTGTTCGAGCGTTTTATAATAATAAGGAACTAAAAGAAAAATTTGATCGGCGATTTATGGATGTGATAGGGAAATTAAAAAAGTATAAGGAAGAAGAGAAGGATCCGGGTCATCATGACGTTCAAGTTAGCTTGAAAGAATTTTTCAATTTAATAGAAGAGGTAACGAATTATCTTGATACACCTCAAAGTGATATAGAGGATATAATTAATCAATCGAGCTTTCCACTATCCAAATTCCCAGCTCTCTTCACAACTGAAGAAGAAAACTATATAAAAGAAGCAATGAAGCAGTTTAACAACTAGTTAAACTGCTTTTCCATTATAATAGAAGAAAAAACTAAACGGAGGAAAACCCCATGCCAACCTACAACAAACTAATCCGAAACAAAATCCCACAAATCATAAAAGCTAACGGAAAAACACCCACAACAAGAACCCTATCCGAAGAAGAATACATAAAAGAAATCTGCAAAAAAACAGAAGAAGAACTAACCGATAATTAACCCCTCATAAGCCCCTTACAAGCCCCTACCAAGTAATAAATCACTAAGAAAAAACATAACAAAACAAAAACACCAACAAACACCGTAGTAGGAGTCGAAAAAAATTTTGAAATAACACGCCAAAAACCCTGCCATCCTCCCATATATATTATGAAGAGGTTTTCACTTTTGAACGGAGACGGGAGGAATTAGGATGGCGGTGTATCGTAATGTGCAGGTGAATTTTTGGCAGGATGATTTTGTTTTGGATTTGACGCCGGAGGAGCGGTATTTTTATGTGTATTTGTTGACTTGTTCGAAGACGACGCAGTGCGGGATTTTTCCTTTTCCGAAGCGGTTAGCTGAGATGGAGACGGGTTATAATCGGGAGACTGTCGATAAGCTTGTGCAGCGCTTTGTTGATTATGGAAAGATTCTTTATGATGCGGATACTCGGGAGTTATTTGTTTTAAATTGGCTTCGTTATAATCCTGTGACGAATACGAATGTGGAGAAGTGTGTGTTTCGTGAGCTTAAGGGTGTGAAGAATAAGGAGTTTGTACATATGTTTCTTCAGAAATGCGTAGAGGAGGAGCTGAATGTTCCGATGCTGTTAGCGCATTTCGGTATGCCAGGTGATTTGGCTGTGGATGATGCCGATCCGATTTGTGAGGAGGCAGAGGAAGAAGAGGTTGTAGAGGAGGAAACGGGAAGTCGCGTGTTTTCTTTTTATGAGCAACATTTTGGTAGTTTGTCTCCGCATACGGTGGAGGAATTGAGTGCGTGGATGGAAGATTTGTCAGAGGAGCTTGTGCTAAAGGCTCTTCAAATTGCGTTTGAGAATAATAAGCGGACGGTTGCTTATGTGAAGGGGATTTTGAGAGGGTGGCACGGGAAAGGGTTTACGAAAGTGTGTGAGGTTGAGGCGGATACGGCTCAGTTTCGGAAGAAGGAGTCGTCTGTTAGTACGGGGGAGACGGAGGAGTTTTTGGCGAGGTGTGAGGAGTGGGAGAAGAGTGCGCCGTCTGAGGAAGAGTTGCAGCGCTTTTTAGCGGAGCGCGGGTGGCGGCCATGAGTATTCAAAATGTGGAGGCGGAGAAGACTGTGTTAGGTTCTCTATTACTTGATGGAGAGCTTATTAAGGAGTGCCGTTTGACGGAGCAGTATTTTTCGATGCCGGTGCATAAGTCTATATTTCAGTTAATGCGAAAAATGGAAGAAGAGGGGCAAGCGATTGATCTTGTGACGTTCACTTCTAGGATAGATCCGAAATTTTTGCAGGGAATCGGGGGAATGGAGTATTTTATCGGGTTAATGGATGGTGTGCCTACTACTAGCAACTTCTCTTATTATGAGGGGCTTGTTCGAGGTGCCTGGAAAATGTATCAGGCTGGTGTTCTCGGGCACAAGATGGGAGAGCGTCTTATTGCGGAGAAGAATGAGAAAATTATTGGTGAGACGATTACGGCACTTTGCGAGTTAGAGGAAAAGGACTGTGTATGTGAGTTTGATTTGAAGGATGCGTTAGTTGATTTATATGAAGAGCTTCATCAAGATGCGAAAGAGATTACTGGTATTGAGACTGGTTATATATCGCTAAATAAAATGACGTGCGGATTGCAGGAAGGTGATTTTGTCGTTCTTGGTGCGCGTCCTTCTATGGGGAAGACTGCGTTTGCGCTAAATGTTGGACTGCATGCGGCGAAGTCTGGAGCGGCGGTTGGATTGTGTTCATTAGAGATGAGTAGTAAGCAATTGTTAAAAAGAATGGCTTCTTGCGTAGGCGAGGTGTCAGGAGGCAGACTGAAAAATCCGAAGCATCGTTTTGCAATGGAAGACTGGGAGAAGGTGAGTCAGGCGTTTGCGGAGATTGGTGAGTTGCCGCTTGAGATTTACGACAATGCAGGAGTTACGGTGCAAGATATTTGGATGCAAACTCGTAAGTTAAAGAGGAAGCACGGTGATAAAAAGATTTTAATTATTGTAGATTACTTGCAGCTTATTACGGGCGATCCGAAGCATAAGGGCAATCGATTTCAAGAGATTAGTGAGATTTCGCGTAAGCTTAAGGTATTAGCACGTGAATTACATGTTTGTGTAGTAGCGTTGTCGCAATTGTCTCGTTCCGTAGAGTCACGTCAAGATAAGCGCCCTCTTTTATCTGATTTAAGAGAGACGGGACAAATTGAGCAAGATGCGGATGTCATTATGCTTATGTATCGAGAGGATTATTATGATAAGGAGACGATGCAGAAAGAGATGACGGAGATTCATGTGGCGAAGCATCGGAATGGACCTGTGGGTAGTTTTAAACTGCGATTTTTGAAGGAGTTTGGGCGGTTTGTGGAGGAGAAATAGTGAAAAGGATCGAGTATCGCTTTGCAAATAAAATAAAGCATAAGTGTTCCATTTCATTAACTTATGCTTTATTTTTTGATTCTTTCAATATGTTTCTTATTTTCCCATAAAGAAAGATCTTCTCTCTGCAGTAATCCATTGCTGCAAATCATCTTGGCTACGTCGGACAAGTCGATTTACTAAAACATCATGCCATACATAATCCTCTAATAGGTATATATGAACGGGGTCATCTGTATAAAAAGCAATATTACGCTCTTCAAGTGATGGTCCATAAATCATCTCTTTAGAATCTATCGATAAAATGAACCAATGTTCTGTAGATAAGGTTTCTGTATAAGGTGTTATACGATGGGCTTCTAGATTTTTGATGGGATTTTCAACATGCAGGGTAATACCTTGTATTGTAACTTTATCAGCTACTTCAGATAGATCCTCTTCTAACGCTTCATACATCTCATCCCACATTGAAATGACAATACGTTGTTCTGCTTTTTTTATTAATGCCTGACAATAGCTAATGATTGTTTTATTGTCTTTTAACGTAATCACTCGATTATCCGTTTTTTCCTCGGAAGTTTCTAGTTTTTTTAATGAATCACTGATTCCTTCATAAGTAGACTGCCATTCTGATTGAGCCTTTTGTAAAAAGACTTCAACCGGTAGAGGTGAATAGCGAGTGGTGTCATTTATTTCTTCCTTCATGACAATTCCTTTTTCTACAAGGTTACCCAAAATCTCATAAATTCGCGCTCTTGGGACACCCGAATCCTTACTCACTTGGTAGGCTGTGACAGGCCCTTGTTTAACAAGAGATACATAAGATTTAGCTTCATATTCATTAAAACCCATTTTTTTAAGCTGTTGCACTATGTAATCCACTTTTTTCGTCCTCCGATGTTTGCTTTTATCCCGCTTTAACGGGCAGTAAGACCCCCACCTCAAAATTCAGCGGAAGCAAAGAAGTTAGGTGGGGGATCAACTGCCCGTAAAAGCCCGATTGGTTCAACTAATAATCAGTGGGGGATGAACAAAACCCCCCACTGATTAAAGTTTCACTTTATATTTCAACGTTACAATAACTGTTTACATTTAGCAAATTATTAGTTACTATTCTGATAGTCACTAAAGGGGAGGTTAATAACATGGATTTTTATTTAGACCCATCCGTATTAATGATTTTGATTGCTTTTGGATTTTTAGCTGCATTTATTGATTCAGTTGTAGGTGGTGGTGGACTCATTGCCTTACCTGCTTTATTATTTACAGGATTGAATCCAGCAAGTGCAGTAGCTACGAATAAACTAGCGTCGACAATGGGGTGTGCAACTAGTAATATTGTGTTTTATCGTTCTGGTAATCTTGATTTGAAATCGGCGTTTAAATTAGTTCCACTCACTTTCATAGGTTCCATAATAGGGGCATGGACCGTCCATTTAATGAACCCAGAAGTACTGAAGCCATTGATGCTGATCATGCTTGGTGCGGTGGCTATTTATACGATATTCAAAAAGGATTGGGGTAGTATTTCCACTCATAAGAAATTGTCTGGTCGACACGTCATTATTTTTACTTTTTTTGTTTTTACTATTGGTTTTTATGATGGATTTCTAGGTCCTGGAACAGGTTCGTTTTTAATGTTTTCTCTTTTATTTATCGGGTATGATTTTTTAAAAGCAGCAGGTAATGCGAAGCTTCTTAATTTAGGAAGTAATGTTGGGGCATTGTTGATGTTTATGTATGTAGGGCAAGTAAACTATGCGTATGGTTTTATAATGGGGATTGCTCAAATTGCTGGAGGGATTGTTGGTTCCCAATTTGCTATAAAAAAAGGAAGTGGGTATGTTCGTGCTCTTTTCATTACAGTAACTTGTTTATTGTTAGCGAAAAATCTGTATGACTTTATTCAGTAAGTAATCAAAGAACGTAGAAAAGGTCAAATATGTAAACTACATCAAGTATAAGAAGATACTAAGGAGAAATTCCTTTTAACATTTTTTCGATGCTACCTTGTTTGAAGATAGCATCGAAAAAGAAAATCTAAGTGAAGAGCATGAAAATAATATAAACTCATATTTTTCTAGGGTATGTTTATTGATCATAGTGAAATGTTTACTCTATATTCTTCTTATAATTAGGCCTCAACAAACTCTTAAAATCCAACTCAGCAATCAACACACTTACTAATATAAGTGTCGCCCCTAAGTATCCTTTTCCAGTAAGTGTTTCACCCGTGAAAACGAAAGCAAAGCCTGCGGAAAAGACAGGTTCTAATGAAAAGATAAGTCCGGTATGTGTGGGCGTCGTGTATTGCTGGGCAATTACTTGCACGATGAATGCGACTGCGGTGCAAAATATGCTTAAGGCTAAGATGATGAGCCATGAGTTGGTTGTGCTAGGCAGCTTTGGTGTTTCTATAATGAATGAAAAAATAAGACTAAATAGGCCGACGAAACCGAGTTGTATGACTCCAAGTGCAATGGAATTTACATGTTTCGTTACGCTTCCAGTAATGATGACGTGGATCGCATAAAATAGGGCAGACAGTATGCAAAATATATCGCCATTACCGATTTTGAATTCGCTCGTTAATGTTAATAAACCAATTCCTATTATCGTTAAAATGATTCCTACTATAACTTTCTTTTCAGGAATGTGTTTTAAAAATATAGCTGATAATATTGGAATGAAAATGACTGTGAGACATAATAAGAAACCAGCATTAGAAACACTTGTATACTTTGTACCGAAAGTCGCGAAAATGTAAACGATAAATAAAACAGAAGCCAGTATAAATGCATATTTTACAGTTTTAAAATCAACTTTGAATAAATGTTTGTAAAATATTAAACCTGATAAAAGAAAGGCAATAATAAATCGTAATGCGATTAAATTATATTCTTCTATGCCATCAAGTCCAAGCTTTGTAAGTAGGATGGATGCACCCCAAAAGAATGTAACTAGTAGTAGCATTAAATCCGCTTTTAATTGTAGTTTCATTTCTATTCCCTCGTTATGTATAAAATTTTAAATCCCATACCCCTATCCCCATTTTTTATTTTAATATTAATTCTGAATATTTGAAATAGAAATTTATCGACGTTTTTTTTCATAACAATTGGGAAGTAATAGCATGTATATAAAAAGCCCAGTTTAGAAGGGCTTTTTTACTATGTAAAATTTCATTTGTTTTGTTTACATAATATCTTTACAATCATTTGATAAAACAAAGTCAACTGCATATTGTGAGGGTGGATGGTTATCCCTTCTTTCTATTCGGAAGGAAAGGAGGTGATAATATGGAGTTTTTGATTGATCTTGTAAAAGAGTTTCTGAAAGCGACTGTGCGCGAAGTTTCAGCGTATTTTTTGCGGAAGCAACTTCTAGATAAGGACAACAAAAAACCCACTCCGCGCCGTAGGAAGCAGAAGGGTGGGTTTCGTAAAAAGAAATAACTTATAATAACTACCACCCTATACGGTAGCAGTTAGGGAAGAGATGTTAGCGCATCTCTTCTTTTATTATATGCCATTTTATTTGATGTCATACTTATATAGTATTCTACCGAAAATATATCATATTCCTATTTTATGGTCAATTTGATTACATTTCCTCCGTAACATCATACCGAAGCAACTGTCCCTGATCATAAAACCTTTCAAAAATAAGCCCCATTACATAGAAAAATACGAGACCGAAACCAACATGAATAAGTGTAAAAGTAGCGCCAAATGAAGAAAATTCATACACGAGAATTGGCAATTTTGCAGTTGTCCAAACGCCTAAGAAAAATACGATGTACCGAATGCTGGCGCCTTTTTTTAATAGTAGTGCTGCCATTGGGAAGGCAACGTAGAGAGGGCCAGCTGCAATTCCGCCTAATAATAAAGAGAATAAGATTCCATATATGCCGGACTTTTCTCCCATATATTTCATGAGCGTTTCTTTCTTCACCCATTGATCAAGTAATCCTACAAATACTAGGACAGGGGGGAGTAGAAACAACATATCTAAAATGCTATTCCCCGTTAATTGTAATGCGCTCCATCCTAAAGATTGATTTATAAAAGTTAAGACAAAGAGCCCCAGTAATAAAATGAAAAAGAAGCGATATTTTTTTAGTTCCTTCATACCATCACCACCCAAATGATATAGGAGAATAGGAGTGACATGAGTAATGCAGATGCATTACGTGCGTAAGCAAAACTTCGTCCGAATATTTTTTGTTCCATCGGCAATGTTGTAATTCCTACTGACATAAATGTAGACATGAGTGCCGCAACTTGAGGTAGACCTGCGCCGTGTTGTAATAGCGTATTACCAAGTGGGAACACGACGAAGCTTGGAATAAGTGCAACGGAGCCGAGTATCGCTGAATAAATAATACCTAACAATCCAGACTGTTCTCCAATGATAGAAGAGATGAAGGACGGTGTTAATATAGAAAGCGATAAGCCAACGAAAAGCATGATGGAAAGCATGGCGGGTAGAAGATTGCGAAACATTTTCCATGACTTACATAGAGCTTCTTTCGTTTTCGTACGATCCTTCATAAAAGAAATCCCCGTAAGAATAATGGCTAAAGTGTAAAGGATCACGCCATTAATCATGATCAGATTCCTTTAAGTCTTTATATTTATCTAAGAAAAAGGATAAGTTCTTCATTTTTTCTTCAATATCCATTTGGAAATCTGCCAATTGTTCCTTTCCAGCAGGTGTAATTTTGTACATCTTTCTCGGTTTGTCTTGATGATCTGTACTTACGTAAGATTCAATTGAACCTTCGTTTTCTAATTTTTTTAGTGTGCGATATAAAATGGCGCTATCGATTGGATTGACTGGAAGTTCTTCTTCGCACTTTTGCAATAATTGCCCACCATAGTTATCCCCCTCAGCTAAAAATAACAAAAGAAATGCACCTGTATGTCTTCCTGTATGTTTCATGAATAGACCTCCTAGAATGAATTAGGATTTATACTGTTAATGACAGTATACTGTTGTTAACAGTATATGGTGCATGAAGTGTTATGTCAATTTGTAATGTTACATGTACTGAAAACGGTGTAAGAAAACTTGCTACGAGCAAAGCACAAATGGAAACTAAAATAAAGGAAGGGTAGGATATTTAAAATGAAGTGTACAACAGAATTGGTATGAGGGTTATTGGATGTACATCTATGGCCGCACTTCATGCAACAGGGGCAATAGCGCTTATAATAAAAATGATAGGTAAACAAGAAATAGAAATACTTCTTTATCTGGTGAAATTCTATCTAATTGTTTATTCTCAACGACTAGGATTTCCAAATACACAAGAAGGTTATGGATTAATCCAATTCAAATAAATAAAAAAGGCACCTTAGTATGCCTTTTTTATTACCACACTATGATATGTAGTTAATAATAAACTAATAAATTTCTTCATTTCTCTCTTCATTGGCAAACATGGTTTTTCTAATATTAAATGTTATGATCGCAAGTATAGAAATAATAATAATATTAGTGAGCTGACTGAAAAACTCATTATTTAATAACTGCGGTAAATTTCCTATCAAGATAATACAGATTGTTGTATATACTAAAAATGTTCCAATCCAAGAAATAATGTAATTAATAAATGCGGCTATTCTAGGGAAGTTAATAACTAGATAATTTAAAACAATGTAATATAGAACACAAGAAAGGATAAAAAATATAATATCCCAAAAATAAACGGCATACCCACTTGCTATGTTTACCGATATGAGTTTATGTAATGAATAAGCAGTGAATCCTCCTAAAAATAAAAAATCAACTAACACAGCTACGGTTCTACTAACCATTTTAGAAATCTTATAAAGGATAAATAATAAGAATAACAGTATAGGTAATATTAGTATCATTATTTTTTCACCTCCAATTTATTTATATAAAATAATTATAACAAATATAGAAAAATTAACCATATGAATAGGGAGAATTTTTATAATTATCAATCATATTAGGATGCCGTATTTAGGTGGAAAAATACGAAAGGTTCTTATCCGTCTGTTCCACATTCTACAGAAGATAGGAGCTGTACATCCAAAAACACAAAAAAAAAGACACTCTCAAGAGTGCCTCCCCTTAGCAGCCGAATCCGCCGCCCCAACAACTAGCTCCAACGATGATTAATAAAATAAAGAGTACAACAAGTAAAGCAAATCCGCCGCCGAAACCACAGCCTCCACCACAACTACCGCCATAGCCCATATTAACTCCTCCTTCCATAAAGACCATTAATTAATGGATTTAATTTACTTTATGTTTTTACGGATAAACTTGAGCAGGTCCTTTTGAAAAATAAAAGATACTTGGGATTTTATAAGAGTTGACAACCTTATTTTGTCACCGGTATTGGGTCGTTTACATATTGTATTTTATTCTGTGTATTGGGGGAAGGAGGATCTGTATGGCTAATTCTGAAATGATTTTACGCTTACTTACGGATTTAAAGATTGAACAGCAAGCTTTAAAAGAGCAGTTGGAAAAAATACAAACAGCTGTGACTACTCTTGAAGAAAAATCAGCGATTGTGGAAGAGAAACCAAAGACTATTGAAGAAAAATCAGCTGTTGCTGCTGCAAAGCAAAGAGCTTATTCTGGACGCCCAACATCTTTTCGTGATTGGAGAGCATCTTCGCAAAAAAATTCATAAAAATATAAGAAAAGAAGACATCAATTATGATGTCTTCTTTTGCTTGTACAATCCAAATGCGATAAGAAGGTATATATCATATTGCTTTAAAAATAAGAAGAAAATAACGATTGTCGACTCCTGTTTTAGTATAGCATGTAATGATGAAATTTTTTATGTAATATTGCATATATATAGATTATATAATTTTAATCGTATATATTTTAGTTGTCTGTTATTTTTTTAATTCATTTACTTATATTATTTTTGGAGCGCCCCAGTGATGGGGCCTTTTTTTATAATTGTGTTAAAGCGGAAACCCCTCAAGCATAAGGAGGGGTTACATGACTAGGAAAATGGTTATTGGTGTTTAATGAGGTGAAGACCTGAATGTTGCTTCTGAATTTCTTCTAAATGGATTACTATTTGTTTTTAAACTGTTCCCCATAAGTGATAAACCATGCCGATAACAAAAAATGCTAGTCCTACAAACAAAACAATTAAAGCAAGCATTCCGTTTTTATTATGTTCCATACAGTCAGCTCCTTTTTTTATGTACATACAAAAAGCCCTTAGTCGTAATTATGGCTAAAGGTTCCATTTCTCATACTTTTTAGTTTTTAAAGAAAAGGTACCTTATGGTGTCTTTTCTTTAAGGGGCATGGTAACGATTAGATGTTCTGGTTACAAAATAAAACAGGCTCCATAAAGGAGCGACCTTATTACGGACATAGTATTCTACTTTTTTCTTTCTTTGTAATTCAATGCAATCTCTACTATTTCTTCAGGTGTTAAGTCTCTAAAATCCCAAAAGATTAAGTCACTTGGAGCTGGGTGGGGTACATTCTCTTTTAAGATATCAATATACTTACTACCTAACTCATCTGGCAATTTAGGATCACATATTTGCTCTACAAGTTTAATAAGCTCTTCTTTAGTCATTTTACTATTCATGTTATATTCCTCCTATCATTTATAGCCTTTTTTCCAAAATTCTTCTCGAACTTCTTGCGGAATAATACCAATAGCACCATCATTATACATTAACTTCTTTTGGGTACCTAAACTTCGTTCGAGGTTAAAACTTGAGGTCACTGTACCTGGTGTCTTTCTTTTTACTGCACTTGAAGTTTTTGCAAACATAATGGAGGGCTTGTTTGGGGAGAAGGAACAGCTTAGAGCAGTATTAACAAAAGGTAAACAACTAGCAGGAGAATATGAAGAATGAAATAGGCAATATAATAGGGCAAAGAGACATATTCTTTTAAGTGGAGCCTTACTAGTAATCATTTTAGTTATTTTAGAAATAATTGTTATATCAATAAAATAAATTATATCTATGACTCTTATATTAAAAGAACTTTTTATAACTAATACAGGTCAATGGCCTATGCTGATAGGAATTAAAGTAATCATAGCATTAATTCTTTTATTTTTTCCAATTATTAAACAAGTCACTAAGATTTATGTTTATTTCATAGGCAAGTGCTTTTTATTAAATAAACAAAAAAGACTAAAGAAAGAAATGTCACATAAGTTGGATCAACTTATTCATTCTACACAATTACCTCAATTATTTTGCGAAACTAAAATAATTGATAAATTTATGGAGTATTTAGATACATATCAAGCTGATAGTCTAAAGGAATGTGTAAAGCTTTATAAAGAAGAGGAAAGACATGATAAAATATTTGAGGGAATAGGAGATCTAAAAAAAGAAATGTCTGCCGTCGGCGAAAAAGTATCCGATGTTAGTGATAGAATATAAATAATCTTTTTTTGTGCAAAAATAAAGAAAAGACACCCATATAAGAGTGTCTTTTCCGATAGTTTGTTTAGCAGAAGCAAGAAGCTCCAACGATGATTAATAAAATGAATAACACAACTAATAATGCAAATCCTCCAGAAAAACCGCAGCTTCCGCCGCAACTACCACCAAATCCCATAACAGTTCCTCCTTTAATAAGAGGGGAAAACAAAGGGTCACTCGTGTTTTTTAACGGATTCCATTTACTTTATGTTTTGACGTATAAACGTGAGCAGGTCCTTTTGAAAATAAAAAAGACACCTTGAGGTGCCTTTTGTCCCATGTATTTCATTCATATTCGTTAGTATAAAATTCTTTTATTAGTTTTATTTCATTTGTATCTGGGTTAAATTTAAATATTTTAATTTGATTAGATTCGTCTTTATAGGCAAATGTATTATCGCCAACTTGGGTCATATTGCTGGTGTTTACGATAGGGTCACTACCATGGTCAGTGATTTCTACAGTTTTCTCACGATCCCAAAACGCAATGACAATGATCAAGATGATAAGGCATATACGTATGTTACGTAGTTCTCTCGATACAGTATTCTCCATTTAATAGTCTCCTTCGTTGTTTAATAGATTTTGTTTATAAAAGAGATAATTATTATGAAAATAAATAAAAAAGACACTTTCAAGTGTCTTTTTTATTTGAGTTATGCGCATTACTTAATAAGACGCTAGTTCCTCATTCCGGATATGAGGAACTATGTAGGGTAATTAAATTATAACATTTTAACCAGTAATGGGTCTATATGGAATTTTATAGATAATTATGTTTGATTATTTAGAATGATATATGTAGTGAAAGGTATACGTTACCTACAGTAATTGTAAAATATAATGATGTATATAACTAGTCTTGTAATGAATGTAAGCAACAGCTGATCGATTGTTAGTATTTTCTTTGTAAAAAAATATTCAATAATTTATCGTTGCAACCGCTTACTCTTTGTGTATAATAAAGGTAAGTTAATAAGTAAAAGGATTGTTACTGTTCGGCAGGCAAAACCTAAATTGATCTAGAGGCTACGGGTGTAGTGTAGCTTTTGGAATCAGTTTAGGTTTTTTTATTACCTTTTGTGACTTTAAGAAGAAGAAGGCGGAACAATATGAGAATCCATAAAATCTTAAATAACAATGTTGTTTGTACGATGAAGGATAATGAGACAGAAGTTGTACTTATGGGCAGAGGTTTGGGATTTCAGAAAAAAGTTGGCGATGCGATTGATGAATCTAAGATAGAAAAAACCTTTGTGCTAGAAACAAGAGAATTGTCAGAGAAACTTGCTAGGTTACTTACTGAAATTCCTGTAGAAAATTTAGAGATTACAGAGAGAATTATTCAGTTTGCTAAGACTGTTTTGCCGGGGACTTTAAGTGATTATATTTATCTTACATTAACGGATCACTTAAGTTTCGCCTTAACTCGGCATAAAGAAGGAATGGATCTCAAAAATACTTTGCTTTGGGAGATTAAGAGATTCTATCAGAAAGAGTTTGAAATTGGTCTACAAGCTTTGAACATCATTGAAGAAGAGACTGGGTTTAGACTTTCTGAAGATGAAGCAGGGTCAATTGCACTACATTTCGTGAATGCGCAGCAAGGAGAGCCGGCGATGCAACAAACGGTAGCGATGACGAAAATCGTCCAAGATATTTTAAATGTTGTAAAGTACCACTATAAGATGAACTTAGATGAAAGTTCATTTAATTATAGCCGGTTTGTAACACATTTACGATATTTCGCTCAGCGTTTAATGCAGAAGGAATTGAACTCGGCCGATGATGATTTTTTATACGAGCAAGTAAAAAGTAAGTACGAAGAGGCATATTGTTGTACAGAAAAGATTGAAGCATACTTGCAAAAAGCACATAATAGTCATCTTTCAAAAGATGAAAAAGTGTATGTAACGTTGCACATTCATCGTGTAACAAAACGCAATGAATTATGTAATTGAATAAACGGGATTGTTACTGTTTGGCAGGCAAAACCTAAATTGACTTGTAATGGAGTGATTCGTATGTATCGCACCGTTATGGTTAGTTTAGGTTTTTTCTTTTATAAAAATGGGATGATTGTAGGGAGGGGAAATTACTATGAAGTATGAGCAATTGGCAAAAGACATACTGAAACATGTTGGGGGAAGAGAAAACATAAATAGCGTTGTACATTGTATAACTCGCTTACGATTTCAGTTAAAAGATGAGGGGAAAGCAAATACGGAAGTACTGAAGGGCATGGAAGATATTGTGACTGTTATGAAAAGCGGCGGACAATATCAAGTTGTAATTGGTAACCATGTATCCGACGTGTATAAAGCGGTTATTGTTGCCGGGGGATTTCAAGAAACAGAGGAAGAAAGTGCGAGTGAGAAGAAAAAGAGTAGTCTTATAGATATTCTTTCTAGCATTTTTACTCCTATTTTAGGGGTGTTAGCTGCAACAGGGATGATTAAAGGGTTTAATGCACTATTTGTGGCGTTAGGCTGGTTAAGTACACAGTCAGGAACGTATCAAATATTAAATGCGGTAGGCGATTCGTTATTTTATTTCTTCCCAATCTTCCTTGGATATACAGCAAGTAAGAAATTCGGGGGATCACCATTCATCTGTATGGCAATTGGAGGAGCGTTAGTCTATCCGGCTTTATCCGGTTTAAAAGCAAGTGAGCCATTATATACGTTATTTGCAGGAACGATGTTTGAATCACCCATTCATATTACGTTTTTAGGCATACCAGTTATTTTAATGAACTATGCATCATCTGTTATTCCAATTATTCTCGCTTCTTATTTTGGAGCGAAAGTAGAACATTCTTTAAAGAAAGTCATTCCAGATGTTGTGAAAACATTTTTATTACCATTTTTCACATTATTAATCGTTGTACCAGTTACATTTCTCGTTATTGGTCCAATTGCGACGTGGGCAGGGCAGTTTTTAGGACAGGCGACGCTTTGGGTTTATCATGCAAGCCCATTAGTAGCGGGTGCTTTACTCGGTGCTTTCTGGCAAGTGCTTGTCATATTCGGCCTTCATTGGGGCGTCGTTCCGATTGGCTATAACAATTTAGCAGTACACGGTATTGATCCAATACTAGCGCTTATATTTGCTGCTTCATTTGCTCAAATTGGTGCTGTGCTTGGCGTTTGGGTGAAAACGAAAGATAAGAAATTAAAAACACTAAGTATTCCAGCTTTTATTTCAGGTATTTTCGGTGTTACAGAGCCGGCGATTTATGGTATTACACTTCCTCTTAAAAAGCCGTTTATTATGAGTTGTATCGCTGGAGGAATTGGCGGCGCAATACTTGGCGTATTTGGTACACAAGCTTATATGACAGGCGGGCTTGGCATATTTACGCTTCCCACATTTATTAGTCCGAAAGATGGGATTACAGCTGGATTTTGGGGAGCAATTGTTTCGATGGTTGTTTCTTTAATAGTCGGTTTTATTCTGACTTACTTATTTGGTTTTACGAAAAAACAAACATCTACAGAAACAGAGGAAACAAGTAATAAAATTGCTGCATCAAGCGATGATGAGGTAATATTTAGTCCTTTCCATGGTGTAGTTATGCCACTTCAAAATATTGACGATGCTGCATTTGCATCAGGTGCGTTAGGAGAAGGAGTTGCGATTGAGCCTTCAGAAGGAAAGTTGTTTTCACCAGTTTCAGGTACGATTTCTGCGCTTTTCCCGACGAATCATGCAGTAGGAATTACATCGGATTCAGGAGCTGAAATTTTAATCCACATTGGGATGGATACTGTGAAATTAAATGGCGAATTTTTCTCTTCTCATATTGAACAAGGAGCGAGAGTAGAAAAAGGGCAATTACTTATTGAGTTTCATATAGCTGAAATTCAAAAGGCGGGTTATATTGTGACAACACCAGTTGTTGTTACAAATTATGATAAATATAGCTTGAAAAAAACAGAAGTAGAAAAGATACAAGCAGGAGATTCCTTACTAAAGTTAGGAGTTAAATAGTAGTACATTTCATACAGGTTCAAACGAAGAAAGGTATTCTTTAAAACTTATAATACCTTTCCTCGTTCATTCTTATATAAAGGAGTTTTTCTATATGTCTAAAGTGATTTTTCCTAAAGGATTTTTATGGGGTGGAGCGACTGCAGCCAATCAAGTTGAAGGCGCATATGTAGAAGACGGAAAAGGATTAACGACGGTTGATTTATTACCAACTGGTGAAAACCGCTGGGACATTATGAAAGGAAATATTCATTCCTTTACACCGGTAGAAGGGGAGTTTTACCCATCACACGAAGCAATTGATTTTTATCATCGTTATAAAGAAGATATCGCTCTATTTGCAGAAATGGGATTTAAAGCGTTACGCGTATCTATTGCTTGGACACGTATTTTCCCAAATGGTGATGATGAAAATCCAAATGAGGCAGGATTACAGTTTTATGATAACGTATTTGATGAACTATTAAAGCACGGTATTGAACCAGTCGTTACGATGGCTCACTTTGATGTGCCTGTTCATTTAGTAGAAAAGTATGGAAGCTGGAGAAGTAGAAAGCTTGTAAACTTCTTCGAGACGTATGCAAAAACGATTTTTAATAGATATAAAGATAAAGTGAAATATTGGATGACATTTAACGAAATTAATATGCTTTTACATTTACCTTTCATGGGAGCAGGTCTAGCCTTTAAAGAAGGCGATAATAAAAAACAAATTCAGTATCAAGCGGCGCATCACCAGCTTGTCGCAAGTGCGTTAGCTGTAAAAGCGTGTCATGAAATCATTCCAGATGCAAAAATCGGTTGTATGCTTGCTGCTGGTGCAACGTATCCATATACATGTAATCCAGATGACATCCAACGCGCGATGGAACAAGACCGTGAATCATTCTTCTTCATTGATGTACAAGCAAGAGGAGCATATCCTGGATACGCAAAACGATTCTTTACAGATAACAATGTAACAATTGAAATGGAAAAAGAAGACGAGGTAATTTTAAAAGAACATACAGTTGATTATATTGGATTTAGCTACTATGCAAGCCGAGCAACAAGTACAGATCCAGAAGTATTAAAAAGCATAACGAGCGGAAATGTATTCGGTTCGGTTGAAAATCCGTATCTTGAAAAATCAGAGTGGGGATGGACGATTGATCCGAAAGGCTTCCGCATTACGGCGAACCAACTTTACGATCGTTACCAAAAGCCTTTATTTGTCGTTGAAAATGGCCTCGGTGCAATTGATCAATTAAATGATGAAGACGAAGTGAACGATGAATACCGTATTGATTACCTAGAAAAGCATATGATTGAAATGTCAGAAGCAATTCAAGACGGAGTAGATATTATCGGATACACAAGTTGGGGCCCGATTGACCTTGTAAGTGCTTCTACTGGAGAAATGAAAAAACGTTACGGATATATATACGTTGATAAAGATAATGAAGGAAAAGGTTCATTAAACAGATCGAAGAAGAAAAGCTTCGATTGGTATAAAGAAGTAATTGAGACGAATGGTGGGAGCTTGGAGTCTTAAGTATGAAAGGGAGACGTCTTAATGGATGTCTTCTTTTTTCGTTGTGAATAAAGTATGGAAATTGATTTCCCTTTACACAAAGATAACGGTATAATATAGTTAAGTTAAGTGAACTTAACTATTAAATAAAACAAAATAACAGCATGGAGGAAGAACGCTATGACGAGAACGTATAAAGAAGTAATTAATGAAATGAACCGAGCCTATAATGAATTCTACATTTTACTATTTCAGGAGTTGAAAGATGAGTACGGTCTTACAGGACAGCAAGAGAGTATGTTATTTCATATTAATTTAAATGAAAACACGACAGCAAATCACATTGCGACTACTTTTAATATATCAAAAAGTGCTGTTAGCCAAGTTTTATCGAAATTAGAAAAACAGAAGATGATTTCGAAACAAGTTAATCCTAACAATAAACGTGAGTATTTCCTTACGCTTGGTCCAAACGGTAGTAAGTATATAGAGCAGTTGTCTGAGTTAGATGATGTATTAATTGAGAAGTATTTTTCTAAAATCGATATCGGTGCTTTAGAACAAATGACGGATACATTAACGAAAATAAATAAAGTGATATTAGAAGAAAAACAGAAGGATCTTGATAGTAATGAGTAAGAACTTAGATGAGGTAATGAGTAGAAAGGAGGAGAAGCGTGTGATGAGTTACATACCAAATATGATGACGATAGCTAATTTTATTTGTGGGATATTGGCCATTTATTCTGTTTTCGTTCAAGATATGTATGGTGCAGTCATGTTCATTATTACAGGTATGGTATTTGATTTGTTTGATGGTATAGTTGCTCGGAAACTGGATGCTGTTTCGGAAATTGGCGGAGAGTTAGATTCATTTGCGGATTTAGTTACCTTTGGTGTGGCGCCGTCTATTCTTGCCTATAGTGTCGCGTTAAAAGATTTGCAGTCTATCGGGATGATATGCGCACTTGCTTATAGTATTTGCGGAATGCTGCGGCTTGCGAGATTTAACACGCAGCAAAGCAAACTCCCAACATTTATCGGCATGCCCATTCCATTTGCGGCAATGTGTCTCCTTATTTTATGCCTCCTGAATAATCCAGTTTCCGTGGCGTTTGGCACATGCGTACTCGCTTATTTAATGGTAAGCAAAATCAAATTCCCCCATTTTAAAAAAGATATATCGGAAAGCTTGAAGTCCGAAAGATGGAATTAAAGAGAAAGGTAAGGAACAGAACATGATTCGTATGGCATTAAGATCATTCAACATACAAATGTATTGTTTACTAGGCGTAATGTTATTAGGGTGGCTTGTGACACCTTTTCCAGCCCAGTTTGTAGGGATAAGCATTGGCCTTTTGGTGAGTATGTACTGCGCCTGGATTTTAGGAAGGCGTATTGAAAAGTTCGGAGATAGCATCGTAAAAAAAGAGAAAGCACCGATGCTCGGCATGATGAATCGGTTTGCAGCCGCAATACTCGGCGCGATTATTATGTATGAAATTGAACACCGTGAATTCATGTGGACATTTGCTGCGGGAATTATGGGTGGATATTTCTTGGTTATTATTAATTTGGGGTATTACAGTATGAGGGATGCGGAGGAATAAGGTGCTGTGTAAATAACTAATTTGGATGATTTGAATGTAAAAACCTAAAAACCCTCCTTTATAGAAAGCTTTTTATTACAAAGAAAAGACACCCATATAAGAGTGTCTTTTCCGATAGTTTTTTAGCAGAAGCAAGAAGCTCCAACAATGATCAATAAAATAAACAATACAACTAGTAAAGCAAAGCCGCCGCCACAACCACTACTACAACTACCACCAAATCCCATAATAGTTCCTCCTTTAATAAGAGGGGAAAACAAGGGGTCACTCATGTATTTTAATGGATTCAACTTACTTTATGTTTTTTACACAATAATTGAGCAGGTCCTTTTGAAAATAAAGAAAAGACACCCTAAGGTGCCTTCCTCCGACTTGAACCATCTTAATTTTAATAATATTGGACTCCCGTCCGAATATTATTTTACCATGTTAAGTTGTTTTGGGAAATGTTCCATATCGATAATTGCAATAAACGTTTTAGTTTTGGAATTATGTATCTGTCTAAACGTTGAAATTAATAAAGGAACGATATACGTGAGGGTATTTATGAGTGATTACAATCATACGATTAAAAAGAACCCCATAAATGATAAACCATTCCACTAACAAAAAACACTAATCCTAAAAACAAAACAATTAAAGCATGTACTCCATTTTGATTATGTTCCATAAAATTAGCTCCTTTTAGAATTATTTTTATCCCGCTTTAATGGGCAGTAAGACCCCCACCTCAAAATTCAGCAAAAGCAAAGAAGTTAGGTGGGGGATCAACTGCTCATAAAAGTCCGATTGGTGAGGGCTGATTAAAGTTTCACTTTATATACAAAAAAGCCTTTAGTCGTAATTATGGCTAAAGGCTTTGAGCGTTATACTTTTTAGTTAATAAAATCTTATAAGAAGAATTTATAACGTTTTTTATCGAATTTGGAACTGAAAATGTACTAGCTTGATAATGAAGCCTGGCTATTAGAATTGAAAAATTTTAGTTTTATTATAATTAATAGAAATGAGAGTAGTGTGAATATAAAGCCGCTCCAAATAAGCTGGTGAATACCTAAGTTTGAAATGAACCAGCCTCCAATAGTGGTTCCTAAAGTAATTCCGAGATTTGAGAACGAAACGAATAGACTGTTACCAAATTCAGGTGCTTCTTTAGCTTCACTTATTAACCATGTTTGACCAACAATTAATCCACCAGCATGTACGATTCCCCAAATGAATACTATAAAAATCATTGGAACAAGGTAGGAACCTAAATAATAAACCAATATGTAAACAATAGAATATAGAATAGGGAATGATATTACAGTGTTTATTATGCTTTTTTGCAGAAGACCACCAAATAAATGATTACCTAAAATCATAACTATACCAAATATGAATAGCATGATACTGATGAGAGATCCATTCATGGAAGTTACTTTTGCAAGGTACTCAGCGAAGTAGCTGTATACGGAAAACATGGCTGCAAAAAGGAATGTGACGGTTAAAATATTTAACCATAATCCTGGTTTGCCGAGAATACGAATTTGTTTGCCGAAAGACATTTTTTCTTTAACAGGCATAGAAGGAAGTAGCAGTAGTATTCCAATGAATGCAAGAGTGTTAACGAATGCTCCGAATAAGAAAGCCATTTCGAGTGAAAATTGGTCTGCAAGGTAAGAGGTTAGTGGTACACCTAAAGCAAAGCCAACAGTAATTCCCATGAAAACTTTTGTAACTGCTTGACCGCCCTTTTCTGGAGGGACAAGTTTAGCAGCTGTTACAAGAGCGATTGAAAAGAAGAGTGGATGAAGCGCTGCCGGTAAAATACGAAAAATAAGCATGATTTCAAATTGTGTTGTATAAGCGTAGATTATATTTGAAATAACAAAAACAAAGATTGCTGTTAATAAAATTATTTTGCGATTAATACTAGAGACGAGCAAAATTAAAAATGGACCAGAAATAGCAACAACTAGCGCGAATATACTTACTAAAAATCCAGCTTGTGTAGTTGAAATTCCGAACTTTTCAGTGATTTGTGGTAATACGCCGACAATACCCATCTCGGTAGTAATAATTCCGAACACACCTATTGCGAGTGTCAGAATAAGTAAAGGATTTACTTTTTTCATTTATAAAACTCTCCATTCGTATCAGTATTTTGAAAGTAAATTCATTAACAAAGAAGCATTATTATAAGCGTGATTGGATGCCAATATTATCTGGAGTATGTAATCCGAAATACAATAACAGATATCTAAATAACTAGATATGATGTGTTAAAAAAATTCTCCTTTCGATGTTTCTTGCTTTTATAGGCAGTGCAATTTATACAAAAATTATTGGATACCTGTAAAAAAGCAGAATGTGTGAAAGCTAATAATCAATTAGTATGCTGATTGATTATTAGCTTTCATTTTATAATTCGTTTTGGACGTATTCAGAAAACTCTCGTATTGTTTTTTCATTTCGACGATAGTAGGTCCATTTTCCAATTCGGTCAGACTCTAGTAAGCCTGCTTTTTTCATAGTTAATAAATAACTAGAAATAACCGATTGGGCTAAGCCAGTTTTAAGCTGGATATCTCCTACACATACGCCAACTTGAAAGTTAAGGTCTTGTTCTAGATAAGGTTTTTCATCGAAATGGTTTTCTGGATTTTTCAACCAGGATAAAATTTGACATCTTGTTTCATTTGACAATGCTTTATAAATTAATAAAGGTTCCATAAGGATATTATATCTACTTTTATAGATTTGTAAATGGGTTTTAGTGATTTTAAGGGAAGAAGGTATAGTTGATCCCTTTGAATAGGCATAAGGTGCTCTTGATCTGTACCCTTTGTAAAGGACATTCTAAAAAAAGTTAGGCAACCTAAAAAAGATGATTTCTGTATGCAAACAGGAGTCATCTTCTTTAAATTCTATTGATAGCAAGAGTGATTATAGTACGGCATATATTTCTTAATTTCATGTTTTAACTGAAAAAACGATTCACATGATTATATATACTGTATGGATGAAAATACTATAGAGGTTGCATGTGAAGATTTAAGAAAAATTTTATGTTTACCCCACTTTTTATTTTAAAAGTTTTTCCTATCCTATAAACAAGTTACATCAAGGAGGAGACTGAAAATGAAGGAGTGGGGATTTTTTATTTTTAATATATTCCCGATATCTGAAGACAAAGTAGAAGATTAAATATATGAACAAAGTACCGGTTCTTAAACTATGTTCTAAAATAATAGATGAAAATGTAAAGTTAGGGGATTCCATATGCATACAGGAGTTTTGATGAGTTATTTGTATACTTATTTTTTTACTATTATGTTTTGTATTGTGTTTCAAATTGGATTGTATTTTAAAGCGAAAAGAACTATATCTATTCGGCATTTTCTATGGGTATATGTTTTTCTGCTCTATCTTTCGTTAGTGTATAGGGTGACGCAAATTGCGACTGTATGGGATATAAGTAGATACGAAACGTGGATTCGTGTAAATCAAATTAATTTGACTCTATTTGATACGGCAGGTAGTACTACGTATCTTTTGAACATTGTACTGTTTATGCCGTTAGGTTTTTTATTACCGACTATTTGGTCGCAGTTTAGAAAAATGAAAAACACCGTATGTGCAGGATTCTTTTTTTCATTGGCAATTGAGTTAAATCAATTACTAAATAATAGAATTACAGATATTGATGATTTATTTACGAATACCCTCGGGGCGATTGTTGGGTATGTATTATATAAAATATTATATACAACATTATTTAAAATGATATTAAAAAGAGAGGAAAAAAAGCTGGATACGAGCTCTTCTTTAGTTATAAAATACGAGGCTGTTTTTTGTTTAGTTTGTTCATTTGTAGGTGCGATGTTCATTTATTATCCTGGAGACCTGTAAGTCACCAATAAGATGGCGATCTATTCTAGTTCTCCTCGCTTAAACAAGGTAAAATATGAATTATTCATCCCTTTTTCTAACTTAATAGATGCAGTTTATGTATTACATGATAGGTAGGTGTAAATGTGTTAAGCGTTCAATTATCTCAATACTTACTAAAAGAGTCTAAACCAGCTCTTCATACAGATGGAAAACGAGAGTATATGTTAAAAAATGAAGGGTTATCACCGTATCCTATTTATATAAATCACCCTATTATGATAGGAGTGGAAACAAATTGGAATCAGCATACAGGATTCGAAGAAATTATTAAAGGATTTATAGGTACACATAACAAATTTCCTATGTATATGTTATTTGAAACTTATTTGTGTAGAGACCTTATGGGAGGATTTTTAGAAGAGAATAAACTCCATTTTGAGCTAGTTTTTACGAATAAGAAAAGAGATACGAACTTTTTTAAAGTGTGCATTACCAATAGTGATGATATAACGACACTTATGAAGTGTTTCTTCCAATCAGCACAAGATTCTCTCTATACGTTATTAAGCTATTCAGCAGACTGTAAGATGATCAGTAATCGTACTGGTGAGATTGAAATAAAGGCTGACAGTTTCTATCCAAGCTTTTCATTTATGTATGATGCGCAAGAATTATTTGTTATTGGTGGAGAAGAGAAATGGTCAGATATTCATTATATAAAAAGATTTTTCCATCTTGAGCAGATTACAGATGAGCTGGCTATTGATTTAAGAAAATGAGAAATGAGAAGGAATAAATGAGTAACCCCTCAAGTATAAAACGATATACTTGAGGGTTTTTATGTATGAAGAAGGACCTTATATCATATATTTTATTCTTCGTTCAATGTAAGTCTCATCCTAATTCCGCTTATAAAAACAATGTGTTAAATAAATCAGTAAAGAAGGCTTTTCTATTTTTCCCTAGAATGAACAGTAATGTATAATCTAATTCCTTAATGTAATGGGGAGGCAGTAAAATTTGAACAGGAAAATTTGGTTTGTATTTACTTGTTTTGCTTTTTTAGTAGCTAGTTATATTGTTGTCCAATATTCTATTATGGATGGATTTCAAACAGGACTTGTAAAAGCGAAGCTTATGTATGGATCTAAATTAAGTGAGTTCTGGTATAGTATGTTATTTATACATATTACAACTAGTATAGTAGCATTAGTAATTGGTCCGTTTACATTATCCACTAAATTTAGAGAAAGGAATATCAACCGTCATCGAATAGTTGGGAGAATCTATATGGTTGGTATATTATTAGGTGGCCTTTCTGGACTGTACCTATCCTTTTATGCTACGGGAGGATTGGTAGCGAAGCTAGGTTTCGGTTTGTTATCCGTATTTTGGCTAACATCAGCATATCAAGCATTACATAGAGTTAAGAATAAAAAAATTAAAGAACATCGAAAGTGGATGATTAGAAATTACGCTTTAACCTTTGCGGCAGTTACATTAAGAATTTGGCTACCGTTGTTTATCGTTCTATTTGGAATAGAGCGGTTTGAATTTAGCTACGCTATTATTGCTTGGTTAGCGTGGGTACCTAATTTAATTGTTGCAGAATTATTCATAAGAAAAAGACTTAATAAAGGAAAGTACCAGGGAAATGAGGATTTACATTTTTAATGTAAATTTGCTGTAATATTGAGTGCAGAATTCTTCAGTAATTGAATTTTTTAATAGCTGAATTACGTACAAAAATAGGATGGCCCATTGAAGCCATCCTATTTTTATTTGTATTACCAACTAGCAGTTTCTGTAGTTTCCTTCAACCACTTCACCCAATCCAAATCCTCCACCTTAAGCAAACTGAGCGAAACACCTTTCATATCTAAAGAAGTTAGAAGGGTACCGACCTTTACGAATGTAATCTGTAATCCTTCCAGTTCACATAAACGGCGAATGTCATTTGCGAAAATGTATTGTTCCATTAATGGCGTTGCACCGAGTCCGTTAATGAGGATGGCGAAGTTGTCACCTTTTCTCCAGCGATAAATACTTTTTAGTTTGTTCATCAGTTCAATCGCTAATATTTCAGAAGAGGATAGTGCTTCTTTACGGTAACCTTTTTCACCATGAATGCCGACGCCGTAAAAGACTTCATCGTCGTTTAATGTGAATGAAGCTTTACCTTGTACTGGATCGTTTGCAGGTGAAAGGGCGACTCCTAATGTGTGTAAGTTTTCGGTGATAGAACGGCCGAGTGCTGTTAGTTCTTCTAAAGAATGACCTTCAAGAGCGGCCGCACCAAGTATTTTTTGAACGAAAACAGTGCCAGCGACGCCGCGTCTTCTTTTATTAAAAGAAGCATCATCTTCAATTGAAACGTCGTCATTTACGATGATGTGTTCAATTTGTCTTCCTTCTTCTTTTGCGATTTGCATTGCTGCTAGGAAGTTCTCAACGTCATCTTTAAAGTTTTTAATGATGAATAAAATACTTTTTTCTTTTGGCATGAGGCGAGTAGCCGCTACAATTTGTTCGACTGTAGGCGGAGTGAAGATGCTACCGTTTACTGCCGCTGTAAGCATTCCTTTTCCTACATAGCCAATATCAGCAGGCTCATGTCCGCTACCACCGCCGCTTATAATGACAACGTTTTGCTTCAGCTTTTCGATATCTTTTACATAAATGATGTTATTTGCTACGTCGTAACTTACTTTGTCGTTATGTTCAAAATAAAAGCCATGCAGCATATCTTGAACGATATTTTGTACATCATTCATAATCTTTTTCATTGCTTTTGCCACCCTTTAATTACTTTGCTGATTGCTCCAGTAATAGTAGTAATTGATTGTTTATCATATTTTTCATGAGTGAAGACATAATAGACGGATCTACTTCGCATTTACTTTCAATCCAATCTTTTATCGTTCCAACGAAGCCGTGACTATAAAAGGAGGCAATCGTATTTTTTGTCTCATCAGAAAGGCTGAATCCACAGCTCACAGATAATTCATCAATAATCTTCATATATAAGTTTTTCGTATGCTCAAATAAATAGTGATTAAACGAGTTTTGCTCAATGACTTTAAAAGCATTTCGGTAAAATTTTTGATTTTCGTAAAAGTAATCAAATAATAAATCAAAAATATTTTCCCATGTTTCATAGTCGAGAAAGTCAATAATGTTCTCTTTCGTTTCTTCTCTATAAATCCAGCTTAATAGTTCAAATTTATCTTTAAAATGATAATAAAAAGTTTGCCTACGCATTTGACAGTGTAACATAATATCGCTCACTGATATTTTATGAAATGACTCTGTTTCCATTAAATACTTCAATGAATTCGCGATTATCTTTTTAGAAATTATAGAAGAGGTCATCTGAATCATCCCTAGAATGTTGGTAATATGAAAATCCTACCTACAAATGAGAGCGGTGTCTTTAGACAGATTGTCCATTTTGTCCGTTTACTATAAAACGCTTTCATTTTAACATGAGTAGTAAGAAGAAGATTTCAAATATATCACAATATATTAAAGGAATTGAGGGAGAAGCACAATGAAAAAGATTATAAACAAACCAGAAACATTAGTAATGGAAATGTGCAACGGAATGGTTATGGCTCACCCAGAGCTTGAGCTTTTGAAAAAATATAAAGTTATTAAGAAAAAAGAAATGAACGAAAATAAAGTAACGTTAATTAGTGGCGGTGGTAGTGGTCATGAGCCAGCGCATGCAGGACTAGTCGGAAAAGGAATGTTAGATGCGGCAGTGTGCGGAGATGTGTTTGCTTCGCCATCACAAATTCAGGTATATCAAGCGATTAAAGAGACAGCTAGTAAAAAAGGAACGTTATTAATTATTAAAAATTACAGCGGCGATATTATGAATTTCAAAAACGGAGCTCATTTAGCGACGGAAGATGGAATTGAAGTCGACTACGTAAAAGTGGACGATGATATTGCGGTAGAAGATAGTCTGTATACAGTAGGACGCCGCGGCGTTGCGGGCGTTATTCTCGTTCATAAAATTGCCGGCGCAGCAGCGGAAGCAGGTATGGATTTAGGAACGGTGAAAGCAGTAGCGGAAAAAGCAGCGGCTAACGTGCGTACAATCGGTTTAGCGTTAACGTCTTGTACAGTTCCAGCGAGCGGATCACCTACTTTCACACTTGCGGAAGATGAAATGGAATACGGCGTAGGTATTCACGGTGAACCAGGAATTAAACGTGAAAAAACGATGTCAGCAGATGAATTAGCGAACCGTATGACAAATGATCTTGTAAAAGATTTAGGAGTAAAAGATGGCGAAGAAATTGCGCTTCTAGTTAACGGTTTTGGCGGAACACCACTGCAAGAACTTTACTTATTTAACAATGCAGTTACGAGAGAATTAGCTGCAAGAAACATTAAAATCAATAGAGTATTCGTCGGCAACTATATGACGAGTATCGATATGGCCGGTATGTCTTTAACAGTAATGAAATTAGACGATGAGCTAAAAACATTACTATCTAAAGAGTGTAATACACCTGCGTTTAAAGTAGATGGACCGGTTGAAAGTGTAGAGTACGTGAATGTACTTGAAGATGTAGAAGAGAAAGAAGTTTCCTTTGAAATAGAAACAGCAGAAGAGCACGCTGTTATTGAAAATAATGTCATTACATTAAACAACATGATTTATCTCGTTGATAAAATGAGCGACATTATTATTAAAAATGAAGTACCGTTCTGTGAGTTAGACACGCATGCAGGTGATGGCGACTTCGGAATGAGTGTGGCAAAAGGATTTAAGCAATTAAAACGTGAGTGGCATTCGATTGTAGATCAAGAAAACGTAACGATCGGATCATTCCTTGACGGTTGTTCGATGATTATTATGGAACATTGCGGCGGCGCTTCTGGTCCAATTTGGGGCGGTGCATTCCGCGCAGCTAGTAAAGCAGCAGGCGAGAAGCGTGAGTTAACAGTGAAAGAATTCGCTGAAATGTTGCAAGCAGCACTGCAAGGTATACAATCTATCGGAGAAAGATCGTTCGGTAGAGGAGCGGTAGTTGGTGATAAAACGCTTGTTGACGCACTTGCTCCATGTGTAGACTCTTGGTTAGCTAGCGCTTCAAACGAAGTAGACATGAAAACTGCCTTTGAAAAAGGAGCAGAAGCAGCGGTTAAAGGAGCAGAGTATACGAAAGAAATCGTAGCTCGCATGGGCCGCGCTGGTACAGTTGGCGAAAGAAGTTTAGGCTATCCAGATGCAGGTGCACATGCACTTGGAGTTATCTTTACGGAGATTGCTGGTAGTTTGAAATAGGAATGAGAAGAACCCCTCTGCCTTATGGTGGAGGTTTTTTTTATAGTTGATATGTAGAAGACTTCTTTCGGTGCTCTCTCTGTAAAATATGAGTTTGTTAATATTTTTGATGAAATCTTATTTCAAAACTACAACTAATATTTCTCAACATTAATATATTTAAAATAGTTAGAATATTTAAGGTGATCATTTATGAAGCAATATATTATAAAAAAAAGGGGGAATTTATTTTGTTACGTCGCTTATCTATTTGTACTTTATTAACAGCTTTTATGTTTACTTTGTTTACATTTAACGGCTCTGCTTTCGCGGCTACGAATACTACTGAAAATAAAACTGTAGTAGCAGCTTGCGCAAAGGGAGGTACGGTAGGTGTATATGGTGCAAAGATGCGCAATGGTTACACTGTTGGATTACCTGTCTTACATACATTTAATGATGGTGAGAAAATTACTGGAACATGGGTAACTGGTGAATATGTCCAAGGTCATTACAGTAATTCTAAACAGTGGTTGAAAGTTACATATAAAGGGATGACAGGTTATGTATCCCATACAACATTATATAACGTTTGCTCATAAAACTATGTACTATAATAGCTTTTGATGTATTGAGCTAATCTCTTCTAGGGATTAGTTCTTTTTTGTCTCCTAGTTTTTAATGGAGCATTTTTTGAAAAAAAACCAACGATTCATTAAATCGATGGTTTTATGTTTATATATTATTCACTTGTATCTATATCAAATTTTTCATTGCTTTTTGCTTATTTGAGACTTAGTTTTTTTGTGATTGCAGCTTATCGATTTTCCAATGTGCTCCTAGAGGATCTAAAGAGCTTTCAATATAAAACATATATTCATCTGCGGTACTTGGTACTTCAAAAGCTATTTTTAATTCTACCGTTTCATTTGGTTTAACTTGTATATCAGAAGGGTTTTGATCAAGCACCTTTCCTTCATAGGTTTTTCCGTCTTTTTCATCTTTTAAGTTATATTTTAATTCTGATAGTCCAATCATTTGACCTCGTACATTTTTTACAGAGACATTAACAACTATAGAATCGTTGCTATCATTTAAATATGCACTTTGAACGGCGGTCAAGTAATAGCCTCCCTTAACACTCTCACCAACTAATAAAATACCTTGTTCCAAGCGGCTCATATCTTCTTTTTCTTCAAAATTTATTAATTCTTCATTTTCATTTTTTGCGGTTGGTTCTTCTATTGGACCATTTTCAACGGCACTATCTTTTTTATCTTGTGTGCAAGCAGCCGTAACACTGACTAATACTAGAATTAAAGTAAGTAATATGAATGATTTTCTCATAAAATTGATCTGTCTCCTTAAGTTTTTCAATTTTGTGCAACTATACATATAAGATTAACATAATGTCTCATTATTGGCTCGAAATAGGGAATCTTTTAGACACCTTATTCTTTTTACTTTTCATATACATTCGATTGGGTCTCACGATATTTGTTAATCTTTTAAATCATTGTCTTAGTAATACCGAGGGTTATTATAGATATATTAATCATATAATTTGTCCCTATCAAAATGAACGTTTTTTGCATCTAATATATTGTAAATATATTTTATTTCGAAAGGATGTGATTATATGGCTCATAAATCTACTGGAGTGTTTCGAGTTCCAGTTTCTGAAAATGGGATTATTCCAACTGCTCTCAACATTATGTTAAACAATGATTCACGCTGCCATACTAGTAATGTAACGGTAACTGTTAAGAGAAGTCGAAACACTTTTTTCCCAACTCAAAATGAATTAGTTGAAATCTCTCGTACTTTTGTTTCTTTAGAACCAAACAGAACAACTAAGATTGTGTTGTTTACTCCAGAATTCCAAATAGAAGATTTCCTTGATGTCATTATTAGTGGAAATAAAGATGATGTTAAGGATGTTCTTGTATATTCTTTCTTAGCAGATTCAGTAGGTCACAATCTGCCATCTACTGTTTTTAGAAATGCAGAATACACTTTTGCTTGCTGACACCGTGATGATGTATTCTTTACTGTCATATATTTGAAGGGAAAAGTTAAATAGGAGTTGATTTAACTTTTATTTGGGTTCTCCAAAGAAGTCTGCTTTAGCTAAATAAACAAGGAACCGACTAATACGTTCCTTGTTTATTTGCATTTTATATGAAATTTCGTGTCTATTATTTCGAAAGCAACTTTACAGAGGAACGGATTTTTCCTAGTGAAGTAGCACCTATAGATGAAAGTACTCAATATTCCAATTCTAAAGGTGGGCGAAATGCTTGAATGTTACCATCATTAATAAACATCTTTATAATATGTAATTAGTATTATTCTACTCTTCAAATATCTCCGGCTTCTCCACTCTAAATGATTTCACCTCACCACATTTTAAACAAAATGTAGTTAATAGTTTGGAACCAGATAATGAATAAGGCACATAAAGAAAAGGTACCTATATATAGGTACCTTTTCTAATAGTTTTTTAGCAGAAACAACTGCATCCGATAATGATTAAGAGAATAAATAATACAACTAATAAAGCAAATCCTCCAGCGAAACCGCAGCCTTCGCCGCAACTACCACCATATCCCATAACAATAGTGCCTCCTTTAGATAAGAGGGGAAAACTAGGGTTCATTCCATGGATTTTAACGGGTTCACTTTACCTTATGTTTTAAAGAATGAATTGAGCAGGTCCTTTTGAAAATAAAGAAAAGACGCCATTAGGCGCCTTCCTGTTAGGTAGATAAGACTTTAGTTTTCCAATCTAAAGAAATTTTGTATCAGCTCTTTGTGAGTATATCATAATATCCGATTGATTTATTATGCATTGTTACATAATTTTCTAACTCCCTCTATCTTCTATTTGATAAAATAAAATTCCAATATTACCAAAATTTAAATAAATATTTCTACATATTCAAGATATTTACATAAATTACAAAAGTGATACATTTAAGTTGTAAGCTATAAAAACTATTAAAGGGGGATTTATTATGTTCAAGAAATTAGTAGTAGGGCTATTGGCAACTGGTATTGTGTTAACAGGAGGAATTGGGGCAGCTTCAGCTGATACGCAAAAAGCTGTGAGCTCTCCAAAGCAAGCAACATGCTCAATTCCTTATGAGTATTCTAATGGTAAATTCAAAAGAACTCTTTATTACTCAAATGGAGTATATGCTAATAGTTTTAATGAAAATGTTTGTGGCGGGACGATTACGTGGTATTTAAAACATGTTCAAAATGGAGTTGCTTTTTACGAAGGTAATTTAAAATAGTAGATTCTTTGAACCTCATTTATTGAGGTTCTTTTATTTTTAGTTTTTAAACTGATTCTCCATAAAAAAAGACACCTAAAGGTGCCTTTCTCCGACTTGAACCACGCTCATTTAATATAAAACTATCGGTATTATCCCTTTGTTATACATGTAAACACATCCTATAAAACAGAATCGTCTATATACACCAGATTGTTAGTTTACAAAATACAAGAGATTTGAGATCAGTATTAGAGTGACGCCACACCTTCTGCAATGATTGATATGTTACGTCTTTCAAGAGAATCTGCTTTATAGAATGTATCCACAATTTATATTTTACTACATGTAATATTTATTTTGTGTAATTATTATAACTATGTATAATTGCATAAAGTTTATAAAAAAATGAGAGCATAATTTGGTATTGTGTAACAAAGATAAGACCCACCTACGGAAATAGGTGGGTCTTATCTTTATTGCTATCTCATTGCACAAAAGGGAATTTGTATCAAAATAATAGCATATTCTTAAAGTTCTTATATTGAGAAATAAAGAAAAGGGGCTTTCTTATGAAAGGATAGACTTTCATATTTCATCATTACCAATAATGAAGTGTTATTTTATATATAGAAACGAATAAGGGACAGAAAAAGTTATAAGTTTAAAGAGTTGAAATGGTGAAAATGTATTGAGAAATTTTTTTGAGGCAATAATATTCAGAAAATTAAATGTTTTATAGGTTTATTTTTGTTATTATGTTAGTAATCTATAGACAAAGGAGCAGGGGCTATATGAGTGTACACGTAATAAAAAAGGAAGAAATCACTTTACTTTTACATGATTGGTATCGAGAAATTCGTTCACAGAATTTCGTTAAGGCAAAGGAATTAAAACAAAGTATTGATACAAAAATTAATAGTATGGAAGAAGATCAAAAGAATACAGAGTTTTATTCACTTTTAGATTTTAGATTTAAAATGTTAAGTGCAGAGTTTTATCCCCATCAATCTGACATATCTAAGAATGATCTAAGAAAAATGAAGTTAGATGAAGTGCCATCAGATGAATCTTTATTATATTATTACCATTTCTTTAAGGCTTCTCATGCTACGGTAAACGGTGATTTTAAAGTGGCTGAAAAGCATTATGGAATAGCAGAATCTTTGTTGGAAAATATTCAGGATCCAATTGAAAAAGCAGAATTTAACTTTAAGCTATCCAGCTATTATTATCATGTTTGCCAGCCTATTTTAGTCATTCAATATGCAACTAGAGCAAGAAATATATTTGAAGGTCTGTACGGGTATAGTAGGAAGGTCGCAGCGTGTGACAATGTTCTGGGTTTAGCATGTGTAAAGCTAAATGAATTTGAACAGGCAGAAGTTTATTTTATGTCGTCTCTGGATATTTTGAAAAAGCAGAATGAAGAAGAGCTAATGTTACGAGTTCGACATAGCTTAGGGGTTATGTATGCAGAGCAAAACCTATCTGATTTAGCACTTCGTTATTTATCAGAAGTATCACAAAAAATCCCGAATCACTTTAGAGCGATTTTTTTGGAAGCTAGAGAGAATTTAAAGTTAGGGAAAACAAAGCTTGCAGCCTCTTTAATTGAAAAAGGTTTAGTAATCTGTAATGAACTAGAACAAAAAGAATATGAACATCATTTTACCATTCTAAAGGGAATGAATGAGAATGTTTCCGCTGAAGAATTAGAGTTAGCTATTTCTAAAGGAATTTCTTTCTTTAATGAAGTAGGTTTATGGCAATATGTCCAGGAATATGCTGAAAAATTAGCGGTTAAATATCATAAAGAAGGAAATTCAATAAAATCTAGTGAATACTTCTATTTAGGATATAAAGAAAAAGAAAAAGGTTTTCAGAAAGGGGCTTTAAAATGAAAAGAATCATAAGCAGTTCAATTGGATTAATAATTACGGTCATACTATTAAATGGAGTAAATGCTCCAACAGACCAATCAAAGGTTAATACAACAAACGTTATACAATATACGCATGGAGAGCCGTGGGGCTGATGGAATATTAAAGTATAAAGAGTTATTAGATCAAAGTGAAGAAAAAGTAATTATTAGGTATTAAATAGATGAAACGCTCAAATGAGCGTTTTTTTTTATTTTATAATCAGCTGATTTATTTTCATGTGTACCGCAGTAAAAACTTATTCCTGACTAAAAAAAGAGCCTCCACCGGAATGGTATTTGTATTAACTACAACCACATCTACCAAGAAAATTAGGTTTTTTTCCACATGAAGGACATCTCGATTCTAGTATTTTATTCTTCAAATATCTCCGGCTTCTCCACTCTAAATGATTTCACCTCACCACATTCTAAACAAAATGTAGTTAATAGTTTGGAACGTTTCCCCACTGAAAAGAGCCTACTAGAATCATCTTCACAAACATATGCATGATAAGCAAATCCAACTCTTCCTTCTTTAAATGTAGTAGAACCACAATTCTCGCATCGTATATTTTTCATGCTACTAACACCTCTTTTGCTGTATTTTTAAGATAGAAGTAAAGCAACTTGGTTATACATGATGTTTTCGACATGATACAACATAGCCCTTTATATATTCGCAATTAAAACAACATAATACCCCTATAATTATCTATAACAATATGTTTTTTTATATATCATTTAATGTTTATCGGAAAAATAAGTATTAAAGGATTGAATTTTATTATTCTGATGATTATAATAAATGGAAATCAAACAATTCTTATTTTGAGAAGTGGAGGGACGGGCCCTATGAAACTTCGGCAACCTCGTTTTAAACGAAAGGTGCCAAATCCTGCAGGTGAAAAAACACCTGAAAGATAAGAGCGGTTCACTTAGTCAAGAAGGCTACTCTTATTTCGATAAGAGTAGTTTTTTTTATGGCTAAAAGATAAAGGGGGAATAGGTAGTGGAGTACGGTTTTTGGTTACCGATTTTTGGGGGATGGCTTCGAAATGTAGATGATGAATCTATGCCGCCTACGTTTGAGTATGCAAAACAAACAGCGCAAGCGGCAGAACAATTAGGTTTTTCAATAACACTTATTGCAGAATTAAATTTAAATGATATAAAAGGTGTTTCAGCACCAAGTTTAGAGGCGTGGACAACTGCGGCAGCACTTGCAGCAGTGACAGATAAATTAGAGATTATGACAGCTGTAAGACCTGGATTCCACAATCCAGCAGTTACAGCGAAAATGGCAGCGAATATCGATCAATTAAGTAATGGTCGTTTTACATTGAATGTAGTTTCAGCATGGTGGGAAGAAGAAGCGAAACAGTACGGCGGAGTATTTACCGCGCACGATGAAAGATATGATCGTACAGAGGAATTTGTAACAGTTTTGAAGGGGCTTTGGAAGGAAGACGAGTTTTCTTATAAAGGGAACTTTTATGAGATTCAGCATACAAATTTAAGTCCAAAACCTGTGCAAAAACAAGGCATTAAGCTTTATGCAGGTGGTGAGAGTGAGCGAGGAAAAGAGGTCATTGTAAATCACGCGGATGCATATGTAATGCACGGTGGAACAGTGGAAGAAGTATCTGTGAAAATAGAAGATATGAAGAATCGTAGAAAGAAAGTTACAGAGAAGCCATTGCAGTCATTCGGGCTTGCGGCTTACGTCATTTGTCGTGATACAGAAGAAGAGGCAGTAGAGGAATGGAGACGCATAACGGATGTGAAAGACGATGCGTTAGGTTACGCGGGTTACCAAGACTTTATTAGTAAATCGCATTTGGAACAGCAAGTGAAGCTGAATGATTATTCCGTATCTAATCGTGGATTACGTCCTAATTTAATTGGAACACCAGAACAAATTGCAGAAAGGATACTCGCTTTTGAAAAAGTGGGTGTTACTTTATTACTTTTACAATTTTCGCCACAGCTTGAAGAGATGAAACGATTTTCTGAAAAAGTGATGCCATTAGTTGAAGCAAAAAGAAAGGAATTGATTACAAATGAGTAAAATTTACATATTACATGAGAATAAGGAATGGACGGATCATTTAGTGAAAAGGTTGGAAGAACTGGAGTTACCGTATGAGGAATGGTTTTTAAATGAAGGAACAATTACGTTAGAACAAGAACCTCCCCAAGGTGTTTTTTATAGCCGCATGAGTGCTTCTTCACATACGAGAGGTCATAGATATGCACCTGAGTTGACGGAAGGAGTTCTTGCTTGGTTAGAGGGATATGGGCGCACAGTATTTAATGGGTCTCGTGCATTACGTCTTGAAGTAAGTAAATTGAATCAATATGCAGCATTAAGAAATTTTGGTATACAAGTGCCGAAAACAATTGGTGCTGTTGGACGTGATCATATAGTAAAGGCAGCAAGGGAGTTAGGGGAAGTACCGTTCATTACAAAGCATAATCGTGCAGGGAAAGGCCTTGGCGTTCAACTATTTCATTCCATTGATGCTTTAGAGCAATATTTGGATAGTCCGGCGTTTGAAGAACCTATTGATGGAATTACTTTAATCCAGCAATATATTGAAGCGCCAGAACCATATATTACACGTTGTGAATTTGTAGGCGGTCAGTTTGTATATGCAGTTAAAGTAGATACATCAGAAGGATTCGAGCTTTGTCCAGCGGATGCATGCTCGATTCAAGATGCTTTCTGCCCAGTAGGAGAAGAGAGTAAGAAAGAAGCGTCAACAAAATTTGAAATTATACCGGACTTCCACGAGCCGATCATTGAACAGTACAAAGAATTTTTGAAAGAAAATGAGATTACCGTTGCTGGTATTGAATTTATTCGCAGTGCGGATGGAACAATTTATACGTATGATATTAATACAAATACAAACTATAATTCTGACGCAGAGTCTGTAGCGAATCAATTTGGTATGCTTGAACTTGCTACATTCCTTGGAAGAGAATTAGAAAAACAAGTAGAGGCAGTTAAATAATGTTGATTAAAAAATAAGGTTCTGGTGCAAATATAGGAAAAAAGAAGAGATAGCAGATTTTATAGGTGAAAGGTCATTCGGTAGAGGAGCGGTAGTTGGTTACAAAACACTTGTTGACGCACTTGCTCCATGTGTAGACTCTTGGTTAGCTAGCGCTTCAAGCGAAGAAGATATGAAAACTGCCTTTGAAAAAGGAGCAGAGTACACGAAAGAAAGGGTAGCTCGCATGGGCCGCGCCGGTACAGTTGGTGAAAGAAGCGTAGGATATCCAGATGCAGGTGCACATGCGCTTGGAGTTATCTTTACGGAGATTGCGGGTAGTTTGAAATAGGAATGAGAAGATCCCCTCTGCCTTAAGGTGGAGGGGTTCTTTATTTATACCCATCATTCTTCCAGTGAAAACTTTTATTTGTTAGCCAATCTAGAAGCAGCCTCTTCAACTTCTTTATACGCATTTTGCAATACTTCATTTGGATCTAGTACTGCTGTTCCTTGTGCACGAACGATTTGATAATCTTCAATACCAAGGAAGTTAAACATTGCTTTTAAATATTTATGAGAGTATTCCACTTCTGTATACCAATCATCATTTGTATAGATCCCTCCACTTGCTTGTATAACAAGCATTCTTCTTCCATCTTTAAGTAGTCCCACTGATCCAGTTTCAGTATATTTAAATGTTTCACGTGCAATCATGATATTGTCCATGTAATCTTTTAACTTTGATGGAATATTAAAGTTGTGCAAAGGTAATACGATAACATACGTATTTGCACTTTTAAATTGTTGTAAAATTTCGGACATACGCTCCGTTACTTTTTGTTCTTCACCGGTTAACTCTTGTTCAGTTCCTTGTTTTTCCCATGCACTTAAAACAGTTTTATCTATCATTGGTACTACATCATCGTATAAATTAATCTGTTCAATCGTTTCATTATTAGGAATGAATTCTGTATAAGATTCTAAAAAATGGTTAAAAACCTTAATGCTGACTGATGATGTATCATCCACTTTCGGATGTGCGTTTATGATAAGTGTTTTGTTCATTTGTATTTCCCCTTTTTAAAAGTTTTTACGTTTTAATTAAAGACTAAGTTAATCGTCGATTAACTTAGTCTTTAATATAAACTTTGAAATTATTTTTGTCAAATGAAATACATACTATTCTAAAAGCCCGATTGGTGAGGGCTGATAATCATTGGGGGATGAACACCATCCACTGATTAAAGTTTCACTTTATTTGACTAAAATTCTAAATGGTCCTAAGATACAATTTGATAACCCTTAAAATAAAAAGCAGGTGATTTGTATATGCAATATAGTGTTGGGGTTGAATATGCCTTGCATTGCTTAGTTTATTTAATTAATACTCCTTCCAAGGAAAGTGTTGGAATAAAAGATTTGGCAGAGTTCCAAGGACTTTCTGAAACATTTCTTTCAAAAGTTTTCGGTAAATTATCTAAAGCTGGCATTGTGAGTTCTGTCCCAGGTGTAAAGGGAGGATATAGGTTAGCTAAGTCTCCAGGAGATATTTCTTTTTGGGATGTAATAGAAGCTGTCGAAGGCCCGAAACCTATTTTTCAATGTAAAAATATTGTACAGAATGGTCTACTATATCGAGATGAGGCTTGTAATTCTTGTGAACCTAGCAATTCTTCTTGTACAATTAACTTAGTAATGCTTGAAGCAGAAGAACATATGCGTGAGTTTCTCCGTAAAAAGACTCTTGCATGGTTAGATAAAGAACTTGATATTGTTTTACCTGAAAAGATAAGGGTAGATACTCGTGAATACTTCAAACAAAAAAACTCTAACTAAATCGCCATGACGAATTAGTTAGAGTTTTTTTGTGATTGCAGCTTATCGATTTTCCAGTGTGCTCCTAGAGGATCTAAAGAGCTTTCAATATAAAACATATATTCATCTGCGGTACCTGGTACTTCAAAAGCTATTTTCAATTCTACCGTTTCATTTGGTTTAACTTGTATATCAGAAAGGTTTTGATCAAGCACTTTTCCTTCATAGGCCTTTCCGTCTTTTTCACCTTTTAAGTTATATTTTAATTCTGATAGTCCAATCGTTTGACCTCGTACATTTTTTACAGAGACATTAACAACGACGGAATCATTGCTAGCATTTAAATATGCACTTTGAACGGCGGTCAAGTAATAGCCTCCCTTAACACTCTCACCAACTAATAAAATACCTTGTTCCAAGCGGCTCATATCTTCTTTTTCTTCAAAATTTATTACTTCTTCATTTTCATTTTTTGCGGTTGGTTCTTCTATTGGACCACTTTCAATGGCACTATCTTTTTTATCTTGTGTGCAAGCAGCCATAACACTGACTAATACTAGAATGAAAGTAAGTAATATGGATAATTTCCTCATAAAATGTATCTGTCTCCTTAAGTTTCTCAATTTTGTGCAACTATACATATAGGATTAACATAATGTCTCATTATTGGCTCAAAATAGGGGACCTTTTAGACACCTTATTCTTTTTACTTTTACTATACATTCGATTGGTTCTCGCGATATTTGTTAATCTTTTAAAACATTGGCTTAGTAATACCAAGGGTTATTATAAATATATTAATCACATAATTTGTCCCTATCAAAATGAACGTTTTTTGCATCTAATATACTGTAAGTATATTTTATTTTGAAAGGATGTGATTATATGGCTCATAAATCTACTGGAGTGTTTCGAGTTCCGGTTTCTGAAAATGGGATTATTCCAACTGCTCTCAACATTATGTTAAACAATGATTCACGCTGTCATACTAGTAATGTAACGGTAACTGTTAAGAGAAGTCGAAACATTTCTTTCCCAACTCAAAATGAATTAGTTGAAATTTCTCGTATTTTTGTTTCTTTAGAACCAAACAGAACGACTAAGATTGTATTGTTTACTCCAGAATTCCAAATAGAAGATTTTCTTGATGTTATCATTAGTGGAAATAAAGATGATGTTAAGGATGTTCTTGTATATTCTTTCTTAGCAGATTCAGCAGGTCACAATTTGCCATCTACTGTTTTCAGAAATGCAGAATACACTTTTGCTTGCTGACACCGTGATGATGTATTCTTTACTGTTATATATCTGAAGGGAAATGTTAAATAGGAGTTGATTTAACTTTTATTTGGGTTCTCCAAAGAATTCTGTTTTAGCCAAATAAACAAGGAACCGACTAATAGGTTCCTTGTTTATTTGCATTTAACATGAAATTTCGTGTCAACGATTCCGAAAGCAACTTGGTTATAAATGATGTTTTCGACATAAGACACCATAGCCCTTTATATATTCGCAAGTAAAACAACATAATATCACTATGAATTCTTATAACAATATGAGTTTTTGCATATTTCAAAACTTAATATATCCTTCAAAAAATTTTAATAGTATAATATGTTTTGTCATATTTTTTTAGATTTTTCGACAAAATATAAAATAGAGAACGTATTGGGAGAAGGAATTATGTACACAAAATTATTAAAATCAATTACATCATTATCACTTATTGGTGGCGCTTTATTGTATACAAATGGCAGTGATGTGAGAGCTGCTGAGGCGGGTGTTTTTTCTGATGTGCCTACATCGCATTGGTCGTATCCGGCAATTAAAGATTTAGCGAGTAAAAATATTATTTCTGGTTATGGAAATGGAATATTTGGTTTTGGAGATGTTGCGACGAGGGAGCAAGTAGCTGCTTTAGTGTATCGAGTTATGCTACCGAATAAACAAGGCGGAACGTTTAGTAATAATAATACTCTTTACATATTAAAAGACGGATCTAAGTTTAATAATCCTTATGGTGATATTAATCAGAACTCTACGATGTTTCCTGAGGAAATTTTAATGTTAACGAATGCAGGGGTATTTAAAGGGGATGAGAAAGGGAATTTTAGACCGAAAGCTCCTGTGAATCGCGCAGAAATGGCACAAATTCTTACAAACGCTTTCCATCTTTCTGCGAAACAAAAGCATACATTTAATGATGTTCCAAATGGTTTTTGGGGTGAAAACGCTATTAGCGCAGTGCAGTCAACCGGAATTGCTTCTGGTACAGGCGAAGGGAAATTTGAGCCATCTAAAACGGTAACACGTGAACAGTATGCACAGTTTTTATATAATACTTTGAAATATAAAAAGCCTGAAGTTGCGGTGCAAGATACAGGGGATGCGACATTATTAGCAGCATTTAAAGATGAAGTGCAAAAGCGTATTAATGCGTACGAAACGAATATTACACTTCCATATAAAACGAAAAATAGTAATCAGGAAGAAGTAATGAAGACACTTTTCAACGCCTATAAAGAAGTCGCAAGTAAAAATGAGTATACAAATTATAATAGATCGAATGTTTCATATGGCATTTCTGGATCACCTGGAAATTATACGTTTACGTTAAAGATTACATATCGTGAAACGAAAGTACAAACGGAATATGTAATGAAGCAAGCAAAGGCAATTGTTTCTTCTATTACGCAAGTTGGAATGGATGATCATGAAAAAGTGAAGGCGATTCATGATTATGTCGTAAAACATATTTCTTACGATACGTCTTATAAAGCTTACACAGCATATGAAGCGCTCGTAAATCGTTCTGCGGTTTGCCAAGGTTACGCACTATTAACCTATCAATTATTAAAAGAAGCTGGAATTGAGAACCACTTTGTAGTAGGAACTGGAGACGGTCAGCCTCATGCTTGGAACTTGGTGAAAATCGAAAACAAATGGTATCACCTCGATACAACATTCGATGATCCAGTGCCAGATGAGCAGGGCCGTGTAACGTATTCCTATTTCAACTTATCAGATGAGCAAATCGCAAGAAATCATGAGTGGAACAGAAGTGATTATCCGCAAGCTACAACAAATTATTATAGTACATTAACAAATAAAATTGCGGCAGGTAGTACGAAAAACCCTGCATATCAGCAAATTTTAAAAGATACAAAATTAAATTATTTAGGAAATGAATACATCGCAAATAACTATAATGAATTCAAAAATAAAATGCAGCAACGTTATAACGAAAAGTCACCAAAAATCGAAATCCTTTATAAACAATCAATGGATGGCGCATTGCAAGATGTGAAAAAAGTAATTGGAGAAATCGGTTATCCGCAAGGGGCGAACCGTGTTTCTTATAAAGCTGAGCCATATAATGCAAAAGAAGGATATTCTTTAGTGACGATTACGTTTATGTAGTGAGAATGAGAAAAAGCATCTGTTTTAGATGCTTTTTTATTATTTTAGTTCGACAAAATATGACAAAGGAACATAGCTGCATCTGTTATGATAACTTTGGTAATTTTACATTTTGGAGGATTAATAATGAACAAAAAGAAGATTTTAGCTGCGTTAATAGGAATCATAGTGTTACTTGTAATTATTAATGTAGTTATTGCGAAGGGAAAAACGACATCAACTAGTGAAAAAATGTACACTGAGAAAGAATACAATAAATTAGTAGATGAACATTATGAAGAAATGCAAAAGTTAAAAAGTGATATGAGTGTATTAGAAACTGAAAAAAAATCTCTTGATGCGCAAGTTAAGAAGTTAAAAGATGAATTAGCGAAAAAAGAGCAAGAAGTAGTACAACAGCCAGTTCAACAAGAACAACCTAAGCAGCAACCACAGCAACTAGCACCACAGCCGGAAACGAAAGAAGAGCCGAAACCAGAACAGCCTACAGGCGCATTCGCAAATCCTGTGAAAAGTATAAATAAAACAGATGCAATGAACAAAGTGAAAGAAAAAGCGAAGCAAGACTTCCAAGATGACTATATGACGCAAAACTTTGTTGCGGATGAACAATCAAAAGCATTTGATTTCTTAAACGGAGTAGAGATTAAATCACAAGAAGAATTGAACGTGATGAAGAAGGCATTGGGAGATTTTCCTAACGATTTTATGACCGCAAAGTTTGTTTATGAAGAGCAAATGAAGGCGAAGAATAAGCAATGATAATATGAAAAACGCTATCTTTTAAAAAGATAGCGTTTTTTGTTATGGGTTATAAAGTCATTCCTGCATTTGACATATACAGTCTAACTGTATAAAATGAAACTGTACAGTTGAACTATATAGTTTAGCTATATATTTATCGTTACATTGGAGGTCTTTATGAATAGAGATAAAAATTTACCATTAACGGAAACAACCTATTACGTTCTTTTAGCTTTATTAGAGCCAGCTCATGGTTATTTAATTATGCAAAAGGTGGAGGAACTGAGTAATCATCAAGTGAAAATCGCAGCGGGTACATTGTATGGTGCGGTTGAAAATTTATTAAAACAAGGGTTAATAGAATCGGTGAAAAGTGAAGATAAACGAAGAAAAGTGTATGTCATTACGGAACGTGGGAAAGAAGTATTGCACTTAGACTTTATGAGAATGCAACACATTATTGAGGTTACAAAGAGTTTATTACACGTATAGTTAGGGGGAAACGATGATGTGGAGATTGAAATTCTTTTTAGACTTTGAGAAAGAGGAAAAATGGTTAGAAGAGATGGCTTGGAAAGGCTATCAACTAGAAAGCAATACATTTGGTTATACATTTAGATATACAGAGCCGGAAGATGCGACGATTAGAATAGACCATAGAGTATTTAGTAGAAAAAGTGAATTTATTAATTACTGCACATTATTTGAAGATAGTGGCTGGGAGCATATAGCTGGTAATCGGTGGTCAGGTACGTACTATTTTAAAAAGATAAATGAAGAAAGTGAAGATGACATTTTTTCAGATCAAATGTCACGAGCAGGGAAGTATAAACGTCTATCTAAAACCTTTTTAGAATTAGCGATCTGTTATTTGCCGATATTATTTCTATTTATGTATAATAATACGATTAATGTAGAAGCATTTGTAAATCCGAAAGAACTATACTTGACGCCAGGATTATGGGATAAGCAAGGCGTATCATTTCTATGGTCATTCTTATTTGAAACGCCATTTGCATTAATGAGAGGACTGTTTTGGACGTTTATCCCTGTTGTGACATGTATGTATTTTGTTTGCTCGTATAAAGCAAATCGGTTGTATGAAGAGAGAAGATGATAGAAGAAATCCCCTTAAAGCTGACGCCTTGAGGGGATTTTTTGAGTTCGTAAATGGTATCTTTTTAAAATGGATAAAGGGAAAGAATGCGCATTGGAAACAAGTTATTATGATTTTTATTGTGCGAACAATATCAAATGGAATAATATGCTTAAAATATCCAAAATCAACCTAAATTAAGGTTTTTATATGTTAATATGGAAGAAGATGTGTGCAATATTCTTTATGAACATTTTATTTTAAGGATAAGGGGATTCAATTATGAATTTTAAACAACTAATCTTGGCGGGGACAGTTATCGCATCAACAACACTAGCGCCTCTAACAAATGTGCAAGCAGAAAACACAACAGGATTTAAAGATGTTCCTGAAAATCACTGGTCTTATAAAGCGATTATGGATTTGCAAGAGAAAAATATTGTATCGGGTTATGGAAATGGAATATTTGGTTTTGGTGATAGTATTACACGCGGACAAGTAGCTAGAATGTTATATGCCTACTTGAAGCCAGCGGATGAACCTAACTTACCAAATCCTTACACAGATGTGAAAAATCATATGTTTGAAAAAGAGATTTTAACTCTTAGTAAAGCTGGTATTATAAGTGGATTTGGCGATGGAAGATTTGGTCCAGATAGTATTTTAACGCGTGAACAATTGGCTGCTGTATTAACAAATGCTTTTCATTTAAAAGCAACATCTACTACCACTTTTAAAGATGTAAATAAAAATTACTGGGCAACAAATGCTATCAGCGCATTACAAGAAAATAAAATTGCTGCTGGCACGGGTGATAATAAGTTTGAACCTTACAAAATTGTAACTCGTGAGCAGTATGCACAATTCTTATACAATGCAATTATTAAATTTGAAAAACCAGAAAAAGAGCCTGAGTCAAAGCCTACTGTTATCCCGCAAGAGTTAGCAGACGATGATATTTATTATTATGAAGGTTGGATGGAGAGCTCATCTGTACTGAAAAGATCTGTATCTAAGGAAGCACAACATTTTGTTACTCAAATCAACACAAAATATAATGCGGAATTAAAGTATGCAGCGATAGGCGGTCCAGGTTCAGAGGTCGTTTTATTCTCTCCGGTATTAGAGGGGATTCCAGAATTTTATGGGAATTTCACTGTCAGGGGCGATGATGAAAATAACTATACTGTTAATTTTGTAATTGATAGAGGTCAAGGTAATACGGCGTTACTAGAGTTAGGGAAAAAGTGGATCACTATGATAAATCCAAACTTAGATTTGAGTACAGAGATTGATAACATAGTGGCTTCTAATACACGTACAGGTACATTTGATATAAATAAAAACAATCTTAAAATAGAGATAAGCTTAGAGAAGCAAAATTCTAGTAGCGATCTAATGCGTGTTGAAATCCGCAAGTAAAAAAGAGGAGTGAAATTTCACTCCTCTTTTACTTTCTCTACTTTTATCCTGCTATTTATTAACCGTAACGCCCAATTCGTGGAGGCTAATAATCAGTGGGGAAGGAAAAAACACTTATTATAGTTTCAATTTATTTTTGGTATATTTAGTTTTAATTGGTGTTTAATACCTTTTTTATTTTTGAGTGTGATATACTTAATGATAATAATATTCCTTAGGAGGATGATTATCATTCATATACTTTTAGGTATTATTGGAGCAATTGTTTTACTTGCTTTTGTTATCCATCCAGGCGTCCCAGACAAACGTGTCCCTCTAAAAAATAAACTCGCAGTAATTCTTCCATTGATTGTTATATCTGGTTTAATTTCATTGTATATATAATTTGAAAAAGTACGTACCTTAATTTAGTAAAAACCTCACTAGAACTACCACTATGGCTTCTTCTTCACCATAATTATGAACTAATTCCTTTTTTTCGGTTCCTACGTAATATATAAGATATACAATGTGAATTTTATTGGTATGTTATACCGGTTTAGCATGTGGTTTTACCTTTAATTAATAGCTTGTTCCCTTGTTAATCATTGTATGGATTACAAAAATATCTAATACAGAAGACCGGCATACATAAACTATTGTATTTCTCAATAAACAAAACAATTTAATGTGGTAAAATAATAGTTGGATGGGAGTCCAATACATATTATTAAAATTAAGATGGTTCAAGTCGGAAGAAGGCACCTTAGGGTGTCTTTTTCTTTTTTCCAAATGACAGTTTTGACCTAAAGAAGTTAAATCTTCAATGGATGATTCCCATGAATATATAGATAAAGTTCATCCATATATTTGTAGAAAGGAGGAATTCAAATGAAGAGAGATGATAATAAGATTGGTCACTTTACATCTGAAAAAGGGAAAGAAGATTTTCAAATTGCCTACGATGAATCAATGGCACTTCTTCCAGAACCTAACGATACGAAAGATATAGAAACTACATATGGCATAATTCGTACTTATTATTTTACTAAAGAGGAAAATAAACATAAGGAACCAATACTTTTACTCCCTGGACGTGGTGCATCTACTCCAATGTGGGTACCAAATTTAGAAGGGTTAAGGGAGAAAAGGCCTGTTTACACAATAGATTTACTCGGTGAACCTGGAATGAGTGTGCAAACGAAGGTGATCGAAAACCAAAAACAACAAGCAGAATGGTTAAATGAAGTAATTGAAGGATTAGGTTTAGAAAAAGTGCATATCGTGGGTGTCTCCATTGGAGGGTGGACAACAATGAACTTGGCTAGATATAATCCTGAGCATATTGCGACGGCTAGTTTATTGGACCCAGTCTTTGTATTTGCGCAAATATCCATAAAGATGATTCTAGCATCTATTCCAGCTTCCGTTCCTATTGTACCTAAGTTTATAAGAGAAAAGATGTTAAGCTATGTTTCTGGGGGAGCAGAGATAAATGACGATGAGCCTATCGCTAAGTTAATCGAGTCGGGTATGCGTAATTATAAATTGAAAACACCAGCACCTGATCTATTTAGTAAAGAAGACTTAAAAAATATCAATATTCCAGTGCTTGCATTAATGGCTGAAAAAAGTACGATGCATAATTCGGTAAAAGCAGTTGAAACTGGGGAAAAATATGTGAAAGATATCGATATAGTGAACTGGAAAAATGCATCTCACGCAATCAATGGTGAGTTCTCTAACGAGGTTAATGCTAGAATTCTTGATTTTGTAGAAAAACATGCTAATGATAACTAAGTTGAACGTGGAAGATATGCTGTAATAACAACTTTATCTTAGGGGAATGTAGCTCATTTTTAGTTTTGGGATATTTTACTTCTTCTATATTTATGAATATGTATAATTACATAAAAATTCAAGGGAAAAGAGAGTATACTTTCTTATTGTGTAATAAAGATAAAGCCCGCCTACGGAAATAGGTGGGCTTTTTTTACATATAAAGAAAAGACAACTGTAAGGTGCCTTCCTTCGAGTTGAAACATTTTACGTTTCATAATACGTATGAATTTCCATTCGAATATTATTTTACTAGGTTAAGTTTTGTGGTAATCATCCTTATCGCTTCATATTCACTTAATTCTTTTTTTCTTTTGTAAAAGAATTTGGTGCATTTTAAACATTGTAGAGGAACATAGGAAAATAGTGATTATCTTTCTATATAGTTGGCACTCTAATCGCTCCTGTTTTACATTACGATAATGGTCTATTTCGAATTCGCAGTTTTCTGTTATTTTTAAGGAGACTGTATTGGATATATATGCTAATATAGGGGGGCGATTATACAGAAAACTGAAAAAATGGAGGCAATTATGAAAACTTTTATATATATGGTGAGACACGGGGATTCACCAAAGTTTGGAAAAGAAAAAACAAGAGGATTAACTGAAAAAGGAAAATTAGATGTTCAACGAATAACAGATGCATTACAAGATGAGGGAATCGACGTTGTTATCTCAAGTCCATACGATCGTTCAATTCTAACCGTTCAGCAGTTAGCGAAGCAAATAGGACAAGAAGTTTTAGTATTTGAGGACTTAAAAGAAAGAATTTTTATTGCTGAAGAGGAACGAATGTCGGATAAAGAATTATTCCCTTTAATAAAAAAGTCATTCTTAGACCCCGACTTTGCTTTAATGGGAGGAGAGTCTAATGTCGACTGTCAGAAACGTGCTATAAAAGTCTTAAAAGAATTATTAAACACCTATCGAGGACAGAAAATAGTATTAGGCACTCATGGAGCTATAATGACTTTGATGATGGGGTATTATGACAGTAAGTATGATTTGAATTTTTTACTACAGACATCAAAACCAGATATATATAGGATGGAATTCAATGGACAGGAATTGGTGGGAGTTAAAAGATTGTGGGAAATTTCATAGATTGACTTTATTCATCCATAGCTTCTCCCAATGACGTGTATTATAAACAATAGGGTTACTGCGGTAACTCTTTTTCTTATGGCACTGACGGGGGATTGATTTCAACAATCTAAAAAATTCGGTTCCTTAGCGTACAAAATTCAAGTTTTGTTCTTGCTATCTCGAGGTGAAATGGGAGGGAATGTTTTTGGGCAGGATACCTTTAAAAATTTTAAAAAAATTAATCGTATTTTTTTTCTTATGCGGTATTGTTGCTTATTCTATATTTCAGATTATTTTTGTCTGGAGTGTTTCGACAGGATTAGGGAGGGATGATATAGTCGGATTTTCTGATAATAAGTATGTAATTGGCCGTCCACCTGTTAGCTATAATTTATATAAAAAAGATAGTGGAGAAACTATATTAGATAATGTTATTGGTTATAAAAAGGGGAAAACTAAAAGCTATGTTCGAAATGAAGTTGAATTTGTAGTGATAGATGAGATAAAGGGTAGCTATGAACTGTATAAAATAGAAAATGCTTCAGAAAAGGATATAGAACGGATGAAAGAAATGAAGAAATTAGAATAATAGAGACTATCTGAAAGGTAAAGAAGCACACTTGTTATTGTTAGATCTAAAAAATGGTTTAGACTGATAACTGAGTTTTGTTTCATGAAAAGAGTCATTATTAATATAAAGTATTAGGGGTTCAGTCCTATTGTCATCAAGCTAAAATTTTATCGAACCTCCAGAACGAAATTTTGTGCTAACTTGTAACAAAAAAGCTCATTTTCTCGTTTTGGGGTAATTCTGAATTCTTAAGTTAATAGGCATGGCCTCTGCACATTGCGGGGGGATTTTTTTATGAAGAAAAGACACTCAGATGAGTGTCTTTTCGATAGTTTTTTAGCAGAAGCAAGCCGCTCCAACGATGATTAATAGAATAAACAATACAACTAATAAAGCAAATCCTCCAGCGAAGCCACAGCCGCCACAACTACCACCAAATCCCATAACAGTTCCTCCTTTAAATAGGAGAGGGAAAACAAAGGTTCACTCATGTGTTTTAACGGATTCCATTTACTTTATGCTTTTACGAATAAATGGAGCAGGTCCTTTTCAAAATAGATTTATTCTTAGAAGGAATTCAAAGGCAAAACAGGAGAATCTATATGATTCTTTAAGGGCGAATAAATGAAAAATAAAATATCCAAACATGCAGATACAAATCCGCTTTTATACCTTTCACTAAAAATAATAATAGCATTATATATTATAAGGAATACTTGTCCTTAATTGTAAAGGAAAGGGGGGAATTGATATGAGTTATGGCTATGGTTATCCTCCTGAAAAATGTTGTAAACATCATAATGAAATTTTATCAACGGGTGTATTACGTAGACATTCCGCTACATTATTTCTTACTGTTGAGGCTATGAATGTTGATCCAGATGATACTCATAGAGTAACAGTTGAAATGTTTGATTGGTCATCGGGTTCTCCGGTATTGTTACCATTAGTAGACCCTTCAACACAAACATTGGCACCTAATCGATATGTTACTTTTCGTTCAGCAGCTCTTCCTCCAGGACTTTTTGCTTATGAAGTAAGAATCATTCGTCCAAAAGATAGAGATGTTGTTACGAATGTTTTTGGTCTTAGTGCAATCGTATTTAACCCACAAGAAGGAAATAATGTTTTACAACATGATTTAGCAAAATTAGACCTTAAATAGATTTTGTAAAAGTCCATTTATTGGACGTGATTAAACAAAAGAGTAGGATTATATCCTGCTCTTTTGTTTTAACATCAACTATATTAGAGTTTTAAAAAAATCTTTCATCATTTTAGCATCTTTAATGTTCACCGTCACACCTTTTACTTTATCTTTCTTCTCATCTTTAGCAATTGTAATTTGCTCCTTATTATCAACCCAAACAAGAAATTCTTCTTTTGAGTCATCTTTATATGTAACGGTAATAGTAGAATGTGCAGATTCTCTCTTTTTTTGATCTAAAGTGATTGTTTTAGGTGTTCCATTTTGAACTGCTGAAACGATAGATTTTATCATTTCTTCGTTATCTGTTTGAGATTTGGAAGTAGTATGATTTGTTGTTTGGAGTATTCCAATGTCTGTAATATTAGCGGAATTTAATTGAAATGTATTTTGTGTATGTTCTTGCTTAACTTGTGAAGCTTTATCTGTAGCCGAGGTGCTTGTACAACCTATTAAAGTGAACGATAGAGTGGTTAGAGCGCATATAGATATGATTTTTTTCATAGTATCCCTCCTTATGTTTAATTATAACAATTTTCTGTTATTTCAGGTAGTTATTGTAAGGAGAAGATGTTTTAAAGTGGTAAATTATGTTGTTCATTCTCTATTAAAATCAAAATTTACATAACTTTTTTCATATTTTATGTTTAACATTTCGAAAATGGGTGTACTACATATAATATAACAAATAATTCATTTTAAAGGAGGAAGTTAAAGATGGAAACGAAGTATAGTAAACCTTTTGTATATGAATTTATTACGGAGAAAGAGGTCATGAACGCAGCGAATGATCTAGTGAAGAAAGGAATAGACCAAAAAGATATTTACGTATTAACACATGAGAAAGAAAGGACAGATAGAATCGCAGACAATGCAGACGTGAATACAATTGGTATAAAAGAAGAAGGACTTGGTACAAGCATTATGAATGTCTTTCAAAAAACGGGAGATCAGTTAAGAAATAAGATGCAGGAGTTAGGGCTTAATGAGGAAGAAGCGAACTTCTACGAAGAAAAGCTGGATGAAGGGAAAATCTTGTTATTCGTTAAGGATTTAGAAAGAGTCGGTGAATGGTTACAAGAAAGAAGATGCACGTATACCCTTTAAATCTATAAATCTATTACGAAAAGGAGATTGTAAATATGAGTGAGAACGGGCTAAAAGAACAAATTACTGGTAAAGTTGAAAAGAAAAAAGGACAAGTAAAAGAAGGAATTGGTGAAATTACAGAAGATAGAGAGTTAAAAAATGAAGGGAAGTGGGAGAAGACGAAGGGAACTGTAAAAGAAAAAGTCGGAAAAGTGAAACAAAAGATAAGTGATGGATTGGATAACAAAGAATAATACATGTTTATCAAGCTTTGGTTAAACGCCAAAGCTTGATAAATCCATTATAAAAATATATAGGAGGTCTAATTGTGGGACTTATTATTACGTGTATTGTAGGTGGACTTATTGGGGCGTTAGCTGGAATGATTACAGGAAAAGACTTTCCTTTAGGTATAGTTGGTAATGTGATTGCTGGTTTAATTGGATCTTGGGTAGGTAGTGCGTTATTTGGTCATTGGGGTCCTGAATGGGGAGGCATTTTTGTTCTTCCAGCGTTATTAGGTGCAATCGTCTTTATTTTAATCGTTACATTCTTCTCTAGAATGCTACGGAAAGCGTAAGTATGATAATGAATAGTAATCTTAAGTTTATTATATACAGCTATAAAGTTAATGAACTGATAAAAATACATAAAAAAGCATCCAATTAAAATAATTTGGATGCTTTTTTTATGTAATCTGCATACGAATGAGTGGGGAATAAAGAATTCCCCACTCATGAAAATTACACTTTCTATTATGTATTAAACCATTGTTACTTTCTTACAATTATTTATTCTTACGACCTGCCTTGGTTCTATATGAGATAAATCCTCGCTATTACCTATATCCACTACAATTGTATTCGTTAGTATGTTAATAATGGAACCAATTAATTTTGTAGCATGATCGTGTCGATAAGAAAATTGAACGAAATCTCCCTTTTTAAAGTTGTGCTCTTCCATAGATAGATCCCCCTAAAAATAATGTTTATACATAATACATACACAAATTTATAAGGTTTAAACATTTGTTAGTATTTTTTAAGCATGAAGCTGGGAAAGGTGTAGAAAATTTATTTATAATTAAAATTAAAAAATATGTTTAAAACTAATTTTTATGGGTAATTACATAGTAGAAGTTTTAGATAAGGGGGCGGAAATGATGAATTTGGCAATAAATATTTTGCAAAATGATTTAGGTTATACGGTACAACTTAATGGTGAAATTGATGCGTATACGGCATCAGATTTAAAAAATAAGATCATGCCTATTGCAAGCGAGGAAGAGGTTTATATCGTAGTAGATTTTAACAAGGTAGAGTATATGGATAGTACTGGTTTAGGCGTTTTTATAGCCTTATTAAAAGCAGTTAAGAAAAATGATGGGAAACTAGAGTTTATTGGTGTATCTAAAAGGTTAAAGAGATTATTTGATATTACAGGATTAACAGAAATATTAAATTTGAATTCCGATTTTGAAAAAGTAGAAAGAAGGTGACTAGGGATGATGGAGAGATTTGAAAAGATAGAAATGAAAATTCCTGCAAAGGCAGAATATGTCGCTATTATTCGTTTAACAATGGCTGGTGTTGCGAATCGAATGGGCTTTGCTTATGACGATATAGAAGATATGAAAATTGCTATTAGTGAAGCATGTACAAACATTGTACAACATGCATATAAAGAAGACGTTGGAGAGATTACAATTGTCTTTGGTCTATATGAAGATCGATTAGAAATTATGGTTGCGGATAATGGGGTTAGTTTTGATTTTAGCACCTTAAAAAGTAAAGTTGGTCCGTATGATATTAATAAACCAGTAGAGAACTTGCCGGAAAATGGTTTAGGTTTATATTTAATAAATACGTTAATGGATGATATACAAATCATGCATGATGAGGGCATGACAGTTTTAATGACAAAATATATACAAAGAGAGCAGGTGGAGAATGATGGAAATCCAATCTCAACCTACAATTCTTACTAAAGAAGACGTTATTAAACTAATTGCAGAATTTCAACAAAACCAATGTGATGAAGCACAGGAAAGGTTAGTTGACCATTATAAAAATCTCGTATATTCCATTGCATATCGCTATTCGAAAGGCGGGCCGATGCATGAGGATATTATACAAGTAGGGATGTTAGGGCTCTTAGGCGCAATAAGAAGGTATGATTATTCGATAGGAAATGCTTTTGAGCCGTTTGCAATACCTACGATAGTAGGGGAAATTAAGAAGTATTTACGTGATAAAACATGGGGCATTCATGTTCCGAGGCGAATTAAAGATTTGGGCGGGAAAATTAAACTTGCGATAGAGGAGCTAACAGATCACCTGCAACGTTCACCGAAGATTATAGAGATTGCGGATCATTTAGGACTATCAGAAGAGGAAGTTCTAGAAATTATGGATGCTAAAAATAATTATCGAGTATCTTCCTTAGATGATGTAGTAGAAAATTCATCTGATGGAAGTTCGGTAGCGAGAATTGAATCTGTAGGTGAAGTAGAGCAAGGATATGAACAGACAGAAAGACGTCTCATTTTAGAGGATATTTTTAACGTATTAAATGAGACAGAAAAGAGTGTTATTCATTATATATTTGGAGAAAATTTAAATCAAAAGGATACAGGGGAACGGTTAGGTATTTCACAAATGCACGTTTCTCGTATTAAAAGACAAGCGATAAGTAAATTGAAGCAAGCGGCGTTTTTAGATACATAAAAATTTTAAATAATTATGTTTAAAACATGAGAAAAGGGGTAGTTATTAAGTATAGGAGGAGATATGAAAATGTCACACGATGTGAAAGAACTAATCGAAGGATTGAATGAAGACTTAGCAGGAGAATACTCAGCAATTATTATGTATAACCATAATGCAGCTACAGTTTCTGGTATATATAGACAAGTGTTAAAACCTTTCTTTGAATCTGAAATTAGTGATGAACAAGGACATGCCCTATATTTAGCGGAGAAAATTAAGACGCTAGGTGGTACACCTACTACAATCCCTTTACCAGTGAAACAAGTAGAAGATGTTAGAGAAATGTTAGAATACGCTAGACAATCAGAATATGAAACAATTAAGCGTTATGAAACGAGAAAAGAACAGGCAGCGAAATTAAATATGACAGAGTTAGTTGTAAAGTTAGAAGATATGATTGCAGATGAAACAAATCATATGGAAGAATTGGATCGTCTTTTAAATGATAAAGCAATGGTGCTAAATTAAAAGTGGAAATTTATAGAGTGAAAGAACAAACTCTCATTTCTGGGGGTTTGTTCTTTTTCTGTATAAAAAATATGTTTGAGTAGGAAATTTTCATTTTATAACTGAGTATGTAATACTAGAAAAATAGAAAATGATAATAGATTTACATTTTAAATACGAAAAGGGGAAATAACTTGTGTCCATTTTAATTGTCGATGATAATCCGGTTAATATCTTTGTAATTGAAAAAATTTTAAAACAAGCCGGATATCAGGATCTTGTATCGCTGAATTCTGCACAAGAGCTTTTCGAATACATTCATTTTGGAAAAGATTCTTCCAGGCATAATGAAATAGATTTAATTTTATTAGATATCATGATGCCTGAAATTGATGGACTTGAAGTTTGTAGGCGATTACAAAAAGAGGAGAAGTTTAAAGATATTCCTATTATTTTTGTAACAGCTTTAGAAGATGCGAATAAATTAGCTGAGGCTCTTGATATGGGGGCAATGGATTATATTACGAAACCTATAAATAAAGTTGAATTGTTAGCGCGTATGCGTGTAGCATTACGCTTGAAATCGGAATTAAATTGGCATAAAGAACAAGAAGAAAATCTTCGAAATGAACTAGATTTAGCTACACAAGTACAAAGAAACTTATTAAGTAGCCCATTAAGAGAAGAGCATATAAAAATTGAAGCAAGTTACTTACCTTCATTTAAACTAGCTGGAGATATGTATTATTGGTATAAAATCGATGAAAATCGCTACGGTATTATATTATTAGATGTGATGGGACATGGTGTATCTGCTTCATTAGTTTGTATGTTTATTTCGTCTGTATTACGTGAAACGATTAAATGTTTAATCGATCCAGAACTCGTTATTAAAGACTTAAATAAATATATGACTCTTTTACATAATGAGAATGACAACATTCCATATTATTTTACAGCGATATACTTAGTAGTGAATACAGAAAATAGAACAATTGAATATGTAAATGCAGGACATCCTTCTGGATATGTTTTAGTTGATGAAACAAATGTAGTTGAACTAGATCGCGGGAGTTGTGCGGTAGGATTTTTTGATGAAATAAAAGTTCAGAAGACAGTTATACCTTTTGAGAAGAACGCTCAAATCGTATTGTTTACAGATGGTGTACTTGAAGCAATTGCAAATGATGAATTTGAGTCTGAAGAGAAACTACGCACTTTTACAGGAAGAAAATGGGGAGATTTAGAAGAAGAGATAGAAGGGTTTTATAAGGAAGAACAGAAGAAAGCACAATCAGATGATATGTGTCTAATTATGATACAAACGAATGCGAAATAAAAAGCGTATGAAATCCAAACAGAGGATTTCATACGCTTTTATTGTATTTTTTGATAAATTTGTTCGTTAGGATTAAATTGGATATAATGCGGCATTATATCTGAAAAACGAAGAGTTTCTTTATTTCCTAAACATAGGAATCCATTGTGACCTAAACTTTCATAAAATAGTTGCTGTACTTGGTTTTGAAGTTTACTCGTAAAGTAAATTAAAACGTTACGGCAAAGTATAATATGAAATTCGTTAAAAGATTGATCAGTTACTAAATTATGCTGCGCAAAAATAATGTTTTGTAAAAGAGAAGGATTAAAATAAGCGAAACGATTATCTGTTGAATAATAGTTAGAAAATGCTTGTGTACCACCAGCTTGTAAATAATTTTTCGTATAAGTTTGCATTTTATTTAACGGAAGGATAGCTTGTTTTGCTTTCTCTAACACATCTGTATTCATATCTGTTGCGTAAATAACAGCTTTTTCACTTAATCCTTCTTCGTGAAGTAAGATGGACATTGATAATACTTCTTCACCAGTTGCGCATCCAGCGTGCCAAATTCTAATTTCAGGATACTTTTTTAATTCAGGAATCACATGCTCTCTTAGCGCTTTAAAAAAGTTAGGGTTACGGAACATTTCAGTTACATTAATGGAGAAATCATTTAATAACTGTTCTAAAACCCCTTCCTCATGAATTACTTTTTCAATTAATTTTGAAATGGTAGGGATATGAGAGAGCTGCATTCGATTACAAATTCTTCTATAAATAGATGTGCGAGCATATTGTCGAAAATCAAATCCTGATAGTTTAAATACCGCTTCCAATAGTAATTCAATTTCTAAGTTCGTGCGCTTATCCATATCTACAGATGGATCAAAATTATAATACTTATTTTCCACTTAAACTAAACCTCACTTATTTTATTAACCATACACTCATTACCGAATAGAGTTGATGTAAATTTAATGGTTTACTTATATAATCTGAAGCGCCAGCAGATAAACATTTTTCTTTATCATTTGGCATTGCTTTAGCAGTTAATGCGATAATAGGTATTTCATGTAACCTTAAGTTCATTCGGATATGTTCCATCGTTTCATAACCGTCCATATTCGGCATCATAATATCCATTAAAATAAGGTCAATATTTGTATTGTTTTTTAGTATGTCTAAACACTCTATGCCGTTTTGTGCAGTAATAATGTTGGCATGTTGTTTTTTTAATGCATTTTGTAATGCAAATATATTTCGATGATCATCATCGACAATTAAAATAGTTTTCTCTTGGAAGACGTTATTTGTTTCTGGCGTCACGATAGTTTCCTCGACAACTTCAGCAGGAATAACGTCATCTATCGTTGCTGCGACTTCTAAATTGGATACCTGTATATCATGTAATCCGTTTGGAAGGTTAGGAATATATACGGTAAAAGTACTGCCTTCTCCTATATGACTCTCTAACGTAATCCAACCACCTAATAATCTAGCAAACTCTTTACAAATAGATAAACCTAAGCCTGTACCACCATATTTTCGAATCGTTGCTCCATCTGCCTGTTGAAAGGCTTCGAAAATAAGTTGATGCTGTTTTTTAGCGATACCAATACCAGTATCTTTTACTGAAATTGTAATCCAATCATTACTGATAGACTGCATATCATGACTCAAATTGGTTGTTTCTATTGAATCGAAATGTAAAGAGACAGATCCTTTTTCCGTGAATTTAAATGCATTGGATAATAAGTTTTTAATAATTTGTTCAACCCGTTTTGCATCTGTATAAAACAGATCAGGAATCGTATCACTGTCTTCAATCGTAAATTCGACATTTCTTTGTGCAGCTATATGTAAAAAGTTTTGATGCATATTTGCTGCCATGTCACTTATGTTCGTTGCTTCAAAAATTACATCTAGTTTTCCGGCTTCTACTTTAGATAAATCTAGTATGTCATTAATTAAAGTAAGTAAATCTTTCCCTGATGAATGAATAACGGTTGCTAATTCAATTTCATCATCAGATAAATGATTATCATGATTTTCTCTTAACATTTCAGATAATAGTAAAATACTATTTAACGGTGTGCGTAATTCATGTGACATATTTGCTAGGAATTCTGATTTGTATTTTGAGCTACGTAACAACTCGCTTGCTTTTTCTTCTAATTCTGATTTAGCAATTTGTAAGTCAGTTGTCTTCTGCTCGGCCTCTTCAGTTCTAGACTCTAATTGTTCATTCGTTGTTCTTAATTCTTCGGCTTGCATTTGTAGTTCTTCAGCTTGTGTTTGCAATTCTTCTGATTGAACTTGCAACTCTTCCGTCATTGCTTGTGATTCATGTAAAAGATTTTGAATTCGCATACGTCCCATAATACTATGGATTGTTAAGCCTAGATTATCAACGGTTTGTTGAATTAAATCTTGATGTAAATCTGAAATCTCAGTTACACTTACTAACTCCATTACTGCGATAACTTCATCTTCAAATAAAATAGGGATGACTAGTAGATTTTTGGGACGTATTTCTAATAATCCAGTAGTAACGTAACGAAACTCTTCGGGTATGTCTCGAAGAATAAAGCTTTGTTTTTCTAAAGCACATTGCCCAATTAAACCTTCACCCATTTTAATGGATTGTTTTCCAATATCAGAAATTTGATCGGCGAAAGAAGCTTTTTTCACATAGTAGACAGTTTCTTCAACTTCTTCACGTACATAGAATGCACCGCAAGCGATTTGCGTTTTTTGTATCATTCCACTAAGAATTTTGTTACCCAACATCTCAATAGAAGGTACACCTTGATACATTAAAATTAATTCTGCAAGCTCGGTTTGTAACCACTCTCTTTTAGATATTTCGTCTAGTAGATGGTTCGTTGTATGAGCAAGCTCTTTTATTTCATCATGGGTGTTTACATGAATTCTTTCCGTAATTTTTTCTTTAGAAGAAATGGATGTAATAGCTTGAATTACATTTTTAATCGTTTTTGTAATGGAATTCGAAATATAGAGTGAAATGATAATAGAAATACAAGAAAGTAAGAACAATAAACTGTATAACCAAATCTCTAATTTATTATTTTCAGTATCTAATTGTGCAGCTCTTTTTTTTGTTAGTTGCTCCTCTACACTACGGAAGTTAGTTAGCTGTGATTGTAATGATTGAATTTGAGCCGTGTCGATTGCTTGTATGTTATTACTATTGTGATTCGTAATGAATGGGTGAATCTCTTTATTAATCCAACTAGTAATGTTTTCATTAATCTGTTTTAATTTTTCTTGCTGAGAGGGGTTATCCTCTAATAAAGCAAAAAGATCTTGATAATGTTTTTCGTAATCCTTTTCCGCAGCGTTAAGGGATTGAACGTAATTAGGGTTATTAGAAGTGATAAATCCTTTCGCTTTATTTTCAATTGTTAGCAGCTCTTTCTCCACTTGATTCGTTAAATTAAGAACTTTAAAATCGTGATCAATAATAAAATTACGAGATTTTTGTAAATTAGAAATCTCATTGTTTAGCATAATGAAAGAAATAAGTAAGAACAAAATGATAACTAAGTAACCAGCCATAATTTTGTAGCGAATACTAAATTTTGCTTTCGGATTCATTAAAAATTCCTACCTTCAAGGTTAGTAAAAGTTTTCTATTGTAAAGAATGAAAAACGTAATATATATTATATCAGTTTTCGTAAGGCCAAACTAGAAATCCCCCTATTGTATTAGGGGGTCTCGTTTTGAATAGAGGAAATCATTTTGAAATATAAAAAGATATATGAAAAGTAACAATCGAGGGAATAGGGGGATTATAAAACTTTTAAGAAGGAAAGAGTGTTCTTAAAGCTTTTTTTGCATCTATTCCTTCAAAGATAAATAATACAAGCTCTCTCTTTTTTACAGTAAGGAAAAAGGATATTAATGTACTTAAGTTTTTAATAGAAGTAAGTGTCCCGTGTTTACTTATAAATAAATTCGTTTGAAATGTTGTCATTAAAGCATAAAAATGATGAATCTGAGTTATTGTAGGTGTTTCATTATAAGAAATAGTAGTAGAGTGAATGGCATTCATCGAAATATTCCTTTCTGTATAGTAAGCATAACAATATAAACATACCCGTTTTAAAAAATGTTAAACATATAAATACGAAAAAATATAATTATAGTTTTTTAGGTTTAGAAAGGGTTACGAAGGGTATACATATACTACAAAGAGATTGGCTGAAGAGGAATGATAAGATTTCTAGTCTATAAAAATATACTTTTACTTTAAATAAAAAGGAGTCTAGTATACATGAATGAAATGATGATTGATATTACGTTTGATTTAATTTACTTGTTAAGTAGTTCGCTTGTAATGCTTTTACTATTCGCTTTTTTCGTAAATGGTTATGTTAATAAGAAAATTAGTGTATACAGAAATGAAGAAAGATAAAGATACAATATATAAAACTTTAGGAGGTTAATAGTTATGGATGTAGATAGAAAAATAGTAGGTATTTTTAGAACAATTGATGATGCGGCACTCGTTATTAATGAATTAAATGAAAAAGGATATGCAAAAGATAACATTTCAGCTATTGCGAAGGATCAAAAGGAAATTGAACATCTGGAAGAAAAATCGGGTGAAAAAGTAAATAATGAAACTGCACATAAAGCGGATATCTTTTCAGCGACAGGGCTTGTGGCAGGAGGAGTAGCAGGCGGACTCGGTGGTTTATTAACCGGCCTTGGCATACTTGCCGTATCTGGGATGGGTCCAATCGTAGCAGCGGGACCTATCGCAGCAGCTGTTGGAGGAGCCGGTATTGGCGGAGGAGCTGGAAGTTTAATAGGAGCATTTATCGGCTTAGGAATCCCTGAAGAACACGCTAAGAAATATGAAGAATACATTTACGATGGAAATATATTAATTTTAGTAGATGCAAAATTAGATGATAAGTTAGAAATTTATAAAATATTTGATAAGCATAATGCTTATAACTCTGATTTCTTTAAATAAAATGATGAAAAATGTAAACATAGTGAATATCGTTTTTGGTCTTACAACTTTGGCGCGACCGAGGAGTCGTATGACTATAAGAGAGGAAGGGCTTATAGTAAAAGATCAAGTTCTATTACGTTATTGAAAAAGAGAGAGGTGTCTATTCGTGATTGTGAAAATATTAAAGGATAGTAGTAATAGTTTCCTTTGTACAGTTCAAAATAAAAATGGAGATCAGTATGTGAAGAGATGGTTTCGTAAACAGGAAAACAATGAAGAATTAGGACGACCAACTTTCAAAGAAGTAGAAAAGGACTGGAGAGAAAATAGAGAATCATTTATGTATCCAAATGTTAAAGCGCTTTATTAAACATAATAGGCGTTTTATTCTTACAAAATTGTCACACTCCTGTAAGGTAATTCAATAGATTCGTTGCTTGTTCCATGTCATAATAAAGACATAAGAAAGCTAATCAAAAATTATAAGTTATAGGAGAGTGTCAGTCATGATTGTAACAACAACGTCTGGAATTCAAGGTAAAGAAATTATTGAGTATATCGATATTGTAAATGGTGAAGCTATTATGGGTGCAAATATTGTCCGCGATTTATTCGCTTCCGTTCGTGATGTTGTCGGTGGTCGTGCTGGTTCTTATGAAAGCAAGCTAAAAGAAGCTCGTGATATCGCAATGGATGAAATGAAAGAACTTGCAAAACAAAAAGGTGCGAACGCTATCGTTGGTATTGACGTAGATTATGAAGTTGTTCGTGATGGGATGTTAATGGTTGCTGTAAGTGGTACAGCTGTACGTATATAATTAAATAAAAAACAGGCTCCCCCTTGAAGTTCATGCTTTGAGGGGATTTTTTTGTTTCATGATTAAAGTTAAAATGAAGAAGAGTTGATGGCGTATTATAAGTACAAAAAATAAGATGATGGCGAATGTACTGGCTCGCTAAAATGATATAACCGCTTAAAGGATAAGCTGAAAAAACTATACTGTACATATGTTTAAAATAAGCAAAACGTTATTGTAAAAAATGCTAGGATTGCTCCTAGCATTTCGTGAGGGATATTGCACGGGAATTTAGATAATAAGCAGACGTACCCACTTATTTCAAATGTAGTATATATTGTTTTCAAGGAGAAAAGTAAGAAATACAACAATCTTTATATATGTTTAACGAGAGTGTTAACTTTATGATAAATAATAAAATTGTTATTTGGGGTAAGGAGAGAAATCATGGTATGAATAGGTTTAGAGAGTGTATAGTTTATAGAAATAAACGATTGAGCATGTAAAGCGTTATATTACATAAAATTTATAATGAATGGAGGCGATTACATTCTGTTTTGGTTAGGGTGTTTTTTAGGCTACATTGTAGGTTCAGTTATTACATGTGCGCTACTTTACTATGGGTATAGATCTAGTGAAAATAAAAAAGCGGATATACGAGAGAGGGAGGAGAGGAAAATCAATAAAAAAGGTGTATAGGATGTGAAAGGTAAGGTGATAGTGTTGATGCAAAAATAAAGGACAGTACATAGTTTATATGACTATTATGTACTGTCCCGCTTATTCTTTTTGGATTAGGACAAGTTGTTTCCTGTCTTGCTATAAAATTCATAGGCGAAAAATCCAAATAAATAGCCTATTCCAGCTCCTAAACTAACTGAAAGCAGTGAGAAATCGGGGAAAAACATGCCGAAAATCAAACCGATTATACAGCCGACAAGCATTCCTATAGGTATTAAACTATCTAATAACAGTTGAGCTTTTTGAGATTTTTTTTTACCTAATTTTCCGTTCTTATATTTATGTTCCAATCTTTTAATTACAAATACTACAATTCCACCAACTATTACAACAGGCGCGATTGCCGAAATGAACCACATGTCAGAAGCTCCTTTCGTTTTTAATTAAATCATACCATATATTAACATTTTTAATTTAAGCGGAGACAAGATCTTCTACATTTCTTTTCCTTTTATTCATGACTAAAGTTAATAGGAATAAAAGGAAGCTTAAAAGTGTCATTATAATAAAAACTTGCGTATAACTATTAAAATAATCACGAGCGATTCCTGCTAGGACAGGAATGAATCCGCCCATAATATATCCTCCTGACTGCATCATAGCAGTCCATGCACTCGCATCTTCTGAAGTTTTTGTTTCATATAGCGGTAGCATAAGAGCGAGTGGAAATACGCCGCCGAGCCCGATACCTAGTAAAATAGTAGGGATCCATGGTGTAGTTAGTGGGTAAATCATAAGCGATAAACCTACGAGTACAAAGCATATACTCCCTAATAACCAAAGTGCTCGGTTTTTATAAATATCCGCTAATGTTGGAATTAAAAAGCTGCATATCATTTGAACAACTGTAAAAACAGTTATAAGAGTACCAGCTTGTTCGCTACTGACACCCATATTTTGATTTGCCGGCGCAAGCCAAGTCGTAATGGAATAAAAGATTCCTGATTGTAGTCCGAAAAAGATTGTGAACAACCATGCTTTTTTATTTCTTAAAGGTAAGCTATTATTCTTTTTATCTTGTGTACTCGTATTCTTTTTTCGTTTCATAACCGGATACCAAAATATAATAGCGAGTATAGTAAGTACACCCCAAAAAGCGAGTGCCATATTCCAATCGTCTTTTAATACATGTTGTAAAGGAATCGTTAATCCTGCACTTAAAGAAGCGCCAGTTCCCATGCCTACTGAATATATTCCAATCATTAAGCCGATTTTCGTAGGGGATTTTTCTTTAATAAAACCTGATAGTAACGGACCTGCAAGTGCAATTCCAATGCCGATAAATAAAGAGCTCGCGAATAATGTGGAAATGGAAGAGGTAAAAGCCCTCATACATGTAGCAAAGCCAATTAAAATAAGACAAGCCATAATTGCTTTTTCTGCCCCATATTTTTTAATTACCTTCCCAGTCAGTAAGGCGAATGTCCCCATACAAAAAACAGGAATAGCTGTTAAAAAACTAACGGAAAAATTGCTTATATTTAAGTCTTGTCGGATGGTTTCTAATAAAGGTGAAATAGATGTAATTCCGATACGTAAATTAATGGAAACAAAAAATAGTGCTAGTATATACAAATAAGTTCGTCCTTGATGTTTCAATTTCATTTTCTCCTCTCATAAACATCAGATGTTATTGAGTATATCATCTGATGTTTAAGTGTAATATATAAGGAGCTTATTTCAGCTCCAAATTTTGAACGGCGGATGTTCGTGCCTCTTCGGCATTTTGTTTTAAAATGGCTTGGAATAATTTTTCATGAATTTCAGAGTTATCTTCATAGTTCACTGTATTTAATATTAATTGGCTTAAAATGTGGCGAAGGGCAGGTACGAAAGATTGATACAAATCAAGTAGAACTTCGTTTTTGCTCGCCTTTGCAATTGCTAGATGAAACTGAATGTCTGCATCTATGTATGCTACATAATTTCCTTCTTGAAGGGCATGTTTTCTTTTATTCAAATGTCCTTTTAAGTATAAAAGATCCTCTTCACTTCGGCGCTGTGCCGCTAACATAGCTACTTCTTTATCTAACATATTTCTTGCTTCATACACATGATTAATATTAGCTGCTTGCAATCGTTTTTCAAATGAATCTTGTGTTGTATTTAGTGAGACAATACGAGTACCTTGTCCTTGTCGAACTTCTAAGATGCCGGCATGTACTAATATCTTTATGCTTTCTCGCAGCGTTGAACGTCCTACTCCTAACTCTTCCATTAATTGCGGCTCTGTAGGGAGGCGATCGCCAACTTCATACTCGCCAGAAAAGATTTTCTCTTGTAGACGTTCCAACACTTCATCGACTAATTTCCGCCGAGAAACTTTTGAAAAAGATTTCTTTTCGTTCATATTCATCTGCTCATCTCCTGTTATATTAGTTTTTATGATAACCAATTTAAGGTCTGTTGACAATGTTATTTTTTAGGTAGTTGAAGCCGAGATACTAAAATAGGGTTTATAAGACATAAAAAAATCTATTTTGATAAAATCGATTTCTCCTGAATACATAGTAATATAAGAAAAAGACGCCCTTGTGAGCGTCTTTTTTCAACTTGAGATAGATGTATCATTATTGTTCTGCTAGGTTACATAGTTCTCGTATAAAGTTTTCTCACACAAATGATCTGTGTATCAATTTGTTTTTGATATACAGATCATTTGTATGATAATTCTTATAAATAATTGCTGAATGATAACCTTACATGAATGCTTTTAAAAGCTCTTGAACTAATGGAATTACTCCACCTACAAAGTTTAAAACTGCCATTGCGATTTCCATATGATTGCCTCCTTTAGTAGTAAGATGTAATAAATCTTTATAATTCCATTATAGTAAGCGCTTACAAAAACATCAATGCATTTCGATATGCAATATTTCATATTTATATTTGGTAATGAGGATGAGGCGGAATCAGTAACTTATCCCGCTATTTGTGGGAGTCGGGCTGTCCATAAAAGCACAATTGGTGAGGGTTAATAACTAATGGGGATGGACAAAAGCCCCAATGATTAAAGTTTCACTTTATCAAAATGTAAGCTGTATCTTGTATAATATAATGGTGGAGGTCGAATATGAAAAAAATAAATTCAAATATAGATTTGGATAAAAATGTATTGGAAGCGGTATTTATTCCAAGAAGGTTTATTGTTTTATGGATTACACTCGTATATATAGCTTCAATACTTTTAGAATTTCGTAATAATATTTTCTCTATGGATAGTTTTTTCTTTACAATAGTCATTGTTATTCATACTATTTTTCATTGGTATGCGAGTTCATTAAAAAATAGGCAATTGTTGTACTTCTTTTTTGTACAACTTTTCATTGTGTTTTTGGCTGCGTTTATTGCGACAAATGCTTCGATAGCGATTTTTGTTGGATTAACTCCTATTTTAATCGCCCAAAGTTTATATGTTTATAACAATATATTTAAAGTAATGGCAGTTTTTACTCTTATGTATGCAATATTTTGTGCTGCAATTAGTATTAATTATGGTGTGAATAAATTAGCTATTCTTATCTCTATGTTTCTTTTAGTGTTAGCAATTATTATTCCTTTTTCTTATATTAATAAGCAGCAATTTGATGCACGTAATCGTATACAGAGCTATATTCAAGAGTTAGAGTCTGCATATATGAGAGTGGAAGAATTGACATTAGCTAATGAAAGGCAGCGTATGGCAAGAGATTTACATGATACGTTAGCGCAAGGTTTAGCAAGTTTAATTATGCAATTGGAAGCAATAGATGCCCATATGCAAAAAGGGAATACAGGACGCTCTCAAGAGATCATGAAACAAACTATGATAAGAGCGAGACAAACTTTACATGATGCAAGGTTGGTTATTGATGATTTGCGTCATACTACTAATTCATTTAATGAAGCAGTAAAGGAAGAGGTTCAGCGTTTTTCTGAAGCTACGTCCATACATGTGAGACTCACTATCCAAAGTCCACCGTATATTTCAAGCGTAGTAAAAGAGCACTGTTTATATGTAATTAGTGAATGTTTAACGAATATCGCAAAACATTCACAAGCAGCAGATGTAAATTTAAATGTTGAATATATCGATGATCTTGAAAAACTTACTATTGAAGTTGAAGATAATGGAATTGGTTTTGACACTAGATATATCGGTAAGAATCCTGGACATTATGGTTTAATTGGTCTAAATGAGCGTGTTCGATTGATTAAGGGAGAAATACATATATTGAGTGAAAAGATGAAAGGTACGAAAGTGTATATTCAAGTGCCTATAAATAAAGAAGGAGATAGCCATGAAGCATAATGTATTAATTGTAGATGATCATTTCGTTGTAAGAGAAGGTCTGAAATTAATAATAGAAACGAGTGATTCATTTCAAATTATAGGTGAGGCTGCAAATGGAGAAGAAGCTCTTTCTTTCATAGAGAAAAAGGAACCTGATGTCATTTTAATGGATTTGAATATGCCTAAAATGAGTGGTTTAGAAACAATTGAGGCTTTGAATAAAAAACAAAACCATACGCCGATTATCATATTAACTACTTATAATGAAGATGAATTAATGTTAAAGGGAATTGAGTTAGGGGCAAAAGGATATTTGCTAAAAGATACGGATCGTGAGAATTTGTTTCGAACGTTAGAAGCGGCTATTCGAGGTGAGATTTTACTACAACCAAATATTATGGAAAAGATAGTGAACTATAAAAGGAAAGAAATACATGCTGATAAGGTTGAAGGGAACAGCTTAACAGAAAAAGAATTGTTTGTGTTGAAAGCTATTGCACGCGGATATAAGAATAAAGAAATTGCATTTGATATGGGGATAGCTGAGCGAACGGTAAAAGCGTATTTAACAAATATATACAATAAATTAGGTGTTAATTCCCGGTCAGAAGCAGTAGCTGTATCTATTGAAAGGAAGTTAATTCATTTTTAAAACATTATATATGCCCAATCGTACATTATAGGCTTGCCCTTTTGTACGATTTTTTTATTTCTTTCTCGTGTTATGCTTCAGAAAGTATGAGAGATTTAAGAACATTGTAATTGTATTACAATTACAGGCGTTTCTAATGTAGGAAAGGAAGAAGAATAAGTAAATGGAAACTTTGCTTTTAATTCCTGTATTAATTTTCTTTATTTGGCTGCAAAGCAAACAAAGAAAATTAAACTGGATAGATATTATAACTTTTCTCATGATGATAGGGATTATTACTTATATGGCGCCGCAACCAATGACTAGGGATTTACAAGCAGAGTTACTGGCAGTTACGCTTTTTTCTTTCGCTATTGGTGTTTGGCAAGGTGGGGGAATTACAGTCTGTTATGAGGATGAAACTTTATATATTAAAAATGGAAAACAGTTTTCCATTTCATGGGTTCTTTTAATAATTGGCAACATAATTATTATTAACATATTTGAAGATGGATTTACATTTAATGGACCATGGTTTCTTTTGTGTAGTGTTGTCATTACATCTGGGGTGAAAACCAGTATTCTATGTGTTCTGTACAAATTAACAGTGCGAAATTGAATGGGAAATCAAAGCTGTTTTCTTTTATTCCAACATAAAACGTATGGCTGTCAGTGCATTAAAAGACTGTAGTTGATAAAAATGAGAAGGAATTATTGGAAGAATGGGGGAGTTAACATAGATGTTTCTACCTATTACTATATTTGATAGGTTTAGTTGGCTGAGGAATGTTGCTTTCTCTTCAGAAAAGACTAGCAGGGATCGAGCACTTTCGAGGGCAGAAGAAAGCAATGTTAATTTGTGTGAAAATAAATGTAGAGATTCAGTTAATAATATTCATCAAAAAATAAATGTGGATACTTTGGACTATAGTAATAATCGTATATTGGGCCGTGCAGAACCTCATTCAACAATTGTCATAACAAGTAGTGATATGTATGTTGGAAGCGGACGAGTTAATAAGTATGGAGAATTTAAAATATATACAAATGATTATCTGGAAGAGTATTTGGTACTAGAGATTCAGTTGATAACGGGCGGTTTCTATCAAGGAAGTATAACGGTAAAGTTAAAAAGTTAATGTATGATGATTTTCTTTTTATTTACTAAATAAAAAGGAAGCAACCGTAGTCGCTTCCTACATCTATTAAGCCGAAGCTTTCTTCATTCTCTCAAGTAAACTAGATAACACATGCGTACGATACGATTCTAGTTTTTTACCTTCATAAGTACGAATACCTAATTTTTTAAGTTCTTTTACATACCAACCTTTGCTTCCGAAATACATATAATCGCTCCCCTTCAACTTTGTTTTTATTTGTCCTGATTGTACTTGGAGGTACAGGTAATATAATGAAGGAAATGAATTTCGCGCGAAAATGGTTAACTTTGTTGCAAAAGACATATATACTAAAGATAGTATACAACGAGGTGGACAAGACGTGATTATAGAGAAGCACGAAATTCAAATTGACCAAATTACGAGCGGTAAAGTGAATATCTTTACTTTCTATCGAAATAGAAAGCAAGTTGATGATCATTTTTTACGATTGCAAGAACCATCGCTTACAGCAAACTACTTCTTCCATTTTCATTTTGATGCAGAGAGCTTGCATCTACTGCAGGAAGAGTTTCCAAGCGTATATCCGTACAACGGTAGTGAAACGATTCACGACTGGACGGAAAAGATGAAAGCAGAATTGCAACATCAGATCCAAACAGGAAAATGGAATAAACGCGTACGTATCGGTAATCGCATTCTAGATGTGGTGTTTACGTGGTGTGACGAAGATATAGTAGAGTGAAAAAGAAGCGGATGACGCTTCTTTTTTTTAGCGCTGGAATAAAACGAGCTTACCTGCAGAAGATGTGCAGCGATGTGTTTTTTCATACAATCCTTTTTCTTGTAAAATAGATTCACCTTTTGCTTTCGCTTCTTTTTCAGTTGCCGCCTCGAATGATTCGTCTAATGCTTTCGAACCATCTTTTTCAAAGACTGTTAGAACGTATACTCCCATGAAAATTCCCTCCAATAATAAAAATCAGAATCTTATAACTATTTTGGCATAAATCACTAGAATATGCAAAGAAATATATGACATTGCGTGTTAAAATAGAGGGGAAGTTTTATGGACACTAGATTTACTATTCGTAGTAAAGTACGGAAAAGGAAAGGATCGTTATTTGTGAAACAAGTGAAGTTTATACATGCGGCTGATTTGCATTTGGATAGTCCGTTTAAAGGGATGGAGATGAATGTACCACAGTCTGTTTGGGAGAGAATGAAACAAAGTACGTTTGAATCGTTCGAGCGTATTGTTGATAAAGCGATTCAAGAGCGCGTTGATTTCGTATTACTAGCCGGGGATTTGTATGATGCGGAGACGAGAAGTTTGAGAGCGCAAGTGTTTGTGCGCGAGCAAATGAAGAGACTTTCGCAGTACGATATTCCCGTTTTTATTATTCACGGTAACCACGATCATTTAGGCGGAAGCTGGGCAGCAATTGAGTTTCCAGAAAATGTTCATGTGTTTACAGAACCTTATGTAGAAGAGAAATCATTTTATAAAAATGGTGAGCGATTAGCTTCGATTTACGGGTTTAGTTATTTGCAGCAAGCGGTAACGGATAATATGACAGCGCAGTATACGAAAATGAGTGATGCGCCTTTTCATATTGGCATGCTTCACGGAAGTGTTGAAGGGGATGCAGAGCATAATCGCTATGCACCGTTTCAAATTCGTGAGCTGAAAGAAAAGCAGTTTGATTATTGGGCTCTTGGCCATATACATAAACGTGAGATTTTATCAGAAGAGCCGTACATGATTTATCCAGGGAATATACAAGGACGTCATCGTAAGGAGACAGGGGAAAAGGGTGCGTACCTTATTGAACTTACGAAACAAGGGTCGCAATGTTCATTTTTCCATACGGCGGATGTTATGTGGGATGAAATTGAAGTGAATATTGATGGACTTGAAACTGTTGATGAACTTATGACTGTTATATCAAGTACGATGAATGAGTGCCGAAGAGAAGAGGAAGGGACGCTTTTAACTGTCTTATTTACAGGGCAGGGCCCACTTTCTCCATATTTACGTGAAGACAAGCGTGTCGAAGAAATTTTTCATATTTTAGCGTCTAGCGAAGAGCGAAAAGATTTCGTATATGCGATGAAGTGGAAAAATGAGACGGTTTCTTTTGCGGAAATCGAGCGTTTGAAAGAAGAAAATCATTTCGTCGGTAGTGTGCTAAAAGAGTTAGAAGCTTTCACAAATATGGACGGAGTATTACGCACGATTTGGACATCTCCTGTAGCGCGTAATAGTATTGAATCTTTTACAGAAGAAGAGAAGAAAGAGATTCAAAAAGAAGCAGAAAATATTATTTTAGAGCAATTATTCCAGCAAGAGAGGGATAAGAAATGAGAATTGAAAAACTCCATATTTATGGATACGGAAAATTAGAAAATGTGGAAATGGATCTTTCGTCGCTGACTGTTTTATACGGTGAAAATGAAGCGGGCAAATCGACTATTCGCTCGTTTATGAAAAGTATTTTATTCGGTTTTCCGACGAGAGGACAGCGCCGTTATGAGCCGAAAGAAGGCGGCAAGTATGGCGGTGCGATGACTGTGCAAACAGAGAAGTACGGTCGTTTGAAATTTGAACGATTGCCAAAGACGGCAGCTGGTGAGGTAACCGTTTATTTTGAAGACGGGAAAACGGGCGGCGAGGAGATTTTACACGATATATTAAGCGGAATGAATGAAAGTTTATTCGAATCGGTCTTTTCTTTTGATATGCACGGTCTTCAAAACATTCATCAGCTTGGCGAAGCGGATATCGGCAATTATTTATTTTCCGCAAGTGCAGTCGGAAGTGATGCATTATTGCAGCTCGATAAAAAGTTAGAAAAAGAAATGGATCAGCGTTTTAAGCCGAGTGGGCGAAAACCAGAAATTAACGTGTCACTGCAAGAGATGAAGAAGCTTGAAGAGAAGATGAAAGAGTGGCAAGGGAAAATTGGCACGTATGAAAAGCAAGTGGAGCAGTTAAAAGAAAGTGAAGAGAAACTTGCTTCTGTTCGTGCGGAAAAAGAGAGTGCAGAAAAGCGAAAGCAAGATTATGAAATATTAGCAGCGCTAGAGCCTCTCGTTATTGAAAAGCGTGCGCATGAGAAAGTGTTAGAAAACGAAAATGGGCAGTTTCCTGTAAACGGGATGGCGCGTTATGAAGCGATTAAGGCGAAGATGGAGCCGCTCCAATTACAAGTTGATTCGCTCCATAAAAAAATAGAGAATGTGCAATCGGAAATGGAATCGATTCAAATAGATGAAGCGTTTTTACAAAAAGAAAGTTATGTAGAAGAACTTCGTATGCAGCATATGTCTTATGAAAATGCACGTCAAGAAATGCGTGATTTGACAGGAACGATTACGAATATAAAAGAAGAACTGGCAGAACTAGAGCAGCAAATTGGTGCTACTTTTGAAAAAGAAACAGTCCTTTCGTTTGATATGAGTTTGGCAACGAAAGAGCTGATTACGCAAACAGTGCAAAAGGCGCGCGAGTTAGAAACACAAAAAGTACAGCTTGATGATCGTTTTAAAGTAGCGCAGGAGCAACTAGAAGAACAAGAAGAAAACACAAGACAGATTCAGAAACAAATGTTAGCGGATGAAGAGCGAAATGCGTTAAGTGAGAAAGAGAAGTCGTTCCAAGACGCGGCATTTATCGGTATGGGCGCTGAGCGAATGAAGCGTAAGTATGAAGAGAAGGCAGGAGCAGCTGTGCAAAAGAAAAAGCAGTGGCAAAGAGTTTGTCTTCTGTTACTGCTTATTAACACAGTTGTTTTATTCACGAGTCTATTTATAGATTACCGCCCGCTTTTATTTATTAGTGTTATTGTTTTTGTAGGAATTGTTCTTGCTCTTGTTTTATATAAGGATCCGTCAAATGGATTACAAGAAGAACTCCTTACCCTTCAGCAAAGTGCTGGCGGGAGACAAAGTGAAGAAGCGATGTCTGTGCGCTATGAGTTAGAAAAAGATGAAGAGATTCGGAAGTTATTTGAGCGCGAGTCGTATAAGTTGCAGCAAATGGAACGAGCGTATGATAAAGTCGTTTCATCCTATGAGGAATGGGAGAGAGAAACGTTCCGCATTAGTGAACAAGTACATGCATATAAAACACGTTATATGTTCCCTGAATTTTATACGTATGCACACATATTGCCGGCGTTTGAGCGTATGGAAAAAATGCAGCAATTATATCGTGAATTAGAGAAGCAAGGCGCGCGAAAATCTTCATTATATGAAATGATTTCGCAATTTGAACATAAACTAGAAACTGTTATCGGTAGCGCAGAATATAGTAAGCTGCACGAGGCACAAAGTCGTATGCAAAATGAGAAAGAGAAGCGCCAAACTTGTAAGCAGCTAAAAGAGAAATTAGCGGAATGGCAAGAAGAATACGAGTTCACGCAAGAGCAATTGAAACAACTATTAGTAGAAAGAGATGGATTATGGCATATCGCACATTCTACAGATGAAGAGATGTTTTTAGAGGCAGGTAAACTGGCGGAAAAACGTGAAGATGCTGAGAAACAAGTGGGTCGTTTATTACCGCAAATTGATCTTTTAGAACAACGTTTAACGAGTTTATCATTAGCTGAACATTATGAAGCTGACGGTTATGATGAAAAATTAAAGCAAGAGATGACAGCCGCGCAAAACTGTCTGGCAAAAGAAAAAGAACTGACAGAGCGTATTGCGAAACATCGTATGGAAATTGCGAATTTAGAAGAAGGCAGTACGTACGGTGATTTAATGCACGAATGGGAAATGAAAAAAGCGCAAGTGCGTGAACAGGTGAAGAAATGGGCTGCTTATGCGGCCGCAAAGACAGTGTTAACGAAAACGAAGCAATATTATCATGAGGTACACCTTCCTCGTATTTTACAAAAATCAGAAGAGTATTTCGTCTATTTAACAGGCGGGCGATATAGTAAAATCTTTTCACCGTCAGAGGCGGAACCTTTTATTGTGGAACGTAACGATGGTATGCGTTTTTACAGTCATGAACTAAGCCAAGCGACAGCAGAGCAGTTATATTTATCGTTACGATTTGCATTAGCGAAAACATTTGAGCATGATTATCCGTTTATTATTGATGATAGTTTCGTGCATTTTGATGCGGTAAGGACGAATCGTACGATTGAACTAATAAAGGAAATTGCGCAAGATAGACAAGTCATCTTCTTTACATGTCATGCACATTTGCTAACATATTTTACAGAAAAACAGATTATAAAATTAACGCATAAGCGTAAAGAAAATGAGTTGTAGTGTGCTATACTAAAAGTAACTGATATGGTGGAGGAATTCGAATGAAAAAGAAAATTGCAGAATATGAAGTTGGTGAACAAGTCGATGTTTTCTTGTTAATTAAAACAGCGACAAAAGGTCTAGCAAGCAATGGAAAGCCGTTTTTAACAGTAATCTTACAAGATCCAAGTGGAGATATTGAAGCGAAGCTATGGGACGTATCACCAGAAGTTGAGAAACAATATGTAGCGGAAACAATCGTTAAAGTAGCTGGTGACATTCTAAACTACAAAGGACGTATTCAATTACGTGTGAAACAAATCCGAGTTGCGAATGAAAATGAAGTAACGGACATCTCAGACTTCGTAGAAAAAGCACCAGTGAAAAAAGAAGATATGGTCGAGAAAATTACGCAATACATATTTGAAATGAGAAACCCGAACATTCAACGTCTAACAAGACATTTATTAAATAAGCATCAAAATGAATTTTTAGAATATCCAGCAGCGACAAAGAACCATCACGAGTTCGTATCTGGACTAGCTTATCACGTCGTATCGATGCTTGATTTAGCGAAAGCTATTTCAGCTCTATACCCATCATTAGATAAAGACTTACTATATGCAGGCGTTATTTTACATGACCTTGGTAAAGTAATCGAACTATCTGGTCCAATTTCCACAACATACACGTTAGAAGGAAATTTACTAGGCCACATTTCTATTATGGTGAACGAAATTGGGAAAGCTGCAGACGAATTGCAAATCGATGCAGAAGAAGTATTAATTCTTCAACACATCGTCCTTTCTCACCACGGAAAAGCAGAATGGGGTAGCCCAAAACCACCATTAGTAAAAGAGGCAGAAATTCTGCATTACATCGATAACTTAGATGCAAAAATGAACATGATGGACCGCGCATTAGGACGCACAAAACCAGGCGAATACACAGAACGTGTCTTTGCTCTTGATAATCGTTCGTTCTATAAGCCGACGTTCCATAATTAATAGTGTGAATCGAATGGCCTCATTAAGTGTTAATACGCTTAGCGAGGCTGTTTTTTTTATTGAAAATTAAATGAAATGGTTAAGAAGTACGCATGGGGTTAACGAAGAACGATTAAAACATATCTCACCACTAGAATGGGAGCATATCAACTTTAATATGGCAGATACTTAGAATTGCTTCAGCCTGTATAACAGGCCTAAAAATAAGAGTTGAAACTTGTTTAGCATCTATTTTTGTTAAAAGGTGAGAGGGATCCTTATATAAAAAAGACACCCTAAGGTGCCTTCCCTCGACTAGATCGGAGTACCGCCAGCATTTCAGAAAAAATATGCTAAGCAAAAAATACAATAAGCTGTCCATATGGACAGCTTATTTACATAATTATCGTTCTCGGAAGTAAATATATTTGCTTTATCCGTGATTCGTAGTAATTTCATCAAAAAAACATTTTAATTCAGAAAACTTTTCTAAATCTCCCATTGTTGAAAAAACTTCTTCCCCTTTTTCATGACAAATAACAATTGAAGGGATCTTCTTAAATAAACCAACAGTTTGCTTCTGTTCTTTAAATTCTATGATTTCTTCATGTTTAATTTCAAAAAGAATTTTATTCATTTTCATTGTTTCTGTATAAAAAATTATTCTCTTATTTGTTGATAACAATAATCCAAATACATCAGGAGAATTAGAAATTATACCGCTTAACATTGAAAGAGAAGTCAAATTGCTATATTTATAATAAGCTTTAATTTGATTTTTCACTTTTTCATTCTCTTCTAATAAAATTTGTTTTAACATATTAAGTCTCTCCTTATATAAAAATAAAATATTGATGATATTTTCTGAAATCTATATATCTCTATATTATCATGAAACGAAAACGTAACAACTTATTGTTTTGCATAATTTTGATTAATAACGAGATTCTTAATGTGTTTTTTAAAGAAACAATGACTTTCATAGTAATCTACACTCACTAATCATTCTCACCTGAATATACCTTTAAATCTTCCATTGCTATGGCTATAGCGTGTTTTTTTGTATCAATTAACGATATTCCTTGTTTAATAGGAGCCCAATACTCATATTCATAATCCAAAAACCAAGCAAAAACTTCTGTAGTGAAAAAACCATTATTTCGTTTGATCACTTGAACCTTGTATCTTTTGTTTTTGGAAACAATCTCTTTAATAATTTCCTTCATTGTCTTTCTCCTTCTACCTTTTATCCAGATTGTACCACATCAAGAATATAGATAATGAAAGGTATTTTGATTGCATAAAGTATTCATTTCATGTTTACATAACGTCTCATTATCAGCAGCAAGGAAAAGGAGGAACCTCTTTTTTTCGTTCTATGGACCTATGCATTTTTTCATACATTCCTATTCTGGCGCGGTTTTAGATTTCTCGTTTGTTTTTGGATCAACCAAAAAACTGTATTAAATCTTGTTTGATCCTAGGGGTCACTATATATGAACACTACGTATTTGACTTTCTCAATGACCAATATTACTTAACGTGGTAAAATAATATCCAATGTTATTAAAATTAAAGTGGTTATCAAGTCGGAGGAAGGCACTTTAGGGTGTCCTTTCTTTTTTAATATATAAGCGCACCATCCTTTTCCTAATAGAGATCCTCTCATGCCTCCTTACAGGGAGAATGATAAGGCATTTTTTATTTACCCAATTACCGAGCTCTCACATGTTTTAAATAGTTACAATACTTGTATTGCTTCAATAACATAGGATCATTCTTAAGAATGTCATTGAAATGTATCAATAGATTCTAGTGTAGCAAAATAAATTGTGCTATGATGTGAGCAAATATAAAACTAGCTAACGGAGGGATTCACATGCCGCATGTTGTGTTTCGTGGAATTACTACTGAACAATTAAAACACATAAGCAAGCCATTAGTAGAAGAGCTCGCAGAGATTTGTGAGTGTGGTACGGATAATTTTACGTTGGAACTACCAAGTTCTACGTTTGTATTCAATGGAGAAGAAATAGAAGCGTTTCCTCTTATTGAAGTGAAATGGTTCGAGCGTGGACAGGAAATTCGTGATCGATTTGCCAAGGCCATTACTACATATATAATGGATTTTGGACTTCCAGAAGTAGAGGTTGTATTTACGGTTTTCACAGAATCAGCGTATTATATTAACGGGAAGCATTGTGCAAGTTAGAGCTATTTGAAAGATTTTTGTAACATTTATAAGGGGTAGAACCACGTCGCTATTAAGCTAACTAGACAAAATACCCCCTAAAAAGAAAAAGGCGTTATTCTTTCTGAGAAATCATAGGAAAGGATAACGCCTTTATATCAATATGGGGTACAGCCGAGATACGTGTAAAAATAGGTCATAGACTTCCTTTTTTCCAACTTTGACCTATTGAGTTTATAAAGGGATTGCTTCTTCTATTGGTTGGGGGATTTTCTGCAAATCAATTACATAATCCCCAAAGCGTTTTATATGCATAGTCATATAAGGACTTAGCCTTTCTAAATCTTGGCGTGAAAAGCGATAACCTTCTTTTTTAGTTGCCATAAAATTATAGTGATATCTACTACATTTTGAAAAATTACAGAATTGGTGATTAAATCATTGTATTTAATACGTTTTTCTTGTTCGATTGGATCGTTTTCCGTAATAATACTATCGCGGCCAAAAAACAACCATCATGATATAGAGGCAAATATAAAGAACATGTTAATCAAAACATGTTCTTATTTAATATAATCGATTCACTTTTTTATAAAAAGTTTGGTTATTTTATTGAAGCTTACTCCACAAACGCACCCGTTTGTTAACTTTTTTACCGTTTGAAAGCCATACTTTTTATATTGCTTCATTTATTGGAAAAACCGAAAGCTTTAAAATCTCTCTATTACATATTTATTTTTGGAAAAATAGCCTAACTCCAAATACTAATAATACTGTGCCAGTAATACCCTCTATTGTACGGTTCACCTTTTCTTTTCTTAAAAAAGTTCTTAATTGACGTATTAGAGAGATATAAAGTAAATACCATATTGCTGTCAAAGTCGTAAATGTGAATCCCAACAAAAGAAATTGGAAGAAATGACTTTGATTACTCACAATAAATTGGGGTAGAAAACTAAGGAAAAATACAGCCGTTTTTGGGTTTAAGATTGCCGTGGTAAATCCTTGTCTAAAACTTTTAACCGTTCCAATATCCTTAGAGTTTATTTCCACTGAACCTGACATATCTTCTTTTTTAGAAAAGGCACTTTTAATTGACTTTACAGCTAAATAAATTAAATAAAATGCCCCAGCATATTTTATTAATGTAAATAGCATAGCAAATTTCATTAAGATAGCAGAGAGTCCTAGTGTAGCCATTATTGTATGAATCATCATTCCAGATACCGTTCCTAAGACGGTCTTTATCCCACCATTTCTACCATGAGAGATAGTGTTTTTTGTAACTAAAGCAAAACCGGGACCAGGCATCATTATAATAAGGAGTGCTGTAAGGATAAATAGCAAGTAATTTTCCATGTTCTGGTATTTCCTTTCTGATTTTTAGTTTCGCTTATAGTATAGCTTTTTTCCTTAAAACATTAAATATAAAAAGTGTGATCAGGATAGTATCATAAACTTTCAAGGTGTTGTAATTGAATTATAGAGGGCTTCACTTGAATAATGTTCTTCTGTAAATGAGCGTTTTAATGGAATGCTAATTACATGAATAATCAGATTTTTGTATGAAAGGATAACTCAATTAAATAAATTAAATAAATTAAATAAATTAAGAGCGTTTTTTAATTGATTTTTCTCGGAATACTCTTAATTTTCTTTCGTTTATCGAGGGTATTAGTATCAACTTGACCAAACATTATCCAAAAACTACATTTAAGATTTACGAAAGCATATTCGAATAATCATTCATTAAATTTCTTATCAATCACCAAAAATTAATTATCATAAGGAAGAGGTACGTGACCTTTTATTTAAGAAATTACTTATTCTTGAAAAAATGAATTAACTCCCCATAAATAATTGTAAAGATATAAAATTCTATAATTCCCTCGGAACAAAAAATTATCTTTTATAGCAACGAAGTTCATTTTTATCGTTTTGGGGTAGTGTATTCTTGTTAGCTTGATGGGCATGGGGAGCTATAAGTCTTTAGTTTGATAGTGACGCTATCCAGAAATTAATGATTTTACACCCTAAATGTTATTTAACAAAAAAATATCTCGAATTTGAGATAAATTACTTGCTTTTTTATCACTTGAGATGTAAAGTGATAGTAACGAAAGCGATTGAGTCATATGAAAAACATACACTCACTTGCTTTCGATTAAAAAACGAAGTAACTTATTCAGTAAAAACTAAGATGAATTTACAAAAATATAATGAGAATAAATTGAAAAGCTAAGAAGCATATTATTTTTTAATTATCACTTGACTAGTAAAATGAAGCGGAGGAATTATCAATGTATGAAATTAAAGGGCATCATCACATTTCAATGGTCACGAAAAATGCAAATGAAAATAATCACTTTTATAAAAATGTACTTGGTTTACGTCGTGTGAAAATGACAGTAAACCAAGATGATCCGTCAATGTATCACTTATTTTACGGAGATAAAACCGGAAGTCCAGGTACGGAGCTATCGTTTTTCGAAATTCCTTTAGTAGGAAAAACATACCGTGGTACGAATGCGATTACTCGAATTGGGTTACTTGTTCCTTCAGAGGATAGCTTGCATTACTGGAAAGCACGATTTGAGGAATTTGATGTGAAACATAGTGAAATGACAACATATGCAAATCGTCCTGCTTTGCAATTTGAGGATGCTGAAGGTCTTCGTCTCGTACTACTCGTTTCAAACGGAGAAAAAGTAGAGCACTGGGAAACTTGGGAGAAATCAGAAGTTCCTGCAAAGCATCAAATCCAAGGAATGGGTTCTGTGGAAATGACAGTTCGTAGACTTGATAAAATGGCGAGTACACTTACAGAGATGTTTGGTTATACAGAGTTTAGCCGAAATGACGAAGAAGCGATTTTTCAGTCCATTAAAGGAGAAGCTTTTGGAGAAATCGTTGTGAAATATTTAGATGGTCCTACTGAAAAGCCGGGCCGCGGTAGCATTCACCACCTAGCAATTCGTGTGAAAAATGATGCAGAGCTTGCTTATTGGGAAGAACAGGTGATACAAAGAGGTTTCCAATCTTCAGGAATCATCGACCGTTTCTATTTTAAAAGCTTATATTTCCGTGAATCAAACGGAATCTTATTTGAAATTGCGACAGATGGACCAGGATTTACAGTTGATGGAGATGTAGAACATTTAGGAGAAAAACTGGATTTACCGCCGTTCCTAGAAAATCAGCGAGCAGAGATTGAAGCGAATTTAGCACCTATTGAAGAGAAGTAATAAAAGAAAAAATACCACTTTAATATATAAATGAAAACCATTGGAGGAATATAAAATGAACCAATTAAAAGGAATTCACCACGTTACAGCGATTACAAGTAGTGCAGAAAAAAACTATGAGTTTTTCACTCACGTTTTAGGAATGCGTTTAGTTAAAAAAACAGTAAACCAAGATGATATTCAAACGTATCATTTATTCTTTGCAGATGATAAAGGTAGTGCAGGAACAGATATGACATTCTTTGACTTCCCAGGTATTCCAAAAGGAGTACACGGTACAAATGAAATTTCAAAAACTTCATTCCGTGTTCCAACTGATGCAGCATTAGAGTATTGGGTAAAACGCTTTGACCGTCTTGAAGTGGAGCATACAGGCATTAAAGAGCAATTTGGTAAGAAAACTCTTTCTTTCGTTGATTTCGATGATCAACACTATCAATTAATATCTGATGAATTAGATAAAGGGATCGAATCAGGTACACCGTGGCAAAACGGGCCAGTTCCATTAGAATATGCAATTACTGGTTTAGGACCTGTATTTATTCGAATCGCGAACTTTAGTTTCTTTAAAGAAGTGTTAGAAAAAGTTCTATTATTTAAAGAGGTTGCGCAAGAAGGAGAATTCTATTTATTTGAAGTAAACGAAGGTGGAAATGGTGCTTCTGTCATTGTAGAACATAATACAGTTCTTCCAGAAGCAAGACAAGGTTTTGGTACAGTGCACCATGCTGCATTCCGCGTAGAAGATCGCGCTGTATTAGAAGAATGGATTGAGAGAATAAGTAGCGTTGGACTTCCTTCATCTGGCTATGTAGATCGTCACTTCTTCGAGTCATTATACGCAAGAGTTGCACCACAAATCTTATTTGAATTTGCAACAGACGGCCCAGGATTTATGGGAGATGAGCCATACGAAACACTGGGCGAAAAATTATCTTTACCTCCGTTCCTAGAGCCAAAACGTGAAGAAATCGAAAAATTAGTTCGTCCAATTGATACAGTGAGAAGCACGAAGGAATTTATTAAAGAGTAAAAGTAGAGAGAATAAGTAGAAGGGCAAGTAGTTTTAGCGAATCGCTGGAACTGCTTGCTTTTTTGATTTGGCCTATAAAATTTTTTGAAAAATGTTTCTCAAGTTTTTGAAATAGAAATATTTGGTATAATTCATTTAAATTATAAATTTTCTGACAATTATTTTTCAATACATAGAAAAGAGGTGATACTATACAATTTTGATAATTGTATAAATATCCTAATTTTGTAAGTTTGAGAAAAGGAGATGCGGGTGTATGGGAGTAGATGTAGTAACAAGGGAGCAAATGAAACATTCTTTAGATGATTGGTATCGTGTAATGTTGCAGCAAGATTTTGTGCAATCAAAATCTTTGAAAGAAGAGATTGAATCGAAAATTAATGATTTCAAAGAGGAAAAGAATATATCCTTTTTCTATTCTTTATTAGAATTTCGTTATCAAGTATTAGTAGATAGTCTAAGTGTTACAAATAGTAGCTTTGATAGAATTGATTCTTTATATATTGTTGATGATAATGTTTTAACATATTATTATCATTTCTTTAAAGCGATTAAAGAAACATTAGTGACGAATTATAAAGCTGCAAGTGAAGAATTTGAGAAAGCAGAATTAATTTTAGGGAATATTACAAATCCAGTAGAGCATGCGGAGTTTTATTATCGACTTGGCTATTATTACTATCAATCATATCAACCAATTTTAGGAATTGATAAAGTGAATAAGGCAAGAGAAGAGTTTGAGAGGCATAGTGGGTATGAACTAAGTGTAGCGCTTTGTAAAAATATATACGGGCTATGTAGTGTAGACTTAAAGCAATTTTCGCTAGCAGAAGAAAGTTTCGATTCTGCATTAAATATTTTCCAATATCAACAAGTAGAACGATACATTTTAATGGTGAAAAGTAATTTAGGATGGTTATATGGAAGTCAAAACCTTTCAGAATTATCAATTCGTCATATTTCTGAAGTTGTTGAAAAATCACCTAAGCATTATAAAGGAGTATTTACTTTAGCTGAAGAGAATTACAAACTAAACAGAGTAGAATTAGCGAATGAGTTTATCGAATTAGGATTAAAAGTTTGTAATGAATTGAAAAATCAAGAGTTTCAATATCGCTTTATGATTTTAAAAGAATTGAATAAAAAATCCAATACAGCAGAATTAGAAAGAGTGGTCCTAGAAGGAATCTCATATTTTGAAAAGGAATCATTATGGGACTGTGTAGAAGAATATACTGAAAAGTTAGCAATACGATTTTATGAGGAATCAAATGATTCTAAAGCTAGTGAATATTTTTATATGAGTAATAAAGCGAGTAAAAAATACTTAGAAAAAGGAGCTTTGAAATAATGAAAAAATTAGGTGTGATAGTAACAGGATTAATAACAACGACTGTTTTAGCATTTGGTTTAAGTAGTTTAGGTGATCAGAGCCAGGCTTTAAATCGTGGTGACGGAGGAGCACCAGCAAGACCGGACTATGTTAGCTTTAATAAAGGAGACACGGGTGGAGCACCAGCAAAACCAGACTATGCTAGTTTCAATAGAGGAGACACGGGTGGAGCACCAGTAAGACCAGACTATGTTAGCTTTAATAAAGGCGATGGTGGAGCACCAGCAAAACCAGACTATACTAGAGGCGACACAGGCGGAGCACCAGCAGATAACAGAGGCGATGGCGGAGCACCAGCAAATAATAAAGGTGACGGCGGCGGAGTAAGCCAACTATAATAACAAAGAAAGGGACTTCAATATAGAAGTCCCTTTTTCTATTTTTAGGCCATGCAGAGAAAAGAATTGACTTACTTTTAATATGTAACTATAATGGTTACATAATAACCATCGGTAATAGCGGTGAGTAATATTTTTTTAATATAATTGTAACTGGTATGGTTACAGTTAAAAAGAGAACATAAAACAACCAAATAATGTAAAAACTTTAAATAGCAACAAGAGAAAGGAGACGGGAATGTTGAAACGGTTTAAGTTTTATATGATTAGCGGTATTGTGCTCGTTTTGTTAATCGTTTGTAACTTCGTTGATAAGCCGATTGCGAAGGTTGGAGAAGTGAAAGATACTGTTATGATGAAGATAAATACGAAAGAGAGTATGGCACAGATTGATGGGCAGACGATTTATTTTAAGCAAATTGGTGAGGGAAAGCCACCTTTACTTATGCTGCACGGGTTTGGTGGTTCTTCTGATGGATTTAGTGATATTTATCCGGAACTTGCGCGAGATCACACAATTATCGCAGTTGATATTTTAGGATTTGGACGTTCTTCTAAGCCAGTTGATTTTCAGTATTCGTTTCCTGCGCAAGTGAATTTATATTATAAGTTAATGAAGAAGCTTGGATACGATCAGTTTGCGGTGCTCGGTCATTCAATGGGCGGAGAGATGTCTCTCAATTTAGCGTATTTATATCCGGATGCAGTGACGCATCTCATTTTGGCAGATTCTACAGGAATAGAGTCTTTCCAGCAAAAAGAAAGTTATGAAGTGCCGCCGTTATCAACTGATCTTCAAACGGTAACAGAGATTACGAATTATAATAAAGATGAAGTAAAAAATAGTCGCGACGATAAAGAGCATTATGATCAGCTGACGAAAATGAGAGAGCGCCGCATTGCGATGGAAGCTGATAAAATTAAGGTGCCTACTTTAATTATATGGGGACGACACGATAAGAGCGTTTCTTGGAAAAATGGTGAGCTGTATCATCAGCTATTTGCAAATAGTACGTTCCATATTATTGAAAAAGGATACCATGCGCCGTTTCGCCAGGAACCAATAGAGTTTATGGAATATGTACAAGCGTTCTTCGCGAAGAATCCACAACGATAAAATTTTAAGCATAAATCCACTTCTTTCCTCATACAGTGAAACTAATAAGGCTTGTCTAAGGAAAGGAATGAAGTGGAGTGGAAACTTTACCATGGTGGGTGTATCTTGTAATTGTTGGGATTGTACTAAGTGGCTACATGGTTTTATATACTTCAAAAAAAGAGCAAGAGATGGATAATGAGTTTATCGAAAAAGAAGGCGAAGTGTATATGAAGCGCTTAGAAGAAGAGCGTGAGAAACGTAATCAGAGTAGTGATAAGGATTCGGTATTGCTTTAATAGAAATTTTGAATGGCTACCATCTAGTAGAACTTTACATCTAGGTGGTAGCCTTTTTCTTTTTGGAAAGCATGTATACGAAATTCATCATGAACTTTTATTGATGGTATTTATATATATTTCTACTCATAAGAATGGAACTAGCGTGTTATTTACTGGGGGGGATTAACAATGCATAGGGATGAAACATCATTACATCCTGATACAGGTGTTACATCTGTAATGTTTGTTGAGCGTTCATTAAATGAAATTCGTTTTTGGTCTAGGATTATGAAAGAGCATTCTTTTTTTCTTCGCCTTGGATTTAGATGCGAGGATACGCAACTAATTGAAGAGGCGAATCAATTTTATCGATTGTTTGAACATATTGAACAAATAGCGCATTCCTATACAAATGAAACAGATCCTGAGCAAATAAAAAGATTTAATGCAGAAGTACAACAAGCCGCAACTAATATTTGGGGATTTAAACGAAAAATTTTAGGGCTGATTCTCACATGTAAATTGCCAGGACAAAATAACTTTCCGCTGTTAGTTGATCATACAAGTAGGGAAGCAGATTATTTTAGAAAACGTTTAATGGAATTAAATGAAGGGAAATTAGATGCTCTTCCTGATGCTATTATTAAAGAAAATGTTTTCTTTCTAAGGATTATGGCAGACCATGCTAAATTTATTGGTCATCTTCTTGATCCATCGGAAAGAAAGCTTGTAGATACAGCTCGGAATTTTAGCAATGATTTTGATGCATTAATGTATCAAGCAATTGACTTAGAATCAATGAAACCACAATCCCAAACAGTCCCTCTTTTAGATCAATTTTTAGATCAAAATCGTGTGTCGGTTGCATCTCTTCGGGATTTTAAGAAAACAGCACGTGATTTAATTGAGCAATGCAAAATAAAGAGCATCATTCACCCATTATTGGCAGATCATGTTTTCCGTGAAGCTGATAGATTTCTTGAAATCATTGATATGTTTGATGTTCATCTTACAAATATTCAATCACAACCTAGATATTAGAAGATAAGGAAAGATACTATTTTACTTTCAGTTGAGAAGTTAACAATTTATTGTTAGCTTCTTTTTTTTGAAGAAAAGGTTTGAAAATGGAACTTTACGTTATTCTTTCTGGAGAATGATAAGAAAGGATAGCGTATTTTTTATGCCTCATTTAGTCTTTATTAGTATTAATTCTTTGTATTATTGTTCGGGAAATTATTATAGAAGAAAAATATATGAAACCTACATCGTATAGCATATGAAATAGCGCCATTACAAGCTGTAACGCACAAGTTGCACAGGCTACGCAACGACAACTAGCTTTACTCTTCATCAGTTATTTGTCCATACTAGACGTAGAGAGGTGATAAACACAGTATGATTTTTAGTGAACGCTTAAAACAAGAACGAGAGAAACGAAATTGGTCGCAAAATGATTTGGCTGAAAAAATTCATGTAAGTAGGCAATCTGTTTCGAAATGGGAGACGGGAAAGAACTATCCGAGCATCGAAATTATTATTCATTTAAGCGATCTGTTCGGTATTACGATTGATGAGATGCTAAGGAGTGATGAAGAGTTGACGCAGAAAGTAATTGAAGATAGTAAGCAATTAGCATATCCAAAATGGAAGGTGTTTTTCGATAGTCTATTCATGCTGGGAGTATTTCTGTTTCTTACAAAAATCGTTGTATGGATGTTAAATAAATTTGCCGGAGCGAGCATTACCATTATAGCGGACGCACCGTATGTAATGAACTTTCTACCTCTTATATTAATGATCATAGGTGGCACGGCTTCTGATAAGTTGAAGAAAATATATAGATAGAGGAAAGAAATCCCCTACACTAGCTGTTCTTTTCACTTAAATTGTGTACTATAAAGGATAGGATGACATAAAGAAGGGGACATTTAGAATGGAATTTCATGAACAGAAGATTTTGCCGGCAGTGAGGCAAATTAAAGATTTGGAAAAGCTATTACATAGTTCGTATGAATATATCGTTATTTTAGATATTCATGTCGGTCAATTGAAGAGTGTTATATCACTTGCGAAGCAATATTGTAAAAAGGTGTTTTTACATGTGGATTTAATTCATGGTTTGCAGAGTGATGGGCATGCGACGGAATATTTATGCCAAGAGTTTAGACCGTACGGGTTACTTTCGACAAAGGCGAGCGTAATTATGAAGGCGAAGCAAAAGGGTGTTGTCGCAATTCAGCGTATTTTTTTAATTGATTCTAGTGCAATGGAGAAGAGTTGTAATCTTTTAGAAAAGACGAAGCCAGATTATATAGAGGTGCTTCCAGGAGCGTTAACGGATGTTATTACTGAAGTGAAGGAGCGCACTGGTTTACCAATTTTAGCAGGTGGTTTCATTCGTACAGTTGATGATGTGGAGAAAGCGTTAAATGCTGGTGCGACAGCAATTACGACATCAAAACGCGAACTATGGAAACATTACCAAAAAAAGTGACGAAAATGTGAAAAAATTCTGTTGACACCGCTTTCATGAGAGGTTAACATTATAGACAAGTTAATAAACGTGACGGAGAAAAGTAGAGATCCACATTTCATTGTTTCTATATAAACTTATATAGAAGCGTGCAAAGCTGTGGGTCTTTTTCTTTTGACAAAAACGAATGGCCATTCATTTTACCTCTATCACATTTGGAAGCGTTTAAATTGATTGTGGAGGGATACTATGTCAGCATTTTTAGGAGAGTTAGTAGGGACTGCGTTGTTAATCTTACTTGGTGGCGGCGTTTGCGCTGGTGTAAGTTTAAAGAAGTCGTTTGCGAAAGATTCTGGTTGGATTGTTATTACAATGGGCTGGGGCTTAGCGGTAGCAGTTGCAGCGTATGCAGTAGGGTCAATTAGTGGGGCACATTTGAATCCGGCTTTAACGATAGGATTAGCATTTAAGGGAGCGTTCCCATGGAGTGACGTACCAGGTTATATCGCAGCACAAATGATTGGGGCAATTATCGGGGCAGTTCTTGTATATTTACATTACTTACCACACTGGAAAGAAACAGAAGATCCAGGAACAAAATTAGGTGTATTTGCAACAGGTCCAGCAATTCCGAACACATTTACAAACCTTTTAAGTGAAATGATTGGAACATTCGTTTTAGTATTTGGTATATTAGCAATTGGAGCAAATAAATTTGCAGATGGTTTAAATCCATTCATCGTAGGTTTCTTAATTGTAAGTATTGGTTTATCATTAGGTGGAACAACAGGATACGCAATCAACCCGGCTCGTGATTTAGGTCCGCGTATTGCACACTTCCTCCTTCCGATTGCAGGAAAAGGCGGTTCAAATTGGAAGTATGCATGGATTCCAGTAGTTGGTCCAATTTTAGGAGGATCACTTGCAGGTTTATTCCATCAAGTTGTATTTGAAGGAAAACAAAACTCAGCACTTATTTATGTGATTATCGCAACTGTGATTGTACTAGCAATCTCTTATATGACAAGTAAAAAAAGTGAAAGTAACACAAATAGTAGAAAAGTAGCATAGGGGGAAACCATTATGAAAAAATATATTCTTTCATTAGACCAAGGAACAACTAGCTCACGCGCAATTCTTTTCAATAAAAAAGGTGAAATTGTTCATTCAGCTCAAAAAGAGTTTACACAACATTTTCCGAAGCCAGGTTGGGTAGAGCATAACGCACAAGAAATTTGGGGATCTATTTTAGCAGTTATCGCAACTTGCTTAAGTGAAGCAGATGTAAAACCAGAACAAATCGCTGGTATCGGTATTACGAACCAACGTGAAACAGCGGTTGTGTGGGATAAAACGACTGGAAAACCAATTTACAACGCAATTGTATGGCAATCTCGCCAAACAGCTGAAATTTGTGATGAGTTAAAAGAAAAAGGTTATAGCGAAATGGTTCGCGAAAAAACAGGTCTTTTAATTGACGCATACTTCTCTGGTACGAAAGTAAAATGGATTTTAGATAACGTTGAAGGTGCAAGAGAAAAAGCAGAAAACGGCGATCTATTATTCGGAACAATTGATACGTGGCTTGTATGGAAACTATCTGGTGGTAAAGCGCACGTAACTGACTACTCAAATGCATCACGTACATTAATGTTTAACATTCATGACTTACAGTGGGATGATGAGCTTCTAGACATGTTAACAGTACCAAAGAGCATGCTTCCAGAAGTACGTCCATCATCTGAAATTTATGCTGAAACAATTGACTATCACTTCTTCGGTCAAAATGTACCGATCGCAGGTGTAGCTGGTGACCAACAAGCGGCATTATTTGGACAAGCTTGTTTTGTTGAAGGTATGGCGAAGAATACTTACGGAACTGGTTGCTTCATGTTAATGAACACAGGTGAAAAAGCAGTAGCTTCTGAGCATGGTCTATTAACAACAATTGCATGGGGAATAGATGGTAAAGTAAACTACGCATTAGAAGGAAGTATTTTCGTAGCAGGTTCTGCAATTCAGTGGTTACGTGACGGAATGCGCATGTTTAAAGATGCAAGTGAGAGTGAAGTATATGCTTCTCGCGTTGAATCAACGGACGGTGTATACGTTGTACCAGCATTCGTAGGTTTAGGTACACCTTACTGGGATAGTGAAGTACGCGGCGCTATGTTTGGTGTAACGCGCGGTACGACGAAAGAGCATTTCATCCGTGCAACACTAGAATCTTTAGCGTACCAAACGAAAGATGTATTATGCGCAATGGAAGCAGATTCAGGTATTGAACTGAAAACATTACGCGTTGATGGCGGAGCTGTTAAAAATAACTTCTTAATGAAGTTCCAAAGTGATATTTTAGATGTTCCTGTAGAGCGTCCAGTGATCAACGAAACGACTGCTTTAGGTGCAGCATACTTAGCTGGTCTTGCGGTTGGATATTGGAAAAACCAAGATGAAATTAAATCACAGTGGCATATGGACAAACGCTTTGAACCAACGATGGAAGCGGAAACAAGCGAAGAGCTATATGCTGGATGGAAAAAAGCAATTGAAGCAACAAAAGCTTTCAAATAATCATAAACAGTGTTATAATGGTGACAAGTTAATAATTCGGTAGGAGATTTGGAGAGACCACAACGCGCTATAGAGGCGAAATCTATAGCGGAGTTTGTGGTCTCTTTTTTCGTTATCAAAGGGAGGAATTACCATGAAATTTTCAAGTACACAACGTAAAGACGTATTAAACGGAGTAAATAAACAAGAGTTAGATGTGATCGTAATTGGTGGAGGTATTACTGGTTCTGGTATTGCATTAGATGGGGCAACACGCGGGTTATCAACAATTGTGTTTGAAATGCAGGACTTTGCAGCAGGTACATCAAGTCGTTCAACGAAGCTTGTACACGGTGGTCTACGTTATTTAAAACAACTTGAAGTGAAAATGGTAGCAGAGGTGGGGAAAGAGCGTGCGATTGTATATGAGAACGGTCCCCATGTAACAACACCAGAGTGGATGTTACTTCCGTTCCATACAGGCGGTACGTTCGGATCATTCAGTACATCAATTGGTCTTCGTGTATACGACTTCTTAGCAGGTGTAAAACGAAGCGAGCGCAGAAAGATGTTTAACCGTGAAGAAACATTAAACAAAGAGCCTCTTGTGAAAAAAGAAGGATTAAAAGGTGGCGGTTACTACGTAGAATATCGTACAGACGATGCGCGTCTTACAATTGAAGTAATGAAAGAAGCAATTGAGCATGGTGCGAAAGCTGTTAACTACGCAAAAGTAGACAGTTTCTTATATAAAGATGGGAAAGTATGCGGTGTACGTGTAATCGATTTACTAGACGGAGAAGTGTACGAAGTTTACGGTAAGAAAATTGTAAACGCAGCTGGTCCTTGGGTAGATACACTTCGTGAAAAAGATAACTCTAAAAAAGGGAAAGTACTTCAATTATCAAAAGGTGTTCACTTAGTCATTGATCAAAAACGTTTCCCATTAGGGCAAGCGATTTACTTTGATACACCAGATAAACGTATGGTGTTCGCGATTCCTCGCGGAGGAAAAACATACGTAGGTACAACAGATACGTTCTATGATAAAGATGCAGCTGTACCACACATGACAACAGAAGATCGCACATACATCATTAACGCGATTAACTACATGTTCCCAAGTGTGAAAATTACAGAAAAAGATGTGGAGTCAAGCTGGGCTGGTGTACGTCCGTTAATTTACGAAGAAGGTAAAAACGCATCTGAAATTTCTCGTAAAGATGAAATTTGGACTTCTGAATCTGGTTTAATTACAATCGCAGGTGGTAAATTAACAGGATACCGCAAAATGGCTGAAATGGTAGTAGACTACGTAACGAACTTACTACAAAAAGAAGGTCATAGTGCATATCCGAAGAGCGACACGAAACATATGCCAATCTCTGGTGGACATGTAGATGGTTCACACGGATTCCCAGCATTCGTTGCGAAAAAAGCAGGCGAAGGTACGAAATACGGTTTAACGACAGCACAAGCAGAAGAATTCGCGAAATTCTACGGCTCTAACGTTGACGTACTGTTCGACTTAGCGAAAAAACATAAAGACGAAGCGAAAGAATACAACATGCCGCTTGACGTTCTAATCCCACTTGTATACGCAATGGATTATGAAATGACAGCAAAACCAGTTGACTTCTTCGTACGCCGCAGAGGCGCTGTATTCTTCAACATCCACTGGGTATATGAGTGGAAAGAAGCAGTAATCAACTACATGGCTGCGAAACTAGGCTGGAGCAAAGAAGAGCAAATGAAATACACAGCTGAATTAGAAAAAGCATTAACAGACGCTGTCATTCCTGTAGATCAACAAGAACAGGCAGCTGCATTAGCATAAAATAGAGAACCACCTGGAGGGAAGCCCTTCAGGTGGTTTTCATCTTGACTAAAAATAAATAAAATGTGTTACAATGATGATAGAGTATTTAGTATGAATTTTGCATAAAATAAAGAAGACAGAAGCCTGAGAAACTTCTGCCTTGTGTAACCTAACTTGCTATTGTGGTGGTAGTAGGTGCGGTTATAAGACAATTACATTAACGTTTTAGCCGAGAACCGCCCTTACCTTTTCCACGAAGCAGGGTGGTTCTCGCTTTTTTGTATACAGAAATTAGCCACGGACCGACGTATCTTCTACCGATGACAACGCCAGCTCCGGTTAGGATACCGTACACTAATTTAATTACAAACATCGCGATCATTTTATCACCTCCCCCTTTTTTCAAAATGGAAGAGATGATTACCACACCTACTAGTTATAGCTTATTAAGTTACGCATTAATTGTATTATGTTTTAAAATAGGGAACAAGACATATGGATGAAAAGCCCTAGTTTTAAATGGTTGGTTATTGTGTAAAGTGTGGTTTTTCATATACAACTTGTTTGTGAGGTGCCTACAAGCTAAGGTTTTCATTTGAGTTACGTTTCTTTTCTTTAATTTCATTAAGTTGTTCCATCAAGAATGTAGCATCAGATTTTGTTAATCCAACTTTCGGAATGCCATTTTCAAAAATGATTAAAAAGTAACTTATAATTCTCCTTACAATTTGTTCCTTGTTAAATAAACAAACATAATTAAAAAAATAGGGATACTGATAACAACGTTCAAATGAAATACACAGCAGAACTAGAAAAAGCAGCTGTGTTATGTATAGAACTTCAAATACTATACTTGTATTTTATAACCAAAAAACCTAATATTTAGTTTATAAAGATAGATTTAATGAAAAAATAAGATACCAATATGAGTTGTATCATGAAAAAATTAATTACCTATGACCCTGAAATCCAGATGGCATATCTGTATGTAATTCCATTTACTTCAGAAATTGAGATTGAATCGACTGAAGAATTGGAAGAAAATCCGAAATTGAATTTAGATATAGATCAATTTGATCGTATAGTTGGGATTGAGTTTTTTGGAGAAAATGCAAGTAAATTAAAAGGATTAACAAATAGGAGTAAAATATATATAAAGAAAACTTCAAATGATAATAACTACATATACTCATTTCGGGTTTCTCAGGAAAATCATTTGCAAAAAGTAGCATTTCATCATGTTGTATTTTATTTTGCGGATAAGAAGTATGAAGAATTTATTGGTTTTGATATTATGAATCCCTCTTTGTATGGCCATGAGATATTAGATTCTTTAAGTGAGTATTAGGAAGAAGGGGGACTCGGTGAAATGAGTTCTCTTTTTCATTTAGCGGTGAGGGGAATATTGACTATAGAAAACGAAGGCAAAATCCTTATTGCAAAATGAAAGAGCGCCTTGGGAGGAAGACGCTTTTTAGGTGAATGTAGTGTAATGACTATTCGATTTATTATATGTAATTTGCTGAGGGAATGATTTCGCAAAAAAATATTATTTTAAAAAGGGAGTTGTAATTGATGAAATCGAGAGTTCCTAAGGTTGCTATTCATTAGGTATTTTTTCAATCGTAGCATCATTTGCAATTGGAGGTGTAGATTGAGTCGTTGCGCCGAAAGATATAACGAGTTTATCCCCCAATTGATAATTCCTATTTTTTTCGATAGGAAGTTTTAATAGTTTATTTGGAATAAATTTCATTGCTTCCACCTCGGAGTAGGAAAGTGCTTCCTTTTTTGTAGGGGTATCTGCAACGAGTATGTATACAGTGTCAATTGAAATAACATATCCTGTGAAAGTCTCCGTTTTTAGAGAAGCAGTACTAGTTTGGTTGGGCGAATCTAGTGCTACTGTGCATCCGCAAGCTAATGTTAGGGTGGTTAGTAAAGTTATGATTTTTTTCTTTGGCATTATTAGTTTTGGCCTCCGTATAGTACATGTTTTTATCGTTACATTCGAATGACTAGATTAATGAAGTTATACCATGAGAAAGTGGATTTAAGTTAGAGATATAGTATAAGTACGATTAAAAATATTATGTGGAAGTGAAAATGAGCTTGAACTTTAGATGGAGATGGAGTAGTACTTATAAATAAGTGGCTGTCTCCTATGCAGAGTTTAAAGGGCTACATGGATTTTATGAAATCAAGAGTACTTGAAATAAAGGTTAAACAAAACGGTACGGACATTGCCATCTGTATTTTTTTATAAATTTATAAAACTTTTCCATACAGTACGTCGTCTAATATATGGGAAGGAGGAAATGCTGTGGATGAATTAACGATAGAAGAGTTTGAAATAGAAGATAAGGAACTCCTTATCGATGAAATCATGAGCAAGTATGGACAAGAAGTCCTGCAGCTTGTGTATTCATATGTGAACAATAAAGAGGTTGCGGAGGATGTAACGCAAGATATATTTGTGAAATGTTATAAATCTCTTCATACATACAAAGGGAAGTCGAATGTGAAAACATGGTTATGGAGAATTGCGATTAATCAATGTAAGGACTATATAAAAAGTTGGTATAACAAAAAGGTGATCGTGACAGGGGATGAATCTGCTTATATGGGGGTTCAAAATGATAGTGTCGAACAAACTGTCATTCAAAATGCGGAGGACCGTGAGCTCGCTTCTGCGGTAATGAATTTACCGATAAAATACCGAGAAGTCATTTATCTATTTTATTATGAAGAATTATCAATTAAAGAGATTGCTACGGTAATAGAAGTGAAGGAAAACACGATAAAAACGAGACTGAAAAAAGCGAAGGAACTATTGAAGAAAGGATTGGAGGAATAATCAAATGGAAGATCGATTAAAAGGCTTGCGAAAATCAATGGAGAACACAACGTTTCAACACTTGAGTTTTTCTGATCAGCATCGAAAGCGGGTGCGCGAAAAAATCAATCAATCGTCCGAAAAGGAAGAAGATATCCTTTTAGCAGTGTTGCAACTTCTTATGAATGAAAAAACAGGTTATGAATTGATGCAGCTACTGCGCGGGAGAGGGATTCAAACATTTGAAGGCAACGAAGGGTCTCTATACACTGTATTACATCGTCTAGAACAGAATCGCTTTATTCAATCTAGCTGGGATCATGAAGGAGCGAAATATTATCAACTAAATGATAAAGGAAGAAAGATGCTGCGAAAGGCAGAAAAAAATGCTACGAAGGCACAATTTATATTAAAAGGCTTAGTACAGGAGTGAGAAAAAATTGAACAAAAAAGGGGAGCGTTTTTTAAAAGAAGTTACGAACCATATTAAATCAAAAGAAGCGAAAGACTTGGTAGCGGCGGAACTGGACTTTCACTTGAAACAGGCGAAGAATATGTGGATAGAGAAAGGGTTAAGTGAGGAAGTTGCTGAAAATAAAGCTGTGGAACAAATGGGAAGCCCGATCAAACTTGGCCGGGAACTTAATAAACTACATAAGCCAAAGGTTGATTGGTTCTTAATTGGTTTATTAGTGGCTGCGATGGGGTTAGGTTTTTTGCCAGTTATAGCTTTTGGATATATGAATGATTTACTAATGGATAAGGTGATATCTGTTGTTCTTAGTATTGCAACAGCATTAGGGATGATGCTGATTGATTATCGGAAGTTAGAGAGATTTGGATGGCTGTTTTATACAATTGGGGTACTTATCTTGTTAATGCTATACTGCTTTCCGAATGCTGGGATGCTTGGAGAACCGATAATAAAAGTTGGTCCTATTGCAATTGACCGTTTAATGGCGGTACCTTTCTTCTTTTTAGCTTGGGCTTCTTTTTTCAATAACAATAGATTGAAAGTTAGGTATCTTGTAGTGTTGTATTTATTTTCTTTGTATTTATTCTTAATTGGCGCAGCTTTTTCAGTGATTTTTATTTATATCACGATGGTATTCGTTATGCTTTGGTGGAGTAAGTTAGGAAAGAAAACGGCATTAATTATTACAATTGTACCAATCTGTTTATTGATTATAAGGGCGTCTTTTTCCTGGCCCTCAGTAAAAGGATATCATTTGGATAGATTTTTAGGGTATTTGAATCCAGAGCGTGATGCACAGGGCGCAGGATTTATGTATATACGTTTAAAAGAGGTAATGTCGTCAGCAGGTTGGTTTGGTACATATGGAGATGTAAAGCTCATCCCTAATCCAGATACTGATTTTGTATTTGCAAGTTTAACTTATTATTATGGATATGTGCTTGCGCTGGTTCTTGTCTTAATTCTTTCTCTTTTTGTAGCGCGGTTAATGTTCATATCTTATAAAATAAATGACCGGTATGGTAAATTGCTTCTCATTGGAGGAATGACTCTTTTCGTAGTTCAATTCCTTTATAACGTTGGTATGATTTTAGGTTTATTACCGATTACTGCTATATCCTTACCTTTTATTAGTTATGGATTAACACCTACTTTATTTCATGCATTTATAATGGGAATCGTACTAAGTGTATATCGACGTAAAGATATTCCAGCGAGAAAATCAGCTTAAAAAAACAAACCATCCGTTCCCTATCTTCTTTAGGGAATAGGTGGTTTTATTTACACACTTAACAAGTTTTTTCCGTTTTCAACTTCTCCGCATGAATCTGGAATTTGCTTATCTTTTATTAATAGTAATAGAAGTTCAAAAAACTGTTCACGTTGCTCTAATGTGAGGTTTTGCAAAATATCGTTTGCGACCTTATCTTGGAAAGTGAGCGCCTTCTCCATATTGGAGTGCGCGCGTTCAGTAAGTTGAATTAATGTAGCTCGGCGATCAGTTGGATTTGCCATTATATTTATGATAGTTTAGCATTCATACTTGTTTTTAAAAGGAAATAACGTCACTTTAAAAAAAGATATATTCTACTTTAAAGGTGTAAGTCCTGCACAAAAAAAGAAACACCCTGATTGTTATCAAGGTGTAATAAGTTCAAAACTCTCCGAATTAGCCCCAAGTATAAAAGGACTAACCTCACCAACGCTATATAGTTGTAATTCATGCATCGCGCGCGTACAAGCAGTGTAGAACAATCTGCGTAGACTTTCATCACTATACACATCTTGAGAGGCATCGTAAATAATAACAGCGTCAAATTCGATACCCTTCGCTAAGTAAGCAGGAATCACGACAATGCCTTGCTCATACTCGGCTGAGCTACTCTTCACAAGTTTAATACCTTCAATGCTACTAAGTGCCTCATAGGCAGCGGCACTTTCGGCAGCGGATTTACATATAATTGCGATCGTATTGTGCTGTTGTTTTTGTAGTTCAGCAACTTTGGCAGTAATATGTTCGTGCAGTTCGCTTTCATTTGATACTTTCGTCACTGTAGGTTTCTCGCCGTCACGTTCAAAGGCGTGAATGTTCTCTCCTTCTGGTACGAGGGCACGTGTAAATTCAATAATTGGTTTTGTTGAGCGATAGCTACGAGTTAAGTTGATGCCGTTCGTTTCATCTGGTCCGTATAAGCTAGTAAGTGTATTGAAATTCACTGCTTCACTCGCATGGGCAAATATCGCTTGGTTAAAGTCCCCAAGTACCGTCATTCTTGCAGCAGGGAAGAGACGTTTTAAAAACTCGAACTGAAACGGCGAATAATCTTGCGCTTCGTCTACGAGTACGTGTTTAATCGATCTATTCGTTTGGAAGCCTTCAATTAACTCTTTTAAAAGTAAAAATGGAGTCGCATCCTCGTAATATAGCTTTCCTTCATCGAGCATGTTTACTGTTAATGAGCAAATATCATCCCACTCTTTCGGTTTTTCTCCAGTAACCCATGATGCATCTGTGAAGAGTTGTTTATATATGCCTGTGAAATTGATGAAACGCAATGTTTGAACACCTTTACGAAGTGGCTTCAATTTTTTGCGGACAATCATACGTCCAAGTACTTTCGTTTCTTTCTCAAAATCATGAAAGGAGTTGTCGTCAAACTCGCCCTTTTTCTGCAAGTATTTATAAGCTTTTTGATATTCATCTTTACTAAGTAGTTCAATTTCTTCTTCTACCCAAGGTTTTTTCAGTTCTGTCTTTTCAAGTGCATCTATTTGTTTATTTAGCCAATCTGTTAACTTCTCAATTCGACTATGGAAGCGGAGGGAGGAGTCAGTGTTATAAAATTGCTCTGTAATTTCTTTTGCAGAAACAATTAGTTTTCCTCTAAATTTCATTCCTCTAAATAGCATGCCTGAAGATTCAAGGGATTGTCTGTACGCTCTAATCATCTCGAAAAATTGAGTAGATGCTTTAAATCGAATGCTAGCATTTCTCGTTTTATAGGTAGGGCTATTCGTTTCAGTTAACATATATTCTAATTGCTCATAAGGATCTTCAACGTCAAATGACTTACTTAGTCTATGGTTTAAATATTCTTGGAATGTAACTTGCTGCATATTTTCTTCACCGAGTTCAGGCAATACGTTAGATACGTAGCTGTTGAACATAGAGTTAGGGGAGAAGAGAATAATTTGATCTGCTTTTAACCATTCGCGATATTTATATAGTAAGTAGGCGATTCGTTGCAGCGCAGCTGACGTTTTACCGCTACCAGCAGCTCCTTGCACGATAAGGAGTCGGCCTTCATCGTGACGAATAATTTCATTTTGCTCGCGCTGAATTGTAGCAACGATGCTTTGCATGTGTTTGTTCGTACCTTTTCCGAGCGCTTGTTGCAAGATTTCATCACCAATTGTAAGGCTCGTATCGAACATAGAATCAATCTCGCCATTTTGAATAATGTATTGTAATTTCTTCTCCACATTACCGTGGATTACGCCTCCTGGTGTACTATATTCGGCTGGTCCTGGTGGATAATCGTAGTACACACTCGAAATGGGTGCGCGCCAGTCATATATAAGAAAGTTTTCTCCGCTTGCATCAGTAAGTGTAGCTACGCCGATATAAATTTTCTCTGCAGCAGATTCTCCTTCTTCTTTGAAATCAATTCGTCCGAAGTAAGGTGCTTTATGCATGCGTCTTAATGCGGCAAGTCGATTAAAGGTGTGCTTATGGGTAATTTGTGTGACAGCTAGTGACTGAGCTTGTTGTCTTAAGTTGATAACTGTTTCAAGATAATCATCAAAAGTATCAGTATTCACTTTCACGTCATCCCAGAAGTGTTTACGAATATGGATTACTTCTGCCCGGCGTCTGCCAGTTTCGTTTTCCAGTTTATCAATTTGCTCCGTAATTGTTTCTATTACGGTATCCAATCTTTTTTGCTCTAAATCAAGTTTTTTGTTCATACGGTAAGCACTCCTTTAAAAGTGAAAAATAGAGGTTGACTGAAGATGTGTTTTGGTGTACAATTAAGATACGGATAAATACGTTCCTTTCATTTTAGAAAACGTGTTTCTGTACTAATTTAACATAATTTTTTCATTTAATCAATGATAATAAGATAAACCTTGGTTCCGTGCTACGTGGATCAAGGTTTTTTTGTGTTTTTGAAGAGGGGATTGCAATCACTGTCAGTTTTTACTGGTGAGTCGATATAATTGAAAAATCACTGCTATATTTAGGACCAAGGTTAATCTATTTGAGAATTAACCTTATAATTTCATTTATCGAGAGAAAAGAGTATACAAAAAAGCTTGGGCCTAAGCCCAAGCTTTTTTCAATTCATTATTTCTTTTCGTCTTTCTTAGCGTCAGCTTTTTGCTCTTTGAAAAGATCTTTTAAATCTTTATCGTCAACTTTTACGTCAGCTTTTTTGATTTCTTTCATCATAAGATCGTTCATGAATTCGCCATCTTGTGCTTTCTTCGCAACTAACTCTTTTTTCAGGTCAGCTTTTGATTGCTCAAATGATTTTTCTGGCTCTTTAATGTCTGTAACTTTAATGATGTGGTAACCGAATTGTGTTTTTACAGGTTCGCTTACTTCATCTTTTTTCAGTTTATAAGCAGCATCTTCGAATTCTTTAACCATTTTACCATGTTCGAAGAATCCTAAGTCTCCACCTTTTTCTTTTGAACCAGTATCTTCAGAGTATTGTTTCGCTAACTCTTCGAAAGATTTACCTTGTCCAAGTTCTTCTTTAACCTTTTTAGCAGTCGCTTCATCTTTTACAAGAATGTGGCTTGCTTTAATTTCAGGTTTGTAGCTTTCTTTTAGTTCTTTATCAGTGATTGTTTTCTCGATAGCTTTTTCCTGCGCTAATTGAGCACGCACACCAGTTTTTAAAGTTTCTTCTTTAATACCTTGTTGTTTTAATAGTGTATCGAATTGATCACCGTATTGTTTTTTCATCTCATCGAACTTTTTGTCTACTTCTTTGTCTTCAACTTTGTAGTTTTTAATAAGTACTTTTTCCATAACCATGTTGTTTAATACTTGTTTACCAGCTTGTGTCTTCATTTGATTGTAGAACTCGTCTTTTGTAATGTCACCAGCTTTAGATGTAACGATTTTGTCTGATGATGATGTTCCACATGCTGATAATGCGATTACACTTGTTGCGGCTAAGGCAAGCATAGCTTTCTTCATTCGATAAACACTCCTACTATTATGTATTTTTAATTTATCCCACACCAATGAATTTTGGTTCATAAGAGCCCGATTAAGTCTCACTGATACTTTTGCTTTTTTCGTTGGTAAAGCGCGCTTAACAGGGCTTACCGAGGCTGAGGATAAAGTTAAGATGCGTGTCATTTATTTCATAGTATAAGCAATATGTACAAAATTTAATATATCATATTTCGACTCGATTTCATATTGATAAAGAAAAATTAACCAGTGTGTGTCAGATTTTGAAGGTGTAGCCTATTGGGCGCATGCCGCATATATAGAAAAGAGGAGGGGATGGGGATGAATTCTCAACTTATTTTATTACTTGTACTGTTTATTTTATTGGTTATAGTAGGTATAATTTGCTTATAGAGGAAAAAAGTGAGGAAAGGGCTTTCCTTCCTCACTTTCCATGAAATATAATTTCTATATAACTAGAAATTAATAAAATTGTTATACATACATTAATAACCCGAAAGACACCGGGTTGGCGGCTCGCAGCTATTTGTTTTCGTTCACACAGTGTATGTGTCATGAAATTCGTGTAAAATATAACAAGAAGTGCGAATGCGACAAAAACAACTGTTATAAGTGTCATGAGGCGAGACCTCCTTTTGGCTAAAATACATATACTTTATATATTGTATCATACGATATTTTGTTCGTGTTATAAAATTCAGAAATAGAAGACTTTGTGTTAGAAAGTGAGGGAGAAAATGGACGTTGTTAGAAGATTAGAACAAGCTGAATACTACGTAGACCTACTATTTAAAATGATTGATGAAGAAAAGTGTCCATTTTATTCTTTGATCATAAAGAAAAAAGCTCGTAAAAAAGATATTGAACGTATACTAAATCTTTGTGAAATACTGAACGAGCAATATGTAGTGGAGAAAGCAGAAGGGCTTCTTTTGTTCGATGCGCTGTTAGATCAATTTGAAAAAGCGCTTCCACATCAGCTCGAAGTACACGAAACTGCGGAAGCGCTAGCAAAACAAGGTTTATTTAAGCCGCTTATGAATGAATTCTTAAGCATGATTGCGAAAAAATAAATAGATTACTTCTTAACTAACTTCTGATCGGATTCTGTAAAGTTCTCTTCAATATCTTCTAATGATTTCTCAAAAATATCGATGAAGTCTTGTCCGTAAATATTACGCAAGATAGCAATCAGTTCGATATTTTCTGGGAACTTCCCATAAAAATTACGAAGTGCAAGAGCCCCATTAAACACTGAATTATTTTCAGGATCATACTCCTCCATTAAGCGAAGTAGTAATTCTTCCCCTTTGTCTGTAATTTCAATGTACGTATTTCGTTTGTCATCTTCTTTTTTCGAGAATACAAGATAGCCGCGTTCTTCCAGCTTTTTCGAGAAGTTAAACGCCGTTGATACGTGCATAACTCCAAACTTAGCAATCTCAGAAATAGAAGCCCCTTTTAAATGATAAGCGATTGTTAAAATATGATGCTCATTGATGTTTAAATCATAAGGCTTAATCCACATCTGCCAATCTTTCTCTACACATTTCCATAACGCTTTCGATAATTGAGCAATGCGTTGGCTGAAAATCATCGCTTCTTTTACCGAGTAATCTTTTTCTCCACTTTTCATTTACTCACCCACTTTAACATTCTTTTTCATTACTATCTATTATGCCAGTAAAATAAAAATTAATAAAGTCTTTTTGTGAGAATTGTGAAAATTTTTTAAAAAAATGACATTCTATACAAATCATGCATAACTATGGAAGCGGTTTATGAGTCACGAATACATGTGTTGTCCATACATGTTAAGTGATAACATATATTGTAAATGCATAAAAACACGGCATATCTATGTGATATGCCGTGTTAAGGTCAATTTATATAAAAAATATTTGTTATATGCAAAAAACTAAGAAGGAATTTGTTTACGCTTTTTCCGGAACAGCTTCTTGCAGTTTCTCAATTGATTTTTGAATGTCCAAAATCTCTTGTTCAATATGTCGTTTGTTTTGAGAAATATCTTGCTTCCAGTTAGAAAGCGTATCGTGCATATCGTCTTTTAATTCTTGAAACACTTCTTTACCTTCTGAAGCAGTTTCAACGATTTGACGTTTTAATAATTTTGTATCAGCTGTAATATCAGCTAAAGTCTTTTTAATATCAGTTCCTTTTTCTTTCAGCTTACTGCGCATAGCTTTACCAGAAGAAGGGGTAGAGAAAAGAACAGCTAATCCAGCAACTGCTCCGCCGCAAATGACACCTGTAATAAAGGATTTAGCTTTTGACATAAAAGGAAACCTCCTTATTTTTTGTTCGTATTCATGATGTGAAAAAATATGCATATCTGTAAGACAAGGGAAAGAAAAGTGTGCAGTGCACAGTCCCCGGCATCTTAAGTGGAGAAACAAGCCGTGCAATATGTAATCACTTTAGGAAAGTGGCTTGCTATGTATTACTTCTTATTATAGTGTCACTATTTTACACTATTTGCAATTGTACTTGCGATGTTTTGTAAATTTTCCATTGTGTATTCATTTTGATGTGATTTCCAAACAGCACCGAAACCATCGTTTTCACCGTAGCGTGGAATTAAATGAAGGTGGAAGTGGAACACAGTTTGTCCAGCTTTTTCACCGTTATTGTTAAGTAGGTTAAAGCCAACTGGATTAAACTCTGCTTTAATCGCATTTGCGATTTTCGGAACGACAGAAAAAATATGTGACGCGATTTCTGGCGTTAACGCAAAAATGTCTTGTTTGTGAACTTTTGGAATAACAAGGGTATGTCCTTTTGTTACTTGACTAATATCTAAAAATGCAAGCACATGTTCATCTTCGTATACTTTTGAGCAAGGGATTTGCCCGTCAATAATTTTACAAAAAATACAATTATCCGCTGTATGATTCATTGATCTCATCCTTTCAAATAGCCTTAGCCGTATTTTACCATAATTATATAAGAGAACAAACACGAAAAACAGGAAGCTGACTCAGCTTCCTGTTTTCTGAAGAGGGATTGAAAAAGCATTATCGTAATTTACGTTTCGCAGACACCTCATTTATTTAAGAAATGCACGGTAAATCGGCTAAAGTTTCTGCCGTAGACACCCCATTTTCAAGTGAAATGAATTGCAATCTTTATAAAAGGAAATTGTTTATTTTTTAAAACAGTATATGCTCTTTCGGAGACACCCCGTTTCTAAAATGAAACAAATGATCTGGTTATGTGTAAATTTCTTTGTCCAACATGGACACCCCATTTCATGATGACTTCACTATGTTGTTGTACTCATCAATTGGTGGTCGCTTTTTCAATGTGTTCCTTCTTCACTAATTATGATGTCCGCTTTCGTAAAAATATATGCTAACAAATTTAAATTTTTTTTAAGACATCGATACTATGTAGTACAGCGCCATTTTTGGTAAGATGAATATAGAATGAATACTAATGAAGAAAGTGGTGTCGTATGAGCGAGTTATTGCGTGTAGAAAATGTTACAGGAGGATATACGAAACGACCTGTACTAAAAGATGTTTCGTTCTCTGTTAATAAAGGCGAACTTGTCGGCTTAATCGGTTTAAATGGAGCTGGTAAAAGTACGACGATTAAACATATTATCGGTTTAATGGAACCGAAAAAAGGAACTGTCACAATTAATGGGAAAACAATTCGTGATGATATGACAGCGTACCGTTCTAGTTTTTCGTTCATCCCAGAAACACCAGTATTATATGACGAGCTAACGCTAGAAGAGCATTTGAAATTAACGGCGATGGCGTACGGTGTCGATGAAAAACAATATGAAGAACGTGTAGGACAACTATTACAAGAATTTCGCATGAAAAATCGTTTGAAATGGTTTCCATCTCATTTCTCAAAAGGGATGAAACAAAAAGTAATGATTATGAGTGCGTTTTTAGTGGAACCATCTCTTTACATCGTGGACGAACCGTTCGTTGGGCTTGATCCGTTAGCGATTCAATCCCTACTTCAAATGATGGATCAAATGAAAAAGAGTGGTGCAGGAATCTTAATGAGTACACATATTTTAGCGACAGCAGAGCGTTATTGTGATTCGTTTATTATTTTGCATCAAGGCGAAGTAAGAGCGAAGGGAACATTATCTGAACTGCAATCACAGTTTAGTATGCCAGGTGCAACGTTAGATGATATTTATATTGCATTAACGAAGGAAGAAGATTATGAATAGCACAGCATTATGGAAAGAACGATTTCGTCACTTTCTAAAAGAAGTTCGTACATATAGTAAATACGTATTTAATGATCATTTGAAATTTATTTTCGTATTCATCATCGGCGCAGGAGCCTACTATTACCAGCAATGGTTACAAACGTTAACACCTTCGTTTCCAACAGCGCTCGTTATGGCAGTGTTGCTTGGTCTCGTATTAACGGCGGGATCCATCCAAACGTTATTAAAAGAAGCGGATCTCGTTTACTTACTGCCAGTTGAAGAAAAGTTAAAACCTTACTTCACAAAGGCATTTCTCTTTACGTTTATGATTCAGTTATACATAATCGCAATCGTGGCGGCAGCGCTTGCTCCGTTATACTTCCAGCAAATGAAACAAACAGGTGCAGCTTACATATGGATTGTAATCGCGTTTGTCATTGTAAAAGCGTGGAACTTATTCGTCGCATGGGAAAAATCATTTTTAACAGATCAAAATATACAAAGGGCTGATTGGTTCATTCGTTTTATTTTAAACGGCTTATTTGTATACTTCCTTGTAGAGCGTACTTCAGTTATGTTTATTGGCGGAATCGTTCTTCTTATGGTGTTATATCTCGCTATCCTGCATCAAATGGTGAAGGGAAAGCCGCTAAACTGGGAGTATTTAATTTCTGAAGAAGGTAAGAAAATGATGCTGCTGTACCGCATCGCGAATATGTTCGTTGATGTACCAGCATTAAAAGAGAGAGTAGCACGTAGAAAATGGCTTGATTGCATTCTTTCGATGATTGGTGAGAAGCGTACATATTTATACTTATATACGAGAACGTTTTTACGATCTGGTAACTATTTTGGCTTATATGTGCGCCTGCTCGCGCTTGGAGGAGTTATTCTTTACTTCATTCCGTTTTTATATGGACGATTTATCGTAAGCCTTATTTTCCTATACTTAATCGGTTATCAGCTATTAACTTTATGGAAGCATCACCGCATGAAGATTTGGCTTGATTTGTATCCGGTAGGGGGAGAAGAGAAGAAGAAAGATTTTCTTACTTTATTAAATGCGATCCTTATGATCGGCAGCGTTGTATTTACAGTTATATTCGCCCTTGCGACGAAAGATTTCATGATGACGGGAATTTTACTAGTCGTAAGCATAGTATTTAGTATCGGTTTCGTTTATCAATACGGGGCAAAACGTATTGAGCGTTTAAATTGAAGGGAATGAACCTATGATTACATATGAAGAGAAGGTTATAAAAGAGCTGGAGCAGTGGAAAGCTACATTCATGAAAGATTCTTCTATGATGACACGGTTCTCAAAGAAAGTGCAGACGAAAGTACAACAGCTTATTCCGGCGAAAGTACAAAAAGTATTAACAGAAACGATTCGGATGATGGTGCAAACAATTAGTGCCGGGTCAAACTTTATAAAGCCGAAATTAAAAGAGACGAACTGGTCACTGCAAAGACGAGACGACGAAGTACGTAAAAAAATGGATGAGTACAAAAAGATAGCAGCGGCAGAAGGAGCAGGGACGGGAGCAGGTGGTATTCTCCTTGGCCTTGCCGACTTTCCGCTTTTACTCGGCATTAAAATTAAATTTTTATTCGATGCCGCAACATTGTACGGATTTGATACAAGTAACAAAGAGGAGCGCCTTTTTATCCTTCATGTTTTTCAACTTGCTTTTTCAAGTGACGATCACCGAAAAGAAATATGGAAAGCAATCGAAACGTGGGATACAGAAGAAGAAAATCATATGGACTGGGAAAAGTTCCAAACAGAGTACCGAGACTATATCGATTTAGCAAAAATGCTTCAGCTCGTACCAATAATCGGTGCCCCAGTCGGTGCATATGCGAACTATCAATTACTGCAAAGACTTGGAGAAGTGACGATGAATTGTTATCGTATGCGATTGCTTAATAGAAATTGATTTGCTTTATAAGAAAGAAGGCATCCTAACTTCCACAGTTAGGATGCCTTCTTTTTTATATTTATTATTCCCTGTCGAATGAAGGAATGGAGCGCAGTTTCTATAATATATTTACGGAAATCTTATTAAACCATAACAATATCTGTACCACCTCTAATCAATTACTTATAAGTAGGGTCTCGCCACATCGCCAGCAGCTTAAGAAATTGGCATTTCCCCATATCGAAAAAAATGAGCTGAATTATTATAAATAACTCTGGAAAGATAAAATTTTCATTTTGGGGATACTTCAAAATATTAGCTTGGTGGACATAGGTATCACCACATGTCCATGGATTAAAGAAAGAGCCTATTATTAAACTGTATACCCTACTCTTTGGGTCGGAAGAGGTGCTATAGATGAATGTAAAGACATACAGGGCTCAAGTGTTTTCTTGGTCTAAGGAGGCCAAGGTAGAAATAGTAGAACTCATTTCCGCCGGCATAGGTATGGCCGGACCTGTTCTGTTCTGTTCGCCACAGTTCTAGGCTATCCCGCTCTTGGTTTTGCTGCATCGGTCGGCAGTTTGGCAGTCAGTAGCGTGAAAGTCGGTTCGAGTTTTATAAATCACGGAAAAAAGTTGGCATCAGCGCTAATATCAGTAGTGCTCGCTGCGATTGCTGCTGTTCTCTCTTTCGGACATGGCTATCTGACATTTGGAGTCTTGATCCTGCTAGTAAGCCTTGCTGCGTTAATTGGCGGATATAGTCGTGCCTTGGCGGTGGCAACAACACGCTTTGTCATATTCCTGATCATCATCCTCAACATGGTCGACCAGACGGAGTACCGGATGGAACTAATTTTTTCAATCTTAGCAGGGGCGATTTGGACCGTCAGTATCAGCTTGGTGCTAGGCATCTGGGTACACCGTTGTTATAAATCATCGTTAGATGGAGATGTGAAAGGGCCAATATCGAAAAAAATCATTCTATGGCGGAATTCTCTTTCACACCTATCCGGTTGGCAATTCCCAATCAGGCTCGCATTATGTCTAGGTATAGCTGAGGGATTGCGAATACTTTGGCCCGAGCACCACTTCTATTGGATTGCAATTACCGTAGCGATCCTTACTCAGCGGAAAATAGAACTCTTTCCAATCAAAACGACACAACGAGTGCTTGGTACAGTAATCGGCGTGATTGTTGCGAGCTTGCTTCTGGCAACTAGTCTACCAATTTTGGGGGTAGTTATAAGTATCGGACTATTCGCAGGTGTTCGACCTCTTCTAAAGGTTCGAAATTATCTTGTATACTCTGCAACGATGATCCCGCTCATTATTTTGATCATGGAAGCCGGCAAGCCGTTCCAGTTTATCATTCTGTTCGACCGTGTATTGGCAACCCTTATCGGTGCAGTCATCGTGATTGCAGTGAACTTGATATTCAGTAGAGCGATGGTGGAATCAGTGTAAAGGTGGTTATCTAGCCAAAGATGCTTTAATATTTCGGGTATCTTTTCCAGTTGAACAAAATCCCCTAAAATGAAAAAAACGCTATTCTTTCTGTAGAATCATAAGAAAGGATGGCGTTTTTTTGTGAATCCACCACCTAGTGAAATGGAGGAAGAATGGAGGCTGAACTTGGTTTTTCATGCGGCCAATCGCTCGGCAATGAAGCTTCTGTCTTATGGGAAGTATAAAGCGAAACAATCTGAAAGTGGATGGATGAGATATACAAATCCATAAGGTTTACTTAACAGACACTAACTAGCTTGGTGAGCATGAGGCACCGTCACATGCCTATCAAGCTAAGGTCTTTAAGTACCCCCTAAACAAAATTTTTAATTTTTTTACAGTTATTTATGTGAATTCAACTCGTTTTTTTCGTTTTAAGAACAATGCATTTTTAAAGTTGATGACTATGCTCAAATTTGAGAGTCTTTTTTTCATATTTCTATTCATATTTTTTATCTTTTTACCAATAATATACAAATAGAGTTACTTGAGCTTATTTTATTGTATGTAGGGGTGCAAATATGAAAGTATCAATTTTTATCACTTGTGTGGCAGATGTTTTTTATCCAGAGGTCGGAAGTGATGTCGTCGAAATTCTTGAAGATTTAGGCTGTGAAGTTGATTTTCCTAAAAGCCAAACTTGCTGCGGACAACCTGCCTATAATAGCGGGTACGTGAAAGAAACAAAAACAGCTGCAAAACATATGATTGAAGTCTTTTCTAGTTCAGAATATGTTGTGGCACCATCGGGTTCTTGCGCGATGATGGTTCACGAGTTTTCTAGCTTATTTTCTGACAGTGAAGCGGAGTGGAAGAAAAAAGCGACGGAGCTTGCGAATAAAACGTATGAATTTACACAATTTCTCGTTGAAGTATTAGGGAAAGAAGACTTAGGTGCGGAGCTTCATAAAAAAGCAACGGTTCATACATCGTGTCATATGAGCCGATTAATGGGAATTAAAGAACCACCGCAAAAATTATTAAAGTGTGTCAAAGGACTGGAAGTAGTTTCGCTACCGCACAATTATGATTGCTGCGGATTTGGAGGGACATTTTCAGTAAAGATGCCAGAAATCTCTGAACAAATGGTCGATGAAAAAGTAAAGCATATTATGGAAACCGGTGCGGACTTGTTAATTGGGATGGATTGTAGCTGCCTAATGAATATAAAAGGACGTTTAACACGAAATGGCTATCCAATTGATGTAAAACATATCGCTCAAGTATTAAATGAAGACCGAAAATAAGAGGGGGAAATAAAGATGGGAATGAAAATCGGGAACGATCCCTTTCATAAACGTACTGCAACCGGTATTGGTGATCAATTTATGCGACAGGCTGTTAGGAAAGCACAAGATGGTCTTAGGGGCAAGAAATTAAAAGCGACTGAGAGTCTTGGGAATTGGGAAGAATGGCGAGCTTTAGGAGAAGAAATTCGAAAGCATACATTAGAAAACCTTGATTATTATTTATATGAGCTGAGTGAGAATATTGAGAAAAACGGTGGTTTTGTTTATTTTGCAAAGACGGCCGAAGACGCAAGGGAATATGTAAAAGAGATTGTAAAAAAGAAAAACGCGAAAAAAATTGTGAAATCAAAATCGATGGTAACGGAAGAGATTAGTTTGAATGAGGCAATTGAAGAAGCTGGAGCGGAAGTGTTAGAAACAGATCTTGCTGAATTTATTCTACAAGTGAACGACCACGATCCGCCGTCACATATTGTTGTTCCGTGCCTTCACAAAGATAAAGAACATATTTGTGAAATATTTAAAACAAAGTTAAATTACACTGGAACATCTGACCCTACGGAAATGGCGAGGTTTGTAAGAAGCTATTTACGAGATGATTTCTTTGCGGCGGATATAGGAGTGACTGGATGTAACTTTGCAGTTGCAGAGTCTGGGTCAATTTCTATCGTAGCAAACGAAGGAAATGCAAGACTTACTACGACACTTCCGAAAACGTTAATTACAGTTATGGGAATGGAGCGTATTGTTCCGACATGGGAAGAGCTTGATGTTTTAGTAACACTTCTATGCCGAAGTTCTGTAGGACAAAAGTTAACGAGTTATATTACAGGATTAACGGAGCCTGGCGGGACAGATGGACCTGAGGAATTTCATTTAGTTATTGTGGATAATGGTCGTTCTGATATTGTAGGGACAGAATTCCAAAGTGTCCTACAGTGTATTCGCTGCGCAGCATGTATTAATGTGTGTCCTGTATACAGGCATATTGGTGGACATGCATATGGCTCCATTTATCCAGGGCCAATTGGAGCTGTGTTGACACCGCTTTTAGGGGGATATGATGAATATAAGGATTTACCTTATGCCTCTAGCCTTTGTGGTGCGTGTACAGAAGCATGTCCAGTGAAAATCCCGTTACACGACTTATTAATTAAACATCGCAGCCGCATTGTAGAAGAAAAACGATCACCTGTAGCTTGGAATGCGGCTATGAAAGGTTTTGAAAAAGTAGTGAAGAGTCCTAGCTTATTTTCTTTTGCGGCGAAGAGCGCTCCGTATGCATTAAAACCTCTTGCGAAAGGTGATAAAATCGAGCGTGGCATTGGGCCGTTAAAAGCTTGGACAGATGCGAGAGATTTCCCGGTTCCGAAAAAACAACCGTTTCGAAAGTGGTTTGAAAAACACGTAAAGGAGAACGATGATGGCCATCCAAAATCGTGAGGAATTTTTACTCCAATTATCAGAAAAGCTTGGTAGGAAACGTCCAGAAGCAGTGGAAAAGCCGAAATGGTCTTTTGCCCCGCAGTGGACTGTTTTTGACGGACTCGCGCAAGACGAACTTGTAGTACAGTTAATGGAGCACTGCGAAGTCATTCATACAGAAGTAAAGCGAACAACGAAGGAAAATCTAGTTGAAACATTTCAATCTTTACTAAAAGAATGGAATATTAAATCCGCAATGTATGCGAACGATGAGCGCTTTCATGAGTACGGCCTTACTCCACTTTTCAACAGTGAAGGCACAACGCATTTTCGTATTTGGGGATCGGATCATAAAGAAGAGGACATAGCATTTGCGAAAGCTGCTGACCTTGGCATTACGTTCAGTGATATGACCCTGGCAGAATCAGGAACCGTTGTACTATTTAATGACGGGTTAAAGGGAAGACATGTTAGCCTTCTTCCAGAGTCGTACATTGCAATTGTTCCTAAAAGTACGATCGTGCCAAGATTAACCCAAGCTACAAAAATGATCCATGACCAAAATACATCAGGAAAAAAACTGCCCGCTTGTGTGAATTTCGTTTCTGGTCCATCAAATAGCGCAGATATTGAAATGAACCTTGTCGTAGGTGTACATGGGCCAATCCGAACAGCGTATATTATTGTGGATGATCAATAATGAAAATAGAAAGCACTGGCCGTTTATATAGCCAGTGCTTTTCTTACTGATGAAAGTTAAAGACCGAGTCCGCTATAGCCGCCGCCAGTGCCACCACTACCACCTTTACCACCAAGTCCCATAGGAATATCCTCCTTATTGTTATATGTTGCTTTTACTTTATACTTTTCTGTATTTACCAATAAATTCCTTCCGTAGCGTTAACTAACTTGCAAATCATTTCGTTTCATTTTATAATTTACTTACCGACCGGTAAGTAAAAATAAGTGAGGTACAGTATGACAAAGAATTTACAAACATCGCAAAACATTGTCGAGGCATCATTTAAACTTATGGCAGAGCACGGTATTGAGAAGATGAGCCTTTCTATGATTGCGAAAGAGGTAGGTATTTCAAAACCGGCTATTTATTATCATTTTTCTTCTAAAGAAGCGTTAGTCGATTTTTTATTTGAAGAAATTTTTTCTGGGTATCATTTCGTGAGTTATTTCGATAAAGAACAATATACGAAAGAAAACTTTACAGAAAAGTTAATTTCAGATGGTTTACATATGCTCTCTGAATATGAAGGGCAAGAAGGAATATTACGCGTTATAAATGAATTTATCGTAACTGCATCGCGAAATGAAAAGTATCAGAAACGCTTATTTGAAATACAAGAAGATTTCTTAAATGGTTTTCACGATTTATTGAAGAAAGGTGTAGAACTTGACGTTGTTTCACAACAGGCAACGGAAGAAAATGCTCATACGTTAGCGCTTGTGATCGATAATATGAGTAATTACATGCTGATGGGATTCCAGTTAAAGTATAAAGAAATTTGGATTCAAAATGTGAAAAACGTAATGAAGGAGGAATAAAAGTGAAAATGCAAAAAAACTGGTGGCTCGGTTTTCTTGGGTTCATTGGAGTGTATAAAATTCCAGGCATGATAGAAGCTTTTCAAGCGGATGGAAGTTGGATGAAGCTAATCGGTTTCATTTGGCTACTTTGGTTCGGATATTTTATTCCCGAGAAGAAAGAAGATTGAATTTCAATTCCCTGTAAAGTTATGTAAAATATAATTTGAGAGTATTCATATATTAGATTACTAGATTTGGAGTGGTTACATGGATCCATTGAAGAATGAAATTCACCCTGACATGGTCAAGGTGTGGAAAGTTCGTGCTGTCATTGAAGAAGGGATTGGTATCCTCGTTATTTTAGCTTACCTTTTCCTCATGATAAAGTTTGATTGGTGGGCGTGGATTTTGTATGTGATGATTGGGCTAACAGTTGCGTTCGCACCATTTTCGTACTTCTTATTCCCGAAACTACGTCAACGTTATTACAGTTATCAATTAAATGAAGAAGAGCTTGAAATTCAGCACGGTCTTTTCGTCGTAAAGCGCGTATTAGTGCCGATGATTCGTGTACAACACGTGACGATTGAACAAGGGCCGATTATGAGAAAATATGGCTTAGCAGAATTACACATTTCAACGGCGGCAACTTCTCACAGCATCCCAGGCTTAACGATGTATGAAGCTGAAATGTTGAAAACGAAAATCGCAGAATTAGCGAAAGTGAGTGATGAGGATGTATAAGAGGCAGCATCCAATCACGATGTTATTAGAATTAAAAATAACAGACTTTATACCACTCATTATTTTCATGTTTAGTTTAAATGGAAAGTTTCCATTTTGGTATTTAATTCCCGCTGGATTCGGTTTACTCACTGTCTTTTCAGCGTTTGAAAAATGGTATTACACAACATATTGGGTTGAAAATAACGTATTGCATGTGAAACAAGGGCTCTTTGTGAAGAAGGAGAGCTATTTAAATAAAGAACGTGTTCAAACGATTAACACAAGTTCTAACGTGTTATATCAAATGCTCGGTTTAAAGAGAATTCAGATTGAAACAGCTGGCGGAGGCGATGATGCAGAAGTTAGCTTAGCTGGTATTACAGTAGAAGAGGCAACAGAGCTTATTGCAATGCTAAATGAGCCAACTCCAGAAGTGAAAGCAGAAGATACATCAGAAAAAGTAGTCGAAAAAGAAATCGTTACAGAAGAAAAACAAGCGACAGAATACAAATTAACTTGGAAAGAAATTTTATTAGCATCTGTTACATCTGGTCAGTTTGGACTATTATTCTCATTAATCTTTTTCGTGTACCACCAAGTAGATGAGTACATTCCAAAATGGATAGAGAATGGCGTAAAGTCGTATGTAATGGAACATGATATATATGGCTGGATTTTCATGGTAGCCATTTTGATCGTCCTTTCGTGGATTATATCGACAATCGGTTATGCGCTAAAACATGGAGATTTCACAGTGAATCGAAGGAATGACGAAGTCCGCATTTCGCAAGGTTTGCTTGAAAAGAAAGAGCTTGTACTAAAATTACATCGTATTCAAGGTATTACGATAAAAGAAAGTATGTTACGTCAGCCATTCGGCTATTGTGCTGTGCAAGTAGAAGTGATTCAAAGTAAGGGAATGGGTGACGAAAAAGAAAAAGTTACGCTGCATCCTATCATTCGAAAAGATCGCGTACAACAGTTACTCGCGCATTTACAATTACCATACGAACTGAATACAAATATTATTTCATTACCAAAAACAGCATTACGCCGCTATCTCATTGATAGTTTCATCTTTTTCGCAATGCTAGCAATCCCGCTTACTGGGATAAGTATATACTTTGAAAAGCACTACATCATGTGGGCATTACTACCGCTCGCAATCCTCATCTTTACACTTGGGTACGCAACATTTAAAACAAATGGTTACAGTGTAAATGGAGAGCAAATCACGCTTGTATATCGTAGCGTGGGAAAATATACAGGACTTGTTAGAAGAAGACACGTCCAATCAATGGAAAAGACACAATCATATTTCCAGCGCCGAGCAAATTTATGTACGTATAAGTTCTCTAACGCATCATCGGAGTATAAATTAGAGCATACGAGAGTAGAAGATGCGGAGAGAATGCAGGATTGGTATAAGAAGAGAATAAGTGAGAATTAAGTGGAATGGCTCGTCTTTTGCAGAAGACGGGCTATTTTTTCATGTGAAAATAATGAATAATATATGGGGAAGAGAAAAAGTGAGGTGAATGAGAGTGAGCAAATTTTTAATTCCGTATTCATTTTCTATATTAAGTTTTTTTATTTCAGTAACGGCACTTGATTTATATGATAGGATAGAAAATTTTAATGAGGGGACGTCGCCGAACATAATTGGAAAGGTAATTCAATCTACTTCGCAAATGGGAGTCCTTACATTGTATTTCGGAGTACCTATTATTTTAGGTGGATGTCTTCTTGGTGAGCTATTGTTTAGAGGTATCATTTTACGATTTAAATTGAGCTATATTATATCTTTATTATTATATCTACTTTTAGCTTTTAGTATCGTTTTCGTAACGGTAGGGATTCCAACTACATATGAAGATTCTAATAATTTTTTCATGGGGATAACTGTGATTTGCGCTGTTACATTCTTTGTGAGTCGGAATATATGGGAGAAAAAGTTGATAATGGAGTGACAAAATGAAACATACATGTCCATGCTGCGGATATAAAACAATAGAAGAAGAACCACCACCAGGTACATATGAAATTTGTAATATATGTTATTGGGAAGATGATGAGGTTCAGTTTAACGATCATGACTTTGAAGGCGGAGCGAATGAAGTTTCGTTAAGGCAAGCACAGAAAAATTTCATTGTATTTGGTGCTTGCGAGGAATGTTTTGTTGGATCAGTTAGAAAGCCGACTAGTGAAGATGTGAAGGATGCTAGTTGGAAGCAAATTTGTTAAATAGCTTTAAAAAAATGTTATTACTCAATGTAACAAGAGTAATAACATTTTTTTATGCAACGATGAAAGGAGTAACGCCGTCTTATAAGGTAAAAAGAAGGAAGTAAATTTCACTAATGGATATATTAGGAATAAACACAAAGTATAGATGTATAGTCAGCTTTGTGTATTTAATGTTATCATATTGAATGATATGGAAATTTTTAATAGAAGAAGTAACGAACAATTCAAAGGCAATGAAGCTTTTGTTGTATAAAGAAAATATTTATTATTACTCAGCGATATTAAAAATAAGATACGTATTTATATAAATTTAGTAGAAATGGGGTTTTAAAAAGGAATGAGTACAAGTATAACACGGCAAAAGATTTTAGAAGCTGCTTCTCAAATTGTGCAATGTAAAGGGGTTGCTAAATTAACCTTAGAAGCGGTAGCAAAAGAGGCGGGGATAAGTAAAGGTGGATTGTTGTATCACTTTTCAAACAAAGAGGCTTTAATAGAGGGCATGATACTCAAAGGGACCGAGGAGTATCAAGACGCTATTCACAATAAAGTAGCGGAAGACTTAGAGAAGAAAGGAAGGTGGGTACGTTCTTTTGTAGAGGAAAGATTAAGTAATGAGAGAAGAGTAGAAGAGCTGGGTAGTAGTATGATGGCAGCATTAATGCTAAAACCTGAATTACTTGAACCGTTACAACAATCATTTCAGCAACTGCAACATAAAATAGAAAATGATGAGATAGATTCAGTTTGTGCCACAATTATTAGATTAGCAGCAGATGGATTATGGTATTCGGAATATTTAGGGGTTGGAAGATTAAGCCCCGAATTAAGAGAAAAAGTAATTCAAGCTCTTATCTATAATTCATATAAATAGAATATACAAACTATATAATGTAAAATAATTCACCATTACTTATTTAATGTAGTGGTGAATTATTTTTTTTATTAGAAAAATAGAACAATTTTATAGAGTATTGAATTATAACCGTCCAGACGGTATAGTAATATTTGGTTTAAGAGGAAAATGAAACAAAAAAAGAATAAAAAATATTTTTAGCACACTATTCGAAAGGATAGGCCGCAAAGCTTAGAGTCTACGGTAATACATATTGGTTACTAAGATCGTCTGGTTGCACATTTTTGATGCAACCGGACGGTCTTTTTTTGTTATATAAATATAAAAAATAGGAGGGAATTATGCAAATGAAAAGTACTAAAAGGCATATTTCAATGGTTTCATTAGTTTTTCTAGTATTATTTTCAGTGCTAAATGTGTGGGCTCCAGTTATTCAAGCCGCTGTGATAAAAAATCCAGTGGACGAGATTAATATCTCCCGTACTGATGGTACAACGTCTGAACCATATCAAGCCTCAGATGGCATGAAAGTAGAAGTGAAGTGGTCAGCTAAAGAAAAAATAAAAAGTGGTGATCAATTCACAATTGATATGCCAAAAGAATTTAGAAAAGATCTTATGAATATGAGTTTTCCTTTAAAAGATGCTGAAGGAAAAACAGTTGGTACATGTGAGATGAAAAAGGGTCTATTGACATGTACTATGGGTGATTACGTAGAAGGAAAGAATAACATTAAAGGTTCTTTATTCGTAGAATTTTATTTTGGTCTAGAAGCATATGATGGTATTAAAAAAATCCCATTAGAATTTAACGTTGATGGTCAAATCGTAAATAAAGAAGTAAGTGTAAATAATACGACAGAGAGACCGAAGCCACAGCCCAATACAGATAATCTAATGAAATGGGGTTCTTATAATCAGGAAGATCCTTCAATTGCAGACTGGACGGTATATGTAAATGCAACTGGAACAGAAATGCAAGATCTTAAATTAACAGACACATTAGGACCTGGACATGAATTAATTACAGATAGCTTAGTATTAGAAGAGGCTGTGTTTGAAGATGGCTATGCAGCAACAAATATTAAGCCAGCAGATTTATCTAAAATTAAAATTAATGCAATGAAAACTGGATTTACAATTGAGTTTCCAGACAGTTCAAAAGGTTATATTTTAAGATATAAAACAAAGATTACTAATCCTGCTGCAAAGCCTCATAAAAATACTGTGAAATTAGAAGGTAAAAATATTGTAACTGAAGAAAAAGTTGGAGAAGTATTCGTAAGTGGTGGGGGAGGAACAGGTTCAGGTGACAATAATCCACCTAGCATTGAAAAAAATATAGTTGATGAGAAAGATAAACTTGTAGAGAATCAGCAGTTAACACAAATCGATCAAGCTATTCAATACCAAGTTGGTATACATATACCAAACGATCCTCCTAAATACACATCTATGGTAATTAGTGATGATTTAGAAGATGTTTTAGAAGTATTAGAGGCAAAAGTGTATGATCAAAATGGCCAAGATATTACTTCTAAAGGAACGTTAAATATAGATAAACAAAGAAGTGAAGTAACATTTACGTTTGGTGAGAATTTTGACTATAAGTCATATGAAGACCAGGTAATTAACTTGAATATTAAGGCGAAAATTAAAGCCAATACAGATTTATCTTCTTACGTAGATAAGAAGATTCCTAATAAAGCGGAATTACATTTTGATGATAAAACATTAACATCAAAAGAAGTAACTGTTACGCCGCCTGAAGCTCCAAAAGACGGTACAGTATCGATTCATAAAATAGATTCTGAGAATCCGAACAAGGGGTTAAAAGGTGCCGAATTTGAAGTTCGAAATAGTGCAAATGAAGTTGTTGCAAAACTGATAACGGACGAAAACGGCTTTTCAGTACCTCAAACTTTAGCTCCTGGGACGTATAAAATTTATGAAACAGTAGCGCCAGAAGGATATCAAAAATCAACAATTCCAGTAGAGGTTACACTTCAAGCTGGTGAAACAAAAGCCATTGAAGTCAAAAATACTTTGCAAAAGGGTCAAATTGAATTAAAGAAAATTGATTCGGAAAATGGTGAAAAACCATTAGCAAATGCAGAGTTTGATATAGTAAAAGACAGTGTAGTAGTTGAGCATATTGTTACAGATAAAGATGGTAAGGCAATCTCTAAACCGTTAGCGCCAGGGAAATATATGTTAAAAGAAACGAAAGCGCCTGAAGGATACCAATTAAAAGAAACAGAGTTCGAAGTAAATGTAACAGGGGACGGCATATTCCCAATAACAGTAAAAAATGCAATGACAGACAAAGGTAATGTAGAAATTACAAAGGTGGACAAAGAAAACGGTTCAGTATTAGCGGGTGTCGAATTTGAAGTTCAAGATGAGAAAGGTGAAGTAGTAAAAAAAGTAACGACGGATAAAGAAGGAATGGCAAACGTTTCAGATCTTTCAGTAGGAAAGTACAAATTAGTAGAGACGAAAAGCTTACCAGGTTACAAGAAACTAACAGAGCCAGTATCGTTTGAAATTACAAAAGGTATGACGAAAGTCCTATCATTGAAAGTAGAGAATGAACAGTTAGATAAAGGTTCAGTAGAAATTACAAAAGTAGATAAAGACAGCCAGAAAGCATTAAAAGGCGTAGTTTTCGAAGTACGAGATGAAAAAGATAAAGTAGTGAAAGAAGTAACAACAGATAAAGAAGGAAAAGCAAACGTTTCAGATCTTTCAGTAGGAAAGTACAAATTAGTAGAGGCGAAAAGCTTACCAGGTTATAAGAAACTAAAAGAACCAGTATCATTTGAAATTACAAAAGGTATGACGGAAGTCCTATCATTGAAAGTAGAGAATGAACAGTTAGATAAAGGTTCAGTAGAAATTACAAAAATAGATAAAGACAGCCAGAAAGCATTAAAAGGTGTAGTCTTCGAAGTACAAGATGAAAAAGATAAAGTAGTAAAAGAAGTAACAACAGATAAAGATGGAAAAGCAACAATTGCAGATTTATCAGTAGGAAAGTACAAATTAGTAGAAAAAGAAAGCTTACCAGGCTATAAGAAATTAACAGAGCCAGTATCGTTTGAAATTACAAAAGGCATGACCGAGATCTTATCATTAAAAATAGAAAATGAAATGGTAGATACGGGGAATGTAGAGATAACAAAGATAGACAAAGATAATAAAGCACCGCTAGCGGGAGTAACGTTCGTTGTCCAAGATGAAAAAGGTAACGAAGTTAAAAAAGTAACGACAGATAAAGAAGGAAAAGCAAATGTTGCAGATTTACCTGTAGGTAAGTATGAATTAGTAGAGATAGAAAGTTTACCAGGTTATAAAAAGCTAGAAAAACCAGTATCATTTGAAATTACAAAGGGCATGACCAAGATACTATCATTAAAAGTAGAAAATGAAATGATGGATACTGGAAATGTAGAGATAATAAAAATAGATAAAGATAGTAAAGCACCATTAAAAGATGTTGTATTTGAAGTACGTGATTCAAAAGGAAAAGTAGTAAGAAAAGTAACGACAGATAAAGAAGGAAAAGCAAACGTTTCAGAGTTATCTATTGGAAAGTATGAGTTGGTGGAAGTAGGAACACCAGCAGGATACAAACCACTTGAAAAGCCAATTTCATTCGAAATTGAAAAAGGCAGAGTAACAGCATTAAAGCTAACAGTCAAAAATGAATTAGTAGATACAGGAAATGTAGAAATTAAAAAAGTAGACAAAGAAAATAAAGATGCTTTAGCTGATGCAGTATTTGATGTTCAAGATGAAGCAGGACAAGTAGTCGCTAAAATAACGACAGATAAAAAAGGACAAGCACAAGTCACTAATTTATCAGTTGGCACATACAAGCTAGTAGAAGTGAAAGCACCAAAAGGATATAAGCAATTAGTAGATCCGATTACTTTCCAAATTGAAAAAGGTATGACAAAATCTCTTGCTTTAACAGTAGAAAATGAAATGTTAGATAAGGGTAACGTAGAAATTACAAAAGTAGATAAAGACAGTCAAAAAGCATTAGCAGGCGTAGTCTTCGAAGTACAAGATGAGCAAGGAAAAGTAGTAACGACAGTAACAACAGATAAAGAAGGAAAAGCAACAATTGCAGATTTATCTGTAGGAAAATACAAATTAGTAGAGAAAGAAAGCTTACCAGGTTACAAACAATTAACAGAACCAGTATCGTTTGAAATCAAAAAAGGTATGACGAAAGTTTTATCACTAAAAGTAGAGAACGAACTGTTAGATAAAGGAACAGTAGAGATTACAAAAGTGGATAAAGAAAGTGGCGCAGTATTAGCGGGCGTAACATTCGAAGTGCAAGATGAAAAGGATAAAGTAGTAACAAAAGTAACGACAGATAAAGAAGGAAAAGCAAACGTTTCAGATTTATCAGTAGGGAAATATAAGCTAGTAGAGGTAGAGAGCTTACCAGGATATAAAAAACTAGCGAAATCAGTATCGTTTGAAATTACAAAAGGTATGACAGAAATTTTATCACTAAAAGTAGAGAACGAATTAGTAGATAAAGGTTCAGTAGAAATTATAAAAGTAGACAAAGAAAGTGG
>NZ_JBTIWT010000007.1:81568-206220 GCF_054353775.1 Bacillus sp. 5w2 | reverse complement strand
AAAATAAGGCTATTCAAAGTAATAGCAATGATTTTTGGTTTTCCAGATTTTCCGAGTACTCCTAAAATAATACCTATGATAGGACACATTATTTCTAGCGCAAGTATATATTTAAAATAATGAGAGTAGAAAAAATGGGATGATATAAATAAGTATTCAATCATTACAGCAATTACTGCAATAGAGAAAAATAAATAGGATAATAGCATAGTTATTTTTTTCACGATTATTCCCCCCTTAGAAATTAAATCGCTACAATAATAAGTTCTATATACTTTGATCAAAACATACTGAAGTACTATGTAAACAGTTATATGTAAAATAGATCTCTAGAAATATATATTCTAATTCCCCTTCCTTCTTGCATATAGTTGCAATTCTTCTTTTGAATATAACTAAAACACGAACGTTATCAGCAACTAATAAAAAAACATTCGATTATTTATTGACATTGTTTATGAAATATTGTTAATATAGCCATAGAAACAATAATATATAAGACCTCATATAATCGCGGGGATATGGCCTGCAAGTCTCTACCTAACGACCGTTATTCGTTAGACTATGAGGGAAAGTCACTCGGTATTTTTCTATTCACAAGGGATACGTATGCCTGAGTAGAGCGCTTTCTCTCATAGTAAAAGAGAAACTGTTCTATTTCAGGCTTTTTTTATTTGAATCGGGGGGATTCTAATATGAAATCACTAGTTGGAGTCATAATGGGAAGCACGTCAGACTGGGAAACAATGAAATATGCTTGTGACATTTTAGATGAATTAAATATACCGTATGAGAAAAAAGTTGTATCTGCTCATCGGACTCCGGATTATATGTTTGAATATGCAGAGACAGCTCGTGAACGTGGGTTGAAAGTTATTATTGCTGGAGCTGGTGGAGCAGCGCATTTACCAGGAATGGTTGCAGCGAAGACGAATCTTCCTGTAATCGGAGTTCCAGTTCAATCAAAAGCGTTAAACGGCTTAGATTCATTATTATCCATCGTCCAAATGCCAGGAGGGGTTCCGGTTGCAACTGTTGCAATTGGTAAGGCTGGTTCAACAAATGCTGGTTTACTTGCTGCACAAATACTTGGATCATTCCATGATGATATACATGATGCTTTAGAATTGAGACGAGAAGCAATTGAAAAAGATGTGCGCGAAGGTAGTGAGCTAGTATGACGAGAATCATTTTACCTGGAAAAACAATCGGCATTATTGGAGGCGGCCAGTTAGGAAGAATGATGGCATTGGCAGCTAAGGAGATGGGATATAAAATTGCTGTTTTAGATCCTACAAAAAATTCACCATGTGCACAAGTTGCTGATATTGAAATTGTTGCACCATATGACGATTTAAAAGCAATTCAGCATTTAGCAGAGATCAGTGATGTTGTCACATATGAATTTGAGAATATTGATTATAGATGTTTACAATGGCTTGAAAAACATGCGTACTTACCGCAAGGCAGTCAGTTGTTAAGTAAAACGCAAAATCGTTTTACAGAAAAGAATGCAATTGAAAAAGCGGGATTACCAGTAGCAACGTATAGATTGGTTCAAACTCAAGAGCAGCTTACTGAAGCAATCGCCGAGTTATCATATCCTTCCGTCTTAAAAACGACGACAGGTGGATATGATGGGAAAGGGCAAGTTGTTTTAAGAAGTGAAGGTGACATTGATAAAGCGCGAGAGCTTGCGAATGCAGCAGAATGCATTTTAGAGAAATGGGTGCCTTTTGAAAAAGAAGTATCAGTTATTGTGATTCGTAGTGTAAGTGGTGAAACGAAAGTATTTCCGGTAGCGGAAAATATTCATGTAAATAACATTTTGCATGAATCTATCGTTCCAGCTCGCATTACAGAAGAACTTTCTCAAAAAGCAATCGCTTATGCAAAAGTGCTCGCGGATGAACTAGAACTTGTGGGAACACTAGCGGTAGAGATGTTTGCTACAGCTGATGGTGAGATTTACATTAATGAATTAGCACCAAGACCTCACAATTCAGGCCACTATACACAGGATGCATGTGAAACGAGTCAATTCGGTCAACATATTCGAGCAATCTGTAATTTACCTCTTGGAGAAACAAATTTGTTAAAACCAGTTGTCATGGTAAACATTTTAGGCGAACATATAGAAGGGGTCCTAAGACAAGTGAATAGATTAACCGGGTGCTATTTACACTTGTATGGAAAAGAAGAAGCAAAAGCGCAGCGAAAAATGGGGCATGTTAATATTTTAAATGATAATATTGAAGTCGCTCTAGAAAAAGCGAAGAGTTTGCATATTTGGGACCATCAAGAACAACTGTTGGAGGGAAAAAGATGATTAGTCGTTATACACGCCCAGAAATGGGTGCAATTTGGACGGAAGAGAACAAATTTAAAGCGTGGTTAGAAGTTGAGATTTTAGCTTGTGAAGCATGGGCTGAGCTTGGCGATATTCCAAAAGAAGATGTTAAAAAAATTCGTGAGCATGCATCATTTGATATTGATCGTATTTATGAAATTGAAAAAGAGACACGTCATGACGTCGTTGCATTCACTCGTGCTGTATCAGAAACACCAACATTAGGTGAGGAACGTAAATGGGTTCATTACGGTTTAACATCTACAGACGTAGTAGATACAGCGTTATCTTACATCTTAAAACAAGCGAATGAAATCATATTAAAAGACTTAGAAAACTTTGTAAGCATTTTAGCTAACAAAGCGAAAGAGCATAAATACACGATCATGATGGGAAGAACACACGGTGTTCATGCAGAACCAACAACATTTGGTTTAAAACTTGGTCTTTGGTATGAAGAAATGAAACGTAACGTAGAGCGTTTCAAGCAAGCTGCTGATACAGTTCGCGTTGGTAAATTATCTGGTGCGGTTGGTACATACGCAAATATCGATCCATTCGTAGAAAAGTATGTTTGTGAAAACTTAGGATTAGAAGCAGCACCGATTTCAACACAAACATTGCAACGTGATCGCCATGCTCATTACATGTCAACACTTGCACTAATCGCAACATCTATCGAAAAGATGGCGGTTGAGATTCGTGGTTTACAAAAGAGTGAAACACGTGAAGTTGAAGAGGCTTTCGCAAAAGGCCAAAAAGGTTCTTCTGCAATGCCACATAAACGTAATCCAATTGGATCTGAAAATATGACTGGTTTAGCTCGTGTTATCCGCGGTTATATGATGACAGCGTATGAGAATGTTCCATTATGGCATGAGCGTGATATTTCTCACTCTTCGGCAGAACGCGTAATTTTACCAGATGCTACAATCGCGTTAAATTATATGCTAAATCGCTTTGGTAATATCGTTAAAAACTTAACTGTATACCCAGAGAATATGAAACGCAATATGACGAGAACATACGGCTTAATTTATTCTCAGCGCGTAATGCTTACATTAATCGACAAAGGTATGGTACGTGAAGAAGCTTATGATATCGTACAGCCTAAAGCGATGGAAGCTTGGGAAACACAAGTACAATTTAAAGAGCTTGTAGAAGCTGATGAGCGTATTACGAGCAAGTTAACACAAGAAGAAATTAATGAATGCTTCAACTATGAGCATCATATGCAACACGTTGATACAATCTTTGAACGCCTAGGATTAAACGAAGCATAAAATTTCATATGGCACAGAATAGAGTCATTCTGTGCCATTCTTTATAAAAATATTATTCACATTTTTCAAACTACAGGGGGCTTGCGAAATGCAAAAGCTAGAATTGCTGTATGAAGGTAAGGCAAAAAGAATTTATCGTACAGAATCAGCAGATATGGTTTGGGTAGAGTACAAAGATAGTGCGACTGCTTTCAATGGGGAGAAAAAAGAGACGATTACAGGAAAAGGTCGTTTGAACAATGAGATTACAACTTTATTGTTCAGAAAGTTACAAGAAGTAGGAATTAAAACACATTTTATTGAGAAGTTATCTGAGATAGAGCAACTTGTTAAAAAAGTGAGTATTATTCCTTTAGAAGTTGTCACAAGAAATGTAATTGCAGGAAGTCTTTCAAAACGATTAGGAATGGAAGAGGGAACTGTACTTGCAGAACCAATCGTAGAATTTTACTTCAAAGATGATGATTTAGGAGATCCGCTTGTAACAGAAGATCATATTCGTGTATTAAACGTTGCATCGCCAGAGCAAGTAAGCGTATTACGAGATATGGCTCTACAAATCAATCAAGTATTGATTGAGCATTTCGCAAGCTGTCGTGTAAGATTAGTAGATTTTAAATTAGAGTTTGGTGTAACGGAAGAAGGAGAAATTATTTTAGCGGATGAAATTTCACCAGATACTTGCCGTTTATGGGATGAAACGAGCAATGAAAAGTTTGATAAAGACGTATTCCGTCGCGATCTTGGAAATTTAACAGATGCTTATGAAGAGATTTTAAAACGTTTAGGGGGAATTTCACATGTATAAAGTTAAGGTATATGTAACATTAAGAGAAAGCGTATTAGATCCACAAGGAACAGCGGTAAAAGGAGCACTTCATAGTCTTTCGTTTACAGAAGTACAAGATGTACGAATCGGAAAGTACATGGAACTAACAATTGATAAATCAGTATCTGACCTTGACGCAAAGGTAAAGGAAATGTGTGAAAAACTATTAGCGAACGTTGTAATGGAAGACTTCCGTTATGAGGTTGAGGAGGTTGTCGCACAGTGAAATTTGCAGTAATAGTATTTCCAGGTTCGAACTGTGATGTTGATATGTTCCATGCAATTAAAGATGAGCTTGGCGAAGAAGTAGATTACGTTTGGCACGATACAGAGAATTTAGATGAATATGATGCAATTTTACTACCAGGTGGATTCTCTTACGGCGACTACTTACGCTGCGGTGCTATTTCTCGCTTTGCTAACGCAATGAAAGCAGTGCAAAAAGCTGCTGAGCAAGGAAAGCCGATTTTAGGTGTTTGTAATGGATTCCAGATTCTTGTTGAATCAGGATTACTACCAGGAGCGTTAATGAGAAACGAAAACTTAAAATTTATGTGTCGCACTGTTCAGTTGCGTGTTGAAAATAATGAAACGATGTTTACATCACAATATGAAAAAGGTGCAGTGATCAATATTCCAATCGCACATGGTGAGGGGAATTACTATTGTGATGAAGAAACTCTTAAAAGATTAGAAGAGAATAATCAAATTGCATTCCGTTATGTGGAAAATCCGAACGGAAGCGTTTCAGATATTGCTGGTATTGTAAACGAAAAAGGAAATGTTCTTGGTATGATGCCACATCCAGAGCGTGCTGTAGATGAACTACTTGGCGGTGCTGAAGGATTAAAAGTCTTTCAATCTATCTTAAAACAGTGGAGGGAAACATATGTCGTTAATGCTTGAACCAAATCCAACACAAATTAAAGAAGAGCGTATATATGCGGAAATGGGGCTAACAGACGAAGAGTTTGCCATGGTTGAAAAGATTTTAGGACGTCTGCCAAATTATACGGAAACAGGATTATTCTCTGTAATGTGGTCTGAACATTGTAGTTATAAAAATTCAAAACCAGTTCTTCGCAAGTTCCCAACAACAGGTGAGCGCGTTCTGCAAGGACCTGGAGAAGGCGCTGGAATTGTAGATATCGGTGATAATCAAGCGGTTGTATTTAAAATGGAAAGTCATAACCATCCTTCGGCTATTGAGCCATATCAAGGGGCAGCAACAGGCGTTGGCGGTATTATCCGTGACGTATTCTCTATGGGAGCACGTCCAGTAGCTCTATTAAACTCACTTCGCTTCGGTGAATTACAATCACCACGTGTGAAATATTTATTCGAAGAAGTAGTAGCAGGAATCGCAGGATACGGTAACTGCATCGGTATCCCTACTGTTGGTGGAGAAGTACAGTTTGATCCATGTTATGAAGGAAATCCACTTGTAAATGCAATGTGCGTAGGTTTAATTAACCACGAAGATATTAAAAAAGGGCAAGCGCACGGTGCCGGTAATACAGTAATGTACGTAGGAGCGTCAACTGGTCGTGATGGTATTCACGGTGCAACATTCGCATCTGAAGAACTATCTGAAAGCTCAGAAGCGAAGCGTCCAGCAGTTCAAGTAGGAGATCCATTTATGGAGAAACTTCTTATTGAAGCTTGCTTAGAACTTATTCAGTCGGATGCACTTGTTGGAATTCAAGATATGGGTGCAGCTGGTTTAACATCATCTTCTGCAGAAATGGCAAGTAAAGCAGGAATGGGTATTGAAATGTACTTAGATGATGTACCACAGCGCGAAACAGGAATGACACCATATGAAATGATGCTATCTGAATCACAAGAGCGTATGTTAATTGTTGTGAAAAAAGGTAGAGAACAAGAGATAGTAGATTTATTTGAGAAGTATGGTCTTGCAGCAGTTACGATGGGGAAAGTAACGGAAGACAAAATGCTTCGTTTATTCCATAAAGGTGAGAAGGTAGCTGAAGTACCAGCAGATGCTCTTGCAGAAGAAGCACCAATTTATCATAAGCCATCAAAAGAAGCAGCCTACTTTGCTGAATTCCAAGAAATGAAAATGGAAACGCCGAAAGTAGAAAATTATAAAGAAACGTTATTCGCGTTATTACAACAACCAACGATCGCAAGTAAAGAGTGGGTATATGATCAATATGATTATCAAGTACGCACAAGCACAGTTGTTACACCAGGTTCAGATGCAGCGGTTGTACGTGTACGTGGTACAGAAAAAGGATTAGCAATGACGACAGATTGTAACTCTCGCTACATTTATTTAGATCCAGAAATGGGCGGTAAAATTGCAGTAGCAGAGGCAGCGCGTAATATCGTATGTTCTGGCGGAGAGCCACTTGCAATTACAGATTGCTTAAACTTCGGTAATCCAGAAAAACCAGAAATCTTCTGGCAAATTGAAAAATCAGTAGATGGTATGAGTGAAGCTTGTCGCACATTACAAACACCAGTTATTGGCGGAAACGTATCGATGTATAACGAGCGTAGTGGGGAAGCAGTATACCCAACACCGACAGTTGGGATGGTTGGACTTGTACACGATTTAAAACATGTAACAACACAGGAATTTAAGCAAGCTGGCGATTTAGTTTATGTAATTGGAGAGACGAAAGCTGAGTTTGGTGGAAGTGAATTACAGAAAATGATGCACGGCAAAATTTTCGGTCAATCACCAAGTATCGATCTAGACGTAGAATTAAAACTTCAAAAACAAGTATTAGCAGCAATTCAAGCTGGCCTTGTTCAATCTGCACATGACGTTGCTGAAGGTGGTTTAGCAGTTGCAATTTCTGAAAGTGCAATTGGTGCGAACGGTTTAGGTGCTACTGTGAAATTAGATGGGGAAGCAACAGCAGCATTATTCGCTGAATCACAATCTCGCTTCGTTATAACTGTAAAACGTGAAAATAAGGAAGCATTCGAGAAAGCGGTAGAAGCAATTCAAGTTGGAGAAGTGACAAATACAAATGAAGTAACAATTCATAATGAAGAAAATGAAGTATTACTTACAGCAAATGTAGATGAAATGAGAAAGGCTTGGAAAGGGGCAATCCCATGCTTGCTGAAATAAAGGGGTTAAATGAAGAATGTGGCGTTTTCGGAATTTGGGGGCATGAAAATGCAGCACAAGTTTCGTACTACGGATTGCATAGTTTACAGCACCGTGGACAAGAAGGCGCAGGCATTGTTGTAAATAATGGTGAGAAAATTGTCGGTCACAAGGGGTTAGGTTTAATATCGGAAGTATTTTCAAGAGGTGAGCTAGAAGGCTTAAACGGAAAATCAGCAATTGGACACGTAAGATATGCGACAGCTGGCGGAAGTGAAGTTGCTAACGTTCAACCATTATTATTCCGTTTCTCCGATCATAGCATGGCGCTAGCTCATAACGGAAATTTAATTAATGCAAAAATGCTTCGCCGCGAATTAGAAGCGGAAGGAAGTATTTTCCAAACAAGTTCAGATACAGAAGTACTTTTACATCTTATTAAACGTAGTACGAAAGATTCGTTAATTGAAAGTGTAAAAGAGGCTCTAAATAAAGTAAAAGGTGCGTTTGCATATCTTTTACTAACTGGAAATGAAATGATCGTTGCGCTAGATCCGAATGGATTCCGTCCTCTTTCAATTGGAAAGATGGGGGATGCTTACGTTGTAGCATCAGAAACATGTGCTTTCGATGTAGTAGGTGCAACATATATTCGTGATGTAGAACCAGGTGAATTACTTATCATTAATGATGAAGGAATTCATGTAGATCGTTTTACAAATGAAGTAGATCATGCAATTTGTAGTATGGAGTACATTTACTTTGCACGTCCGGATTCTAATATTGCAGGTATTAACGTCCATGCAGCACGTAAAAACATGGGAAAACGTTTGGCGGCAGAAGCTCCTATTGAAGCTGATGTTGTTACTGGTGTACCAGACTCTAGTATTTCGGCAGCAATTGGTTATGCGGAGGCAACAGGCATTCCATATGAGTTAGGGTTAATTAAAAATCGTTACGTTGGACGTACGTTTATTCAACCTTCTCAAGAACTGCGAGAGCAAGGGGTAAAGATGAAGCTTTCGGCAGTAAGAGGTGTAGTTGAGGGGAAACGAGTGGTTATGATTGACGATTCTATCGTAAGAGGAACGACGAGTAAACGAATTGTTCGTATGCTTCGCGAGGCTGGAGCGACAGAAGTTCATGTAAGAATTGCTTCACCACCTCTTAAGTATCCATGTTTCTATGGCATTGATATTCAAACGAGAAAAGAATTAATTGCAGCAAATCATACAGTAGAAGAAATCCGTGAAATAATCGGTGCAGATTCATTAACATTTTTAAGTGAAGATGGATTAGTAGATGCAATTGGACGTCCATATGAAGGGAAATACGGCGGTCTATGTATGGCGTACTTCAATGGAGATTATCCAACAGCTCTTTATGATTATGAGCAAGAGCTTTTAGAAAGTATGAAATAAGGAGAAAAAAGCTTCTACTTCTTTTGATGTAGAAGCTAGCTTCTTTCTTAAAACAGCCCGCCCTGGATAGGGAGAAATTAAAAGACGAGGTGTAGATAACGATGGCGAATGCATATAAGCAAGCAGGAGTAGATATTGAAGCTGGATATGAAGCGGTATCTCGCATGAAAAAACACGTACAAACAACAATGAGAAAAGAAGTACTAGGCGGTTTAGGCGGTTTTGGAGGTATGTTTGATCTATCAAAATTTGCATTAGAAGAACCTGTATTAGTATCTGGAACAGATGGCGTGGGAACGAAATTGATGCTCGCTTTTATGGCAGATAAACATGACACAATTGGTATTGATGCAGTAGCAATGTGTGTAAATGATATTGTTGTCCAAGGAGCAGAGCCGCTTTTCTTCCTTGATTATATTGCTTGTGGTAAAGCTGAACCTAGTAAAATTGAAAACATCGTCAAAGGTATATCAGAGGGCTGTCGCCAAGCTGGTTGTGCATTAATTGGTGGAGAAACAGCTGAAATGCCAGGAATGTATTCTACGGAAGAATACGATTTAGCTGGTTTTACAGTTGGAATTGTTGATAAAAAGAAAATTGTAACAGGTGAAAAAATTGAAGCTGGTCAAGTATTAATAGGCTTAGCATCTAGCGGTATTCATAGTAATGGTTATTCTTTAGTACGAAAAGTATTACTAGAAGATGGAGAACTATCTTTAGATCGCATTTACGGACGCTTAGAACTACCTCTTGGTGAAGAATTATTAAAACCAACGAAAATTTATGTCAAACCTATTTTAGAACTATTGAAGAAACATGAAGTATACGGTATGGCGCATATTACAGGTGGCGGGTTCATTGAAAATATTCCACGTATGTTACCAGAAGGAATCGGTGCAGAAATTGAATTAGGATCTTGGAAAATTCAACCGATTTTCAGTTTACTTCAAGAAGTTGGAAAACTAGAAGAGAAAGAAATGTTCAATATTTTTAACATGGGTATTGGTATGGTAGTTGCAGTGAAGGAAGAAGAAGCGAAAGATATCGTTCGTCTTCTTGAAGAGCAAGGAGAAACAGCTCGTATTATTGGACGTACTGTACAAGGGTCTGGCGTTACCTTTAATGGGGGCACAGCACTATGAGTAGATTAGCAGTTTTTGCTTCTGGAAGCGGCTCTAACTTTCAATCTCTCATCAATGCGGTAGAAGAAAAAAGATTAGACGCAGATATTAGTTTATTAGTATGTGATAAACCAGAAGCACGTGCTGTTGGACGGGCACATTATCATCATATTCCATGTTTCGCTTTTTCAGCGAAAGCATATGAGTCAAAAGAAGCATTTGAAAAAGAAATATTAAAGAAGCTAGAAGAGTATGAAATTGATTATGTTATTTTAGCTGGATATATGCGTTTAATTGGACCGACTTTACTAGAAGCTTACGGCGGGAAGATTATTAATATTCATCCATCACTATTACCGAGTTTTCCAGGGAAAGATGCTGTTGGTCAAGCGTTAGAAGCAGGTGTGAAAGTAACTGGAGTAACAATTCATTATGTAGATGCAGGTATGGATACAGGGCCAATTATTGCGCAAGAAGCAGTAGTTGTTTCTGAAGGGGATACGAGAGAAAGCTTACAAAAGAAAATTCAACAAGTTGAACATAAATTATACGTAAATACAGTGAATCAAATTGTTCAATCTGTTAAAGAACCAACTGTTAACTAACATACAACCAGGGGTGAAGGATAAATGAAAAAGCGTGCATTGGTAAGTGTTTCAGATAAAACAGGAGTAGTGGAATTTGTTAAAGGTTTACTAGAACAAGGGATCGAAGTTATCTCAACAGGTGGTACGAAAAAATTACTAGAAGAAAATGGCTTACAAGTAATTGGTATTTCTGAAGTAACTGGGTTCCCAGAAATTATGGATGGTCGCGTAAAAACATTACATCCAAACATTCATGGTGGTCTATTAGCAGTTCGCGATAATGAAACGCATGTAGCGCAAATGAATGAGTTAGGTATTCAGCCAATTGATTTTGTTGTTGTTAACTTATACCCATTCAAAGAAACAATCGCTAAGCCTGATGTAACATTTGCTGATGCAATTGAAAATATTGATATCGGTGGTCCAACAATGATTCGCTCTGCTGCGAAAAATCATAAATTTGTATCGGTAATTGTAGATCCAGTAGATTACGATGTTGTATTAGCAGAACTGAAAGAGAACGGTGAAGTAAAAGAAGAAACAAAACGTAAATTAGCAGCGAAAGTATTCCGTCATACAGCGGCATATGATGCGTTAATTTCTAATTACTTAACAGCGCAAATGGGTGAAGAAAGCCCAGAAACATTAACAGTGACATTTGAGAAAAAACAAGATTTACGCTATGGAGAAAATCCACATCAAAAAGCAACATTCTATAAAGCGCCATTCGCGGCAACTTCTTCTGTTGCGTATGCAGAACAATTACACGGTAAAGAATTATCTTATAACAATATTAACGATGCAGATGCAGCACTTAGTATTGTAAAAGAATTTACAGAGCCAGCAGTAGTAGCAGTAAAACATATGAATCCATGTGGTGTTGGAGTGGGTACTGACATTCATGAAGCATACACACGCGCTTATGAAGCGGATCCAGTATCAATCTTTGGAGGTATTATCGCAGCGAATCGCGAAATTGATAAAGCTACAGCAGAAAAGTTACACGAAATTTTCTTAGAAATTATTATTGCACCTTCTTTCTCAAAAGAAGCTTTAGAAGTGTTGCAAAGTAAGAAGAACTTACGCTTACTAACTGTAAATATTGAAAAAGCGACAAGTGCAAGTAAAAAACTAACTTCTGTACAAGGTGGACTTCTTGTTCAAGAGGAAGATACGTTATCATTAGATGAAAATACAATTTCAATTCCGACGAAACGTGAACCGTCAGAGCAAGAATGGAAAGATTTAAAACTAGCTTGGAAAGTTGTAAAACATGTGAAATCAAATGCAATTGTTTTAGCAAATGATAACATGACAGTTGGTGTAGGTGCAGGACAGATGAACCGTGTAGGTTCGGCGAAAATTGCTATCACACAAGCAGGCGAAAAGGCGCAAGGTAGCGCACTTGCATCTGATGCTTTCTTCCCAATGCCAGATACGTTAGAAGAAGCAGCAAAAGCAGGAATTACAGCAATCATCCAACCAGGCGGATCAATCCGTGATGAGGATTCTATTAAAGTGGCGGATAAGTATGGGATTGCTATGGTGTTCACTGGCGTACGTCATTTCAAACACTAATAGAGGTTGTTTAAAAAGTCCGGTCAAGATAACCTTAACATATCGTCGTTGCATAGCCAGTGCGGTACTCATGTAGGAAAGCTACACTCCGTGTCCTCCTGTCAAATGCGCCTCGACCTGCTCGGTTCTCTTGATCCTCCTTTTTAAACTTACATTGATATGAAAACAAACTAGGAGCATAGCTTCTAGTTTGTACTTATTTAAGTATTGGGGGATGAAATATGAATGTTTTAGTAATCGGCCGCGGTGGGCGTGAGCATGCTTTAGCTTGGAAGTTTGCACAATCTGCAAAAGTGAAAAAGGTGTATGTAGCACCAGGTAATGAAGGTATGCGAGATGTTGCAACACCCGTTGATATTGATGAAAATGATTTTGATGCATTAGTCTTATTTGCAAAAGAGAATCATGTGGAGTTAACTTTCGTTGGACCAGAAATTCCACTTATGAATGGAATTGTTGATCGTTTTAAAGAAGAGGGACTTCGCGTATTTGGTCCGAATAAAGCGGCTGCTGTTATTGAAGGTAGTAAAGCTTTTACAAAAGAGCTTATGAAAAAATATAGTATTCCAACTGCGGCGTACGAAACTTTTACAGACTATGAAGAAGCAGTACAGTACATTCAAAAAGTTGGTGCACCAATTGTTATTAAGGCAGACGGCTTAGCGGCTGGTAAAGGTGTAACGGTAGCAATGACACTTGAAGAGGCATTACAAGCTGCGAAAGAGATGCTACAAGATGTAAAGTTCGGCGAAGCAAGTAAGAAGGTCGTTATTGAAGAGTTTTTAGATGGACAAGAATTTTCATTAATGGCATTTGTGAATGGAACAACTGTGCATCCGATGGTAATTGCTCAAGATCATAAACGAGCTTTTGATGGTGATAAAGGTCCAAATACAGGTGGAATGGGTGCATATTCTCCAGTACCACAAATTCCGGAATCAGCAGTTCAAGAGGCGATAAAAACTGTATTACACCCCACTGCTAAGGCGATGATTGCAGAAAACCGTTCGTTTACAGGTATTTTATACGCGGGACTTATTTTAACAAATGATGGTCCAAAGGTAATTGAGTTTAATGCTCGCTTTGGTGATCCTGAAACGGAAGTTGTATTACCTCGCTTAGAAAATGATTTAGTTGATGTATGTAACGCTGTATTAGATGAGAGTGAACTAACGTTACAATGGTCAGAAGAAGCAGTTATTGGTGTTGTACTTGCTTCGAAAGGATACCCAGAAGCATATAAAAAAGGTGATATTATTAGCGGATTAGATGCATTGCAAGATGTGATTGTTTTCCATGCGGGTACAGTAATGAAACATGGGGACTTTGTAACAAACGGTGGCCGTGTATTATTTGTTGCTTGTAAGGCGAATAGTTTACAAGAAGCGAAAGATAAAGTATATAAAGAAATCGGTAAAATTGAGAGTGATGGTCTATTTTATCGAAGTGATATAGGATATCGTGCAATTGGACATGAGATGACGAGAAGCTAATATTATGAAGATAAGAAAGGTGGGGAATGGTGTAGTCCATTCTCCACTTTTTTATATTATTTTATTTAGGTAGTTTTATAAGGTCGATAATGTCAGGGCAGTGTAATTGATAAGTTATTGCTGTTGATGAAACTTTTTTAGAAATTTTTTGGCAAGAGTTATTGGAATATTGAATTTCCCTGTCTTCTGTATTTCGACCGCTTGTTTTTGAGTAATCAACATCATAATACAAAGATGTCGTTTCTCTTCCTTTTTTTACTGTTAAATCTATGATGAGAGGCTCATCTTTTTCGTTAAATTGAGTGATTCGAATGGAGTGACTCTTATTTGCATTATATTTTTTAATGAAGGTATCTAATTTTTCGATATTGTAAACTGTATCATTCTTTTGAATGACATCACCATATTTTTCGGCGGTTTCAAAACTATATTCTTTATTGGATGTATCAATCGTTGGTCGTTTATTTGAGCAAGCGACAAGATTGAATGAGAGTAGTGTGATAAAGAATAAACTAGTTTTTTTATAGTAGTGTTTGATATGCAAAGCTAACCACCTCCATATATAACATTATATTTGTATTTTACAATATATTTAAAAAGAAAACATCATCATTGAAAAATATTTAGTAATATAGTATTAAAAAAATCCCGCTGATTTCTCAGCAGGATTTTTTATGCATCTTTATCTTTTTTCAATTTTCCTTTTTGCTTTGCCATTTCTCGAAGTAAATACTCGATGTGTGCATTGACGCTACGAAACTCATCATTCGCCCATTTTTCGATGACTGCGTGTAATTCAGGATCAATACGTAATGGAAAGCTTTTCTTTTTAGCCATAAGGATTTACAACCTTTAATATAGGCTTCCTGTATTAATAACTGGTTGCGCACCTTTATCTGAAACGATGGCAACTAATAAATTGTTCACCATATTTGCTTTACGCTCGTCATCTAATTCGAGTACGCCTTCTTCATCTAACATATGGATTGAATCTTTCGCCATCTTCACAGCACCTTCAACAATCTCTTTTCTAGCAGCTAATACTGCTTTCGCTTGTTGACGTTGTAGCATTGCATGGGCAATTTCTGTTGCGTAAGCTAAATGTGTTAAACGAGTTTCTAATACTTCTACGCCAGCGATTTCAAGGCGTGCTTCTAATTCACGCTTTAATTCTTCAGAGATTTCTTCAGTATTTCCCCGTAACGTGATACAAGTTTCATCTTGGAAATTATCATAAGGATATTTTGTTGCGACGTGGCGGATTGCCGTTTCACTTTGAATTTCTACAAATCGATCGTAATGTTCAACACCGAACATTGCTTTTGCAGAATCAACAACTTTATATACGATAACGGCCGCAATTTCAATTGGATTTCCCTCAACATCGTTTACTTTTAATTTCTTACTATTAAAGTTTTCAACACGTAACGATACAGTTTGACGGAATGCGAATGGAATTGTTAAAAATAAACCGTTTTGACGAATTGTTCCTAAATAATTACCGAAAAACGTAATGACTTTTGCTTGGTTTGGTTGAACAATACCAATACCTGTAGCAAGAACTGCAGCTAAAATAATAGTTAATGCTGCTCCTATGAAAATTTCTTGTACAAGGAAAAATACGCCGATAGCAGCTAAAATTAAAATCCCGATAACACCAAGAAAACCATTAACATAAAAAACTTGTTTTTCTTTCATATGATCGCCTCCTGATATAAAAATGATATCACTTTTATATCATTTTAAGCAAGGGGTTTACACCTAATTTTCTGAATTTTATTGATTTGGTATCTCTTATGTACATTTTAAGATTCAAAACAAGAATGTACGTTCTGTTTTGTGGTAAAATAAAGAAGACTTAACCGCCCACTGCAGCAGCTAAGTCTCTTTGAGAGCATCTTGCATCGTGACAAATGATTCAAAGCGGTTTTGCCAGGATTATATCTTCAATCGCTGACTCAATCTCTTTGTCAGAAGCGTCATAATTTCCATTTGACTTTGATTTGTCATCATTGGAAGTTTGATTCACTTCTTCTTTAGTATGTTCCTTTTCAGTAAAATTCATGCTAGGCATTTTAAATGCCCCCATATTCATGTATTTTCCGAATTTCCACATTTCAACAACAGGGCAGAAACGAACAATTCCCTCTGCAACTTTCATTGCACCAATCCATAGCAAAATGTTAGACCAAGTGCACCAAGGTTTGCGTACGAGTTTAGTTGCACTACAACCGAAGAGAACAAGTCCGAGTGTAATTCGAATTAGGGCATTTATTGTACCGATATTTTGCTTCATTAGAAAAACACTCCTTTTTATGAAAGTTGAAATAGATAATACTATTTCTTTTATTAGTATCCCATTTGATTTTTGGGATATGTAATCCAACATTTGACGTGGAAAAAGATGTTGGAATGTGCGTGTGTGTAAGTAGCTTTTTTTGTTATAATGAAAGAATGCATAAAAGGAACTTCAAAATTAAATCCTCTCGTTTAAAAAATATGGAAGAGGTAATTCCAAACTTAATTCTCCGTTTTAAACAAATATTTAAGATGAAGTTAAAACAATAATGATGAAAATAAACTGTTATTTTGAACAGAAATATATATAACTCGAGAAAAGAAAGGGTGTTTTCATGTACGATATTTCCGGGTGGAAACATGTATTTAAGCTTGATCCAAATAAGGAGTTAAGCGATGAACATTTAGAAATGATTTGTGAGTCTGGAACGGATGCTGTTATTGTAGGCGGAAGTGATGGAGTGACAATTGATAATGTACTACACATGCTAGTTAGCATTCGTAGATATGCAGTTCCTTGTGTATTAGAGGTTTCTGATGTGGAAGCAATTACACCAGGATTTGATTATTATTATATCCCAAGCGTTTTAAATAGCCGAAAGGTAGAATGGGTAACAGGCGTTCATCATGAGGCTTTGAAAGAATTTGGGGATATTATGGACTGGGACGAAATTTTCATGGAAGGGTATTGTGTTTTAAATCCGGAAGCGAAAGTAGCCCAGCTTACAGATGCGAAATGTGATGTAAGAGAAGATGATGTGATTGCATACGCGCGTTTAGCAGACAAGCTATTACGTTTACCGATATTTTATTTAGAATATAGCGGTACGTATGGAGACGTTGAACTTGTTAAAAATGTAAAAGCAGAATTAAAACAAGCGAAGTTGTATTATGGCGGCGGTATTTCTAATGCAGAACAAGCGAAAGAAATGGCACAGTACGCTGATACGGTAGTGGTTGGAAATATTATTTATGATGATATAAAATCCGCGTTAAAAACAGTTAAAGCAGTAAAAGGAGAGTAGGTGCAGGCGTATATGAGTAAGACAGATAAGTTATTAAATGGTTTAAATCCGCAGCAACAAAAAGCAGTACAAACAACGAACGGACCACTTCTATTAATGGCAGGCGCAGGTAGTGGTAAAACACGTGTGTTAACACATCGTATTGCGTATTTACTTGGTGAAAAAGGTGTAGCACCATGGAATGTACTAGCCATTACCTTTACAAATAAAGCAGCTCGTGAAATGCGCGAGCGTATTGATACACTTGTTGGACCAGAAGCAGAAGATATTTGGATTTCGACGTTCCACTCTATGTGTGTACGTATTTTACGACGTGATATCGATCGTATTGGTATTAATCGTAACTTTACAATCTTAGATTCAGGCGATCAGTTAACTGTAGTCAAAAAAATTATGAAAGAGCGCAATATTGATCCGAAAAAATTTGAGCCGCGCTCTATTTTAGCTGGTATTAGTAATGCGAAAAATGAATTGTTATCTGCAGATAAATATGCAAAAAAAATTACAATCGCTGATCCATATGAAAAATTAACGAGCGACGTGTATACAGAATATCAAAAACGTCTTCTGAAAAATAATTCATTAGACTTTGATGATTTAATTATGACAACAATTCAGCTATTTGAACGTGTTCCAGAAGTACTAGAGTTTTATCAGCGTAAGTTCCAATATATTCACGTGGATGAGTATCAAGATACGAACAAAGCGCAGTACCTTCTTGTTAAACATTTAGCAGCACGTTTTAAAAATTTATGCGTTGTAGGTGACTCAGATCAGTCTATTTATCGCTGGCGTGGTGCGGACATTTCTAACATTTTGTCATTCGAAAAAGACTATGAGAATGCGCAAGTTATTCTGTTAGAACAAAACTATCGTTCGTCACAAAATATTTTAAATGCAGCGAATGCTGTTATCGAGAAAAATACGAATCGTAAACCGAAGAAATTATGGACAGATAATCAAGTTGGAAGCAAAATCTCGTATTATCGTGCTGCAACGGAAAAAGACGAAGCATATTTTGTTGCGAAAAAAATTCGTGACGATATTCAAATGGGAAAACGAAAATATACTGACTTTGCAGTGTTATATCGTACAAATGCTCAGTCTCGTATGGTCGAGGAGATTTTCCTGAAATCTAATATTCCTTACAAAATTGTCGGCGGCACGAAGTTCTACGATCGTAAAGAGATTAAAGATATTTTGGCGTATTTACGTTTAATTGGGAATCCAGATGATGAGATTAGTTTCGCGCGTATTATTAACATGCCAAAGCGCGGAATTGGTGCGACTTCTATCGATAAAATTATCAATTACGGTGTACAAAATGGAATTTCATTAACTGCTGTATTCGATGAGATCGAGCATGTTGGTGTAAGTGCAAAAATAACAAAGGCAGTAAAAGAATTCGCAGGTCTATTACACAACTGGGTAAATATGCAAGAGTATCTATCTGTTACAGAGTTGGTAGAAGAAGTTATTGAAAAAACAGGCTATCGCGATATGTTGAAAAACGAGCGTACTTTAGAAGCCGAAGGTCGTTTAGAGAACTTAGATGAGTTTTTATCTGTTACGCAAACATTTGAATCTCAAAGCGAAGATAAGAGCCTTGTTGCATTCTTAACAGACTTAGCACTTGTTGCTGATATCGATCGTGTAGATGAAGATCCAACTGCTGGTGAGGAAGTTATTTTAATGACGATGCACTCAGCGAAAGGATTAGAATTCCCAGTTGTATTTATTGTTGGTTTAGAGGAAGGAATATTCCCGCATACGCGTTCTTTAATGGAAGAAGATGAAATGCAAGAAGAGCGTCGTCTCGCTTATGTAGGTATTACTCGTGCAGAAGAAGAGTTATATTTATCCAATGCACAAATGCGTACTTTATTTGGTAGAACAAGCATGAACGCCGCATCTCGATTTATTACAGAAATCCCGGCAGAGCTAGTGGAATCGTTAAATGAAACAGCGCCGAAACGTGAAACTTCGTTTGGTGCAAAAGGAAGAACGGCCAGTAGCAGTAGAACGACAACGACAACGACAACACGCTCTCGTTCAGCTTTCGCGCGTCCTGCAGCTAAGACGACAGGCGGCGAACAAATCGGCTGGGCAGTAGGCGATAAAGCTTCCCACCAAAAATGGGGAGTCGGTACAGTTGTAAGTGTAAAAGGTGAAGGTGATGCAAAAGAGTTAGATATTGCGTTCCCAAGCCCAATTGGTGTTAAACGCTTATTAGCAAAATTTGCACCTGTGACGAAACAATAGGAAAGGAATGAGGATATGTCAAAAGAGATAGCAAAAAAACGTATAGAAGAACTGCGTGATTTGTTAAATACATTTAACTATCAGTATCACGTATTAGACAATCCTTCTGTTTCTGATGCGGAGTATGACCGTAATATGCAGGAGCTTATAAAATTAGAAGCAGAGAACCCAGAATTTATGAGTGAAGACTCTCCCTCCATTCGCGTTGGTGGGACTGTTCTTGATATATTTGAAAAAGTAACACATAAGTCACCAATGTTAAGTTTAGGAAATGCGTTTAACGAAGGCGATTTACGTGATTTTGACCGAAGAGTACGTCAAGGAATTGATGATGCGAATGTAAGATATATATGCGAATTAAAAATTGACGGACTTGCTGTTTCGCTTCATTATGAAAAAGGACGCTTTATTCAAGGGGCAACACGTGGTGATGGCGTAACGGGTGAAGATATTACTCAAAACTTGAAAACGATTAAAGCGATTCCGCTTCGTTTAAATGAAGAAGTAACGTTAGAAGCTAGAGGCGAAGCTTATATGCCGAAGCGTTCATTCGTTAAGTTAAATGAAGAAAAAGAGCAAAATGGTGAAGATGTATTTGCGAATCCGCGTAATGCGGCAGCAGGTTCAATACGCCAACTTGATCCGAAAATTGCAGCGAAGCGTAACTTGTCTATGTTTGTGTACGGTCTTGCGAATGTAGAAGAAAAAACAATTCCATCACATAGTGAATCGCTTGATTTCTTAGGTGAACTTGGGTTCAAAACAAATCCAAATCGTCGTACATGTGAAACAATCGAAGAAGTTATAGCTTATGTAGAAGAATGGCAAGAAAAACGTCCGCATCTTGATTATGAGATCGATGGAATCGTTATAAAAGTAGATGATGTTGCCCTTCAAGAAAGTTTAGGAACTACAGCAAAGAGTCCAAGATGGGCAATTGCTTATAAATTCCCGGCTGAAGAAGTTGTAACAAGATTAACAGGCATTGAATTAAGTGTTGGTCGCACAGGGGTTGTAACACCGACTGCAGAGCTAGAGGCAGTGAGAGTGGCTGGTACTATCGTTCGTCGTGCTTCTTTACATAACGAAGATTTAATTCGTGAAAAAGACATTCGAATTGGTGACTATGTTGTTGTGAAGAAGGCCGGAGATATTATTCCAGAAGTTGTGAACGTTATTTTTGATAAGCGTACTGGCGAGGAAGAAGAATATCATATGCCAACGCATTGCCCAGCATGTGAGAGTGAACTTGTTCGTTTAGAAGAAGAAGTAGCGCTTCGATGTATAAATCCGACTTGTCCGGCTCAAATTCGTGAAGGGTTAATCCATTTCGTTTCAAGAAATGCAATGAATATTGATGGACTTGGAGAACGTGTCATTACACAACTCTTTGATGCAGATTATATTCGTACATTTGCTGATTTATATTCGTTGACGAAAGAGCAATTATTACAGCTAGAACGATTTGGCGAAAAATCAGCAACGAATTTAGTACAAGCGATTGAGAATTCTAAAGAAAACTCATTAGAGCGATTATTATTCGGTCTTGGTATTCGCCATGTCGGAGCAAAAGCAGCACGTACATTTGCAGAGCATTTTGAAACGATGGATGCACTTGTGAAGGCAACGGAAGAAGAACTAAAAGCAATTAATGAGATTGGTGAAAAAATGGCTCAATCCGTCGTGACGTATTTTGATAATGAAGACGTATTAGAGTTATTACAACAATTTAAAGAGTATGGCGTGAATATGAAATACAAAGGCATAAAAATTGCTGATTTACAAAATGTTGAGTCGTACTTCGCAGGAAAAACTGTCGTTTTAACAGGGAAATTAGAAGTTATGGGACGTAGTGAAGCGAAGAAAAAGATTGAGGCATTAGGTGGAAAAGTAACAGGAAGTGTTAGTAAAAGTACGGATTTAGTTGTTGCGGGTGAAGCGGCAGGTTCGAAATTAGCACAAGCGGAGAAACATAATGTTGAGGTTTGGAATGAAGAGAGGTTCTTACAAGAGCTAAATAAGTAAGAGGTGCAAACTTACCATGAAAAAAATAGCATTAGCGGTATTAAGCCTTGGTCTACTAGTAAGTGGGTGTAGTGCAGGTGCCGATAAAGATGACAAAGTGGTTGAGAAATCGGGGAAAGCAAAAGAACAAGCAATCGTTCCGAAGTACTCTATTTCGGATGAATATTATAAGACGACTATTCCATTTGATGGAGGAAAGGCACGTGGCTTAGTTGTGCAAGGAGTAAGTAATCGTCTTGATATAGATGAATTTGAAACAGGATTAATGCGTATTGCGAAAGAATCATTTAGTACGAAAGATAATGTTTTAAAAGGCGGAAAGGCCCTAAAAACTCAGGATATACAGATGCTTGTTAAAAGAAAACGTACAGATGCAGAACAAAAGGAACTAGAAGATACATTAAAAAAAGATGCGGTTAACTTCCCGAACATAGGGTTAAATCCCGCATTAGGTGCAGGATCCGAATCACTAGAAGTGAAAAATAAAAAAAATCCAATATATATTTCAAATATTTTAGAGCATGATTATTATGTGAACAAAGGCGAAAAAGATGAGCGTAGCGGCATTACAGTTGGATTAGCGATGAATTCGGTTCATTATTACGAGGAAGAGCATGGTTACCCGCGTGAAGCTACAATCTCGAATGAAAAAATGTTAGCTGAAGGGAAAAAAATGGCGCAAGAAATCTTGAAAGTTATGCATCAACGAGATCCTGAAACCAAAACCCTTCCGATAACATTTGCAATTTATCGTCAGGCTCCGAAGTCTTCGCTCGTACCAGGTAACTTTGTTTCTTATGCGAATGTCGAAAAAGGCAGCGAAACGGTTGAGGATTGGAAACAAATTAATGAGAAATATTATTTGTTCCCATCTGAACAAGCGAAAACAGATAATAAACGTGAAGATCTGGCGAGAGTATCGAACTTTAAATCAAAACTAAGCGATTATTTCCAAGGCGACTATACAGCTGTTATCGGTACCGGTATGTATAGAGATGATGAATTAAGAGAAATAAAGCTTGATATTCCTGTCCAGTTTAATGGGAAAGCAGAAATAATTGGCTTTACACAATATGTAGCTGGGCTTGTTATGGAATACTTCCCGAATTATATGAAAGTACAAGTAACGATTAAATCTGTAGAACGCCCAGAAGCGATTATTATACGTGAAGCGAAGCAAGATGAACCATTTGTGAAAATTTTAGATTAAATAGGAGGGCTGTTCCTTTATGGAACGGCTTTTTTTCTTGAAGAATTTTGTTATAATTTAAAATGTTATAAATAATGGGGTAAGGGGTAAAGCACATGGACGAATTGAGTTTTCAAGTCATTATTTTATTAATTGCATTCGGATTTTTAGCAGCTTTTATTGATTCAGTTGTTGGCGGTGGAGGATTAATTTCGCTTCCAGCACTTATGTTTGTTGGTTTACCACCAGCTTCGGCAATTGCAACGAATAAATTAGCTGCAACGATGGGGACGTTTACGAGTGCGATTTATTTTATTCGATCGGGAAAGGTCGATTTTAAAATTGTAGGAAAGTTAATCCCGTTAACTGTTATAGGAGCAGTCGCAGGTGCTTTAGTAGTAAAGTTTATTCCGCCGGATATTTTACGTCCGTTAGTACTTGTAATGTTGGTGTTTATTGCCATTTATATTATTGCGAAAAAGGATTGGGGAAGTGTATCTACCTATAAGAAGATGACGAAAAGAAAAACATTAATATTTTTCTTTGTTATTTTAATGATAGGGTTTTACGATGGATTTTTTGGACCAGGGACAGGATCCTTTTTAATTTTTGCATTTTTATTAATTGGTTTGGATTTTATTCAAGCGGCAGCATCTGGAAAACTTTTGAACTTTGTTAGTAATATCGTATCTTTAATTACTTTTTTATTTTTAGACGTAATTCATTTTGAATACGGTATTATTATGGGATTATCGATGATTTTGGGCGCTTATTTTGGATCGAAGTTTGCAGTTCAAAAAGGTGTTGGATATGTAAGGACTTTATTTTTATTAGTAACTATTTTATTAATCGGAAAAAACATTTTGGAATATACTCATATTTTTTAGAGTTATACGTATGTATAACTCTATTTTTTTATTATATTTTAAAAATTAATTAATTTTTAAAATATAAGTCTAGGAATATTTGAATAAATCTAAATTATCGTGTAGAATAATGTTGTAAAATGTAAACGTTTTTCTAAGGGGAGGCTAAAAAGAATGGTAGTAGCATACAAACATGAGCCATTTACAGATTTTTCAGTAGAGGCTAACAAATTAGCGTTTGAAGAAGGTTTAAAGAAAGTAGAATCTTATCTTGGACAAGACTATCCATTAATTATTGGGGGAGAAAAGATCACTACAGAAGACAAAATTGTTTCTGTAAACCCTGCAAATAAAGAGGAACTTGTTGGTCGCGTTTCAAAAGCAAGCCGTGAGTTAGCTGAAAAAGCAATGCAAGTAGCGGATGAAACATTCCAAACTTGGAGAAAGTCAAAACCAGAAATGCGTGCAGACATTTTATTCCGTGCTGCAGCAATCGTTCGTCGCAGAAAACATGAATTCTCTGCTATTCTTGTAAAAGAAGCAGGTAAACCATGGAATGAGGCAGATGCTGATACAGCAGAAGCAATCGACTTTATGGAATATTATGGTCGTCAAATGTTAAAATTAAAAGACGGAATTCCAGTAGAAAGCCGTCCAATTGAATATAATCGTTTCTCTTACATTCCACTAGGAGTAGGTGTTATCATTTCTCCTTGGAACTTCCCATTCGCAATTATGGCAGGTATGACAACAGCTGCTTTAGTTTCTGGTAACACAGTATTACTAAAACCAGCTAGTACAACTCCTGTAGTAGCAGCGAAATTCATGGAAGTATTAGAAGAAGCTGGCTTACCAGCTGGCGTAGTAAACTTCGTTCCAGGTAATGGTTCTGAAGTTGGTGACTACTTAGTAGATCACCCTCGTACACGTTTCGTGAGCTTCACTGGATCTCGTGATGTAGGTATCCGTATTTATGAGCGTGCAGCGAAAGTAAACCCAGGACAAATTTGGTTAAAACGCGTTATCGCTGAAATGGGTGGTAAAGATACAATCGTTGTTGATAAAGAAGCAGATCTTGAATTAGCAGCTAAATCTATCGTTGCATCAGCATTCGGATTCTCAGGACAAAAATGTTCTGCATGTTCTCGTGCAGTAATCCATGAAGATGTATACGATCACGTATTAAATCGTGCGGTTGAATTAACGAAAGAATTAACAGTAGCTAACCCAGCTGTATTAGGTACAAACATGGGTCCTGTTAATGACCAAGCTGCATTCGATAAAGTAATGAGCTATGTTGCAATTGGTAAAGAAGAAGGTAGAATCTTAACAGGTGGCGAAGGAGACGATTCTAAAGGCTGGTTCATCCAACCAACAATCGTTGCTGACGTTGCAGAAGATGCTCGCTTAATGAAAGAAGAAATCTTTGGACCAGTAGTAGCATTCTGTAAAGCAAAAGACTTTGATCATGCACTTGCAATTGCAAACAATACAGAATACGGTTTAACAGGTGCTGTTGTTACTAACAACCGTGACCATATTGAAAAAGCACGTGAAGAATTCCATGTGGGTAACTTATACTTCAACCGTGGATGTACTGGTGCAATCGTAGGTTACCAACCATTCGGTGGCTTTAACATGTCTGGTACAGACTCTAAAGCTGGTGGCCCTGATTACTTAGCACTTCACATGCAAGCAAAAACTACTTCTGAAACTTTATAAGAAATAGTAGAAGAGATCTTCGCAGTCTGCGAAGATCTCTTTTTTTTGAAAAAATTTCTATATGTGGTTTAAAGCATGAATGGGTCTACAAATTAATTATATATATTGTCTATTTTATATACGCTTTTTCATTTTCCACTAAGCTAAAATAAAATTAATAAACAATAAATTCTCTAAAGAACTAAAAACCAACCATAGATTGTCCAAAAAATTTTAATACCAATAGGCTTTACTCTATTGAGATTGTGAAGTTTCCTGCTTAAACTAACGGGGCAGATTAGTTGAATAAAATCATATTCGGATTAAGATAGATATAAGTAGAAAAACTAATAAATAAGGTTTACTTCAGTAAAATAAGGTATATTATATTTGTTGAATAGATTCTCTTTAAAGACAAGAAAAGTAGGTGAACAAAGTGGGAAAATATCAATTGGATTACAAAAGTCAGGTAGCTGTGGCAAAGTTTCATGAAAAACAGACGCCTGCCAAATTTGATAAAAAGCAGCAAATTGAAAAATTGCGTGCAGAGTATTTGAAAAAGAAGCAAAAATAAACAGATAAATAATATGTTACGTTTTTGATTACGTTTTCCCTGATTTTTTGTATATGGTGTAAACAAACACAAGAAAATAGGTAAGTTATTCATCGTTCAAATATATATAAATTAGTAGTTTTTATTCCATTGCTACACATAACTCTGTTTTTGATTAAACGTTATTTTAAAGATACAACAAAACCAACGAATAATAGAGCTTATATCGAAAAGTAAATGGCCATTGAAAATATAGGATTTATTTTTCAATGGCCATTTATGGTTATATATTTAACGTTTTGGACAATGTATGCTTTAACTTACCCTATAATAGGGGAAGCTAATTCATTTGAACCGAAAGTGATTTCCATATATTACTATTTGGTGATTAGAACTAGCTAAACCCTATTAATATCAGGATAAACATGTAAATAGAAACAAATCAACGAGAAAAGTTGACTTATTAGTCACATTTTTTAGTATTCATTTTAAGGATTTCCTGTATAATACAATTTGAAAGAAAATCTATGGTTTGACAAGAAACACTCTTTTCGGTTTTGCTCACTGAAGGGAGTGTTTTTTTGTAGCCAAAAACTCCTCTGTACTCATTACATTTGCATATACTCCATTTAAACTAGCTAAAATTGTGTTATGAATATAAACGGCTGGTATAGTAGCACTCTTAAAGGAAAGATCTTTTGTAGCACAAGCATCATGTATAACGGTACATGGAAAGCCGAAATCAAAAGCAGCCCTTACAGTAGCATCAATACACATATGAGTCATCATCCCGCATATGACGACGTGCTCAATGTCTAAACGTTGTAATTGTTCTAGAAGATCGGTTTCGCGAAAACTATTTGGATAATGTTTGAGTATAACGGTTTCTTCTCTAAGTGGGCGTACGCTTTCATGAATATGTACACCCTCTGTATTTGGTAGGAAAAAAGTAGCGTCATCTTTTATTGCTACATGTTGGATATGAAAAATAGGTTCGTTTTTCGTTCTAAAGAATTGTAGCAGCTGGCTAGCATATTCGCTTGCTTCTACTGGATTACGCAATTCCATCTTTCCATTCGGAAAATAATCATTTTGAATATCAACGAGTAAAAGAGCTGTTTTCATATATTTATCTTCCTCCGATTTCATATTCAAATAATGGTATTCAATGTATAGAGAGGATTCTCCTTTTAAAAAATATGAAGGAGGAGAATTTTACATAACTTTAAAAATTACTATTTGTATTGTGATTTTTTATTTAAAAATTTTAATAGAGAAATAATTAATATTTTTCTAAAAAATGTATTGACTCTTATTATTCTGAGTTCTATAATGAGAATTAATTAAACGACAATTAAATCGATACATTCTTATCCAGAGAGGTGGAGGGACTGGCCCTACGATACCTCAGCAACGGGTTTTTTAATACCGTGCTAACTCCAGCAAGCCTTATAAAAGGCTTGGAAGATGAGAAGATGTGAACGAGTACATATAAGTGCTCTCCTTCTTATCTTTATGGTTGATAAGAAGGAGAGCACTTTTTATTTTACCTCGAAAGCTCTACTTCAAGTTTTTACAGCATATAGGAGGGGAAAAAATGATTTCTTTTAACAATGTAAGTAAAGTATATGAATCAGGTGGGCAATCTGTTCATGCGGTGGAGGATGTAACGTTATCAGTTGAGAAGGGCGAAATTTTCGGCATTATCGGTTTTAGTGGCGCTGGAAAGAGTACGTTATTACGCCTAGTAAATATGTTAGAGAGACCAACGGCAGGAACGATTTCAATAGATGATAAAGATATTACATCCTTATCGACGAAAGAATTACGGAAGCTAAGACAAAGAATCGGGATGATTTTTCAAAGTTTTAATTTATTTAATTCAAGAACAGTGTTTGGGAATATTGCTTATCCATTAAAATTAGCGAAAGTACCAAAGAATGAGATAAAAGAAAGAGTAAATGAACTGCTGAAGTTTGTAGGATTAGAAGATAAAGCAAACTATTATCCAGAGCAACTATCAGGCGGACAAAAGCAGCGTGTTGGTATTGCAAGAGCACTTGCAACATCGCCAGACATTCTTATATGTGATGAGGCAACATCAGCTTTAGATCCAGAAACAACGACAGAAATTTTGAACTTATTAAAGAAAGTAAATCGAGAATACAATGTAACAATTCTTCTTATTACACATGAAATGCATGTTGTGAAAGAAATTTGTCACCGTGTAGCTGTAATGGAGAAGGGAAAGGTTATTGAAGAAGGAAAACTGTTTGACGTTTTCACACAACCAAAAACAAAGACAACTCAAAACTTTGTACGCTCTATTATTAATGATCATTTACCGGAAAGTGTTCTAGGGAAAATTCAAAATGGTGGACAGATTTATCGCTTAACATTTACTGGTGAAGAGACAGGGCAGCCAGTACTATCATATATCGCGAAAAACTATAACGTCGATGTAAACGTACTGTACGGAAATATTATTGAACTTCAAAATGTGCTATTTGGAAATCTACTTGTGGAACTGCAAGGTGAGCAGAAAGAAATTCAAAAAGCATTACAACATCTAAGACTGCAAGTGCAGCTGAAGGAGGTAGAAGCTCATGCGAGTTGATTGGAGTATATTTTGGCCACGCATAGTAGATGCGACGGGGGATACCCTCTTAATGGTAATTGTAACCCTTATATTTGCTACAATTCTTGGTATACCTCTAGGTTTACTGTTATATGTAACGAGAAAAGGAAACTTTTTAGAAAATAAATGGGTCTTTTCTATTCTTAATATCATTATTAATACAATTCGCCCGGTTCCATTCATCATCTTCTTAGTAGCTTTAAGCCCACTAACAAGAAGCGTTATTGGAACGACGATTGGAACAGCAGCAGCAATTTTCCCAATGACGTTAGTCGCTTCGATTGGTATTGCGAGAATGGTTGAAACAAATCTTGTTTCTGTTCCGAAGGGGGTAATTGAAGCAGCACAAGCAATGGGAGCTTCACCAATTAGAATTGTTTTTGAAATTCTTGTGCCAGAAGCGTTAGCGCCATTGATCTTAGGGGTTACATTTATGACAGTTGGTTTAATTGAATTTTCTGCAGTTGCTGGGCTTGTCGGTGGTGGCGGTCTTGGTGACTTAGCGATGACATATGGTTATCAACGTTTTGATACATCAGTTATGTTCGTAACGGTCGTTTTACTTATTATTCTCGTACAGGTAGCTCAAAACTTAGGAAACTACTTTGCGAAAGTCTTTTTACGCAGATCATAAAAAGGAAGAGGGGAAAAGAAAATGAAGAAAATTTTAGCATTTGCATTATCAGCAATCGTAGGGATTTCAGCATTAAGCGGCTGCTCAAGTGGGGACACGGGGGCAGGAGCAAAAGAGAAAACAGTTCGCATTGGTGTAACTGGAACGGATGGAAACGCTTGGGAAATTGTAAAGGAAAAAGCTGAAAAAGAAGGAATTAAAGTTAAACTGGTTGAGTTCTCTGATTACACAACGCCAAATAAAGCGTTAGCTGATGGAGATATTGAACTAAACTCATTCCAGCACGTTGCTTTCTTAGAGCAATTTAAAAAAGAGCATAAGTTAGATATTACAGCTGTTGGTACAACGCAAATTGCACCAATGGGCTTATACTCTGAAAAATATAAGAAGGCAAATGAAATTCCAGATGGTTCAGAAATTGCGATTCCAAATGATCCAACGAACCAAGCTCGTGCATTAAAACTTCTTGATGCAGCTGGATTATTAAAGCTTAAGAAAGACTTTGGCTTATTTGGAGACCCAAGCGGCATTGCTGAAAATCCGAAGAAGTTAAAAATTACACCGGTTATCGCACAGCAAACACCTCGTGTATTAAAAGATGTAGCAGCTTCAGTTATTAATAACGGTGTTGCTGGTCAAGCTGGATTAGATCCAGCGAAGGATCCAATTTTCTTAGAAGATCCAAAGAATGAAAATGCGAAGCCATATATTAACATTTTTGCAGCTCGTACAAAAGATAAAGATGATCCAACACTGAAAAAAGTAATTGAACTATATCATTCAAAAGAAGTAACAGATGCAATTAAGAAAGAAACAAATGATGGTTCCATTTCAGTAGATCTTTCACTTGATGAGCTTGAAAAAATCGTAAAATAATTAGTGGGTTTAACGATTAACAGTAGGAACCCCTCCGCTGTTAGCTCGTTCAACATATAATCTACTTAACAAACAAAACCCTAATTCTGTACCTTCCAATTCTGTATAACGTAGAATCCAATGTTTGTTAAGTAGAGTAATGGACCAGGAGTTTTCCTGGTCTTTTTTTATTACTAAAAGTAGCTAGCGAGTAGTAAGATAATCCAAATTATAATGGGGTAAGAAAATAAGCTGAAAATAAGTGTAATTACGAATTGCTTGTTATGAATTAAGTATTTTTGGGATAAAAAAAAGAAAATAGAAAAAATAGCAATGAAAACAGCTGATATTACGCCAGGATTATAGGAACGATAAATAAAAAACAAAATAATATGTTGAACAGAGTTGAAGAAGATAGCCCCTTGTATAAAAATAATCCAGTATATAGAAGACAAGAAGTTCAGTTGATATAGAAAGACGATAAGTAAAACAAAGAGAGTTAATACAGAAATTGCAATGAAAAATTGTTGACTAGTTATAAAAGTAATCGAAAATTGATTAGCAAGATATCGTGGCATCTGGAAAGATTCTTCAAGGTTATGAATGAAAAATAAAAAGGGAATAATCCAAAGCATAATAGTGGAATGTTTTTTCAACAACTTACATCACTCCAATATGGAGATAGAAAGCCTAGAAAGGCTCTCTATCCAGAGATGTTCATTCAATTATGATACTTTTTAAATTATCTTCGTGATGCTCTTGTTCTTTCGGATAAGTAGCTAGCTCCTCTTGCAAAATATTTAGTATTTGCTTAGCTGATTGTTGGATTGGGGTAGGTAACTCTTCTAATATATTCATACCGACTTTTATTTTTGTACGAATTACCTTTCTTAGTAGTTCCTCATGCATGTACTACACCTCCAAACCGAATATTTAGTACATCTTCTTCGAACTTAGCTCCTTGAATAGAAAGGTGTGTTAACGTTTTTGGTAATGTGATGTTCCGTTTCACAGAACCTGAACGAATGATAAGTTCATCACCTTTTTGATTTAATGAAAGTTCACTTTTGTTTGAGAAGGGAATGGAGAGAACGAAAATATACTCATCACCATCTTTTTTTACATATTGAGTGCGCCCGTTAAATTTCACTTCGGTAGGAGAAGAATCTGATTTAAATAAAGTGTCTCCTACACGCTCTAACATGGACAAACCGACAACTTCTTGTTCAAACATAGGAGCTTCGTAAATAGGAAGCGGCTGAAAACTATCTTGAATTAATGTTTTATATTTTTTTTGAGTATCTTTCCATGCTTGAAAATAAGGATCAGTGACAGTGTTAGGAATGACGCGGTTAATCATAATGGCATCTACGTTATAATCGTATAAATTTAAATAAGTAAAGCTTCGCTGAGCTTCTTTAATGACCATTTTTTCGGGATTTACAACGATGCGGATACTTGTTATTTCTCGATTTGATAAAATATCTCTCATTTCTCCGAGCTGTTCAAGTGTATTTGTTAATTCGTCCATAATATCATCGGTTGGAAGAGGAACACCAAGAAGTGGTTGAGCTACAGGGCGAACAACTTTTAAAACTTTTCTTTTAATAGGAAATAATTTTTCCATCCACCAGCCGAGCATGTCTGGAAAGCTGAGCATTGCTAAAGTTTCTCCTGTTGGAGCGCAATCAATGATGATAACATCATATGTGTTTTGTTTATAATAATCGAGTACGCGAAGTAAGCTAATTAAATCTTCCATACCAGGAAACATTGTTAATTCTTCTGTTGTAATATCATCAGCTGCTTTGGAAGTGAAGAGTAGTGTAATATATTTCTGTAATTTCCCCCAGCCTTTTTCCATCTCATAAATCGTATTAATTTCTTGTGCCCACAAGTTTTCACGAATTTCTAATGGCTCAGAAGATAGCTTTATACCAAATGAATCTCCTAAACTATGAGCAGGATCTGTACTCATTACTAATGTTTTTAATCCTTGTTTTGCACTTTGAAATGCTGTTGCTGCTGAAATGCTAGTTTTTCCTACGCCGCCTTTACCTGTATACAAAATAATTCTCATCATTATATCCCCTTTGTTTCGGATGTCGAATATTACGAGTTACGAAATATTTTCTTGAATAAAAACCCTATTAGGGTTTTTATTCAATCGGAATGTTTTTCATTTTAGGTGTAGAAACCTTTTCTTCTGTTTTTTGCTGTGACGTAGCAATGTGATTCATGATCTTTTGGAAGATTTGTAGTAAGAATGTTTTTTCTTCTTCTGATAATGCTTCTGTCACTAAGCTAAAGTAATGGGCTGCATTTTGTTTTACTTCTTGAACGAGCATTATACCGCTTTCCGTTAAACGAATTAATACAATGCGTCGGTCGTTTTCATCACGGTACCGTTCAATATACCCCTTTTTTACAAGGCGATTTACAACGCCCGTCGTTGTACTCATCGGTATATCAAGAAGTTCAGCAATTTTTGTCATTGTAATATCTGTATTTCGCTCCATCCAAAGTAAACAAAATACTTCTGTTTTAGAAAGTGTTAAATCTAGGCTTACCCATTCCTCAGGATAGAAAAATTTCTTGGCGTTATCTAGCAGTAAGTCTAAAAAATGTTCATATTGCAACAATTAATTCCACTCCCGTATATTTCGAGGTTCGTAATATTTGTTTTTAGTTTATGTGGAATTGAAAAAAATGTCAATCATTTTGATTGTTTTTTCAGATAAGCCAGAAAACTATATGTGGAATAATGTTTTTTATGATAGTTTTATAAATCGAAAAATAGAATTTACATAAAAATCCATCATGATAAATATATTTATCTATAAAATGAATGTACAGATAAAGAGGGGGAGGACGATGAGAAGACGAAATACGCAAGCGTTCACGTTTTTAGCATGGACTTCATTTGTTTGTGCGCTTTCTGGAATGTTAATAGGGATATATACATTAGATGCAACGCTTAGTGTAAAAGGGTACTATTTATTAGGCACATTATTTTTAACGATGTCTTGTTTTGTATTACAAAAAACAATTCGTGATAATGAAGAAGATAACGAGAGATTTCCGAAAAATAAACCGGTAGATAAGGAGTAAATTGTAAAGAAAGGCAATTGCCTTTCTTTTTTTATGTAAAAATGCCGTAAGTGCCGTGTGTTGACTTGCTTGAAGTACTGAAAATTTGGTATCATCAATAGTATTGTAGATTGAACGATATATTATGGAGGTGGCCTAGCCGTGTCAAGAATTTCCGTTGAGAATGTAAAGCACGTAGCACATTTAGCACGTCTTGCAATTACTGATCAAGAAGCAGAAAAATTTCAAAAACAACTAGATGCAATTGTTACATTTGCAGAACAGTTAAATGAATTAGATACAACTGATGTAAAACCAACAACTCATGTATTAACTATGAAAAATGTTATGCGTGAAGATGTACCAGAAAAAGGTTTACCAGTAGAAGACGTATTAAAAAATGCACCGGATCACAAAGATAATCAAATCCGTGTTCCAGCAGTATTAGAATAGAGGAGGGGAATTTCGATGTCATTATTTGATCATTCAGTATCAGAGTTACATAAGAAGTTAAACAACAAAGAAATTTCCGTTACGGATTTAGTAGAAGAATCTTACAAACGTATTGCGGATGTTGAAGATAACGTAAAAGCTTTTCTTACATTAGATGAAGAAAACGCACGCGCGAAAGCGAAAGAATTAGACGCGAAAATTGGTGCGGAAGATAATGGTTTATTATTCGGTATGCCAATTGGTGTAAAAGATAACATTGTAACTAACGGTCTTCGTACTACTTGTGCGAGCAAAATGTTAGCAAACTTCGATCCAATTTATGATGCGACAGTTGTGCAAAAGCTAAAAGCTGCTGACACAATTACAATCGGTAAGTTAAACATGGACGAGTTCGCAATGGGTTCTTCAAATGAAAACTCAGGTTTCTACGCTACGAAAAATCCATGGAACTTAGATTACGTTCCAGGCGGATCTAGTGGTGGTTCTGCAGCAGCTGTAGCAGCAGGAGAAGTATTATTCTCTCTAGGTTCTGATACGGGTGGTTCTATCCGTCAACCAGCTGCATATTGCGGTGTTGTAGGTTTAAAACCAACTTACGGACGCGTATCTCGTTACGGATTAGTAGCATTCGCATCTTCACTTGACCAAATCGGACCGATTACACGTACAGTAGAAGATAATGCATACTTATTACAAGCTATTTCAGGTATTGACCGTATGGATGCAACTTCTGCAAACGTTGAAGTAGGAAACTACTTAGCTGGTTTAACAGGCGACGTTAAAGGTTTACGCATTGCTGTACCGAAAGAATACTTAGGAGAAGGTGTTGGCGAAGAAGCTCGTGAGTCAGTACTAGCTGCTTTAAAAGTATTAGAAGGTATGGGCGCAACTTGGGAGGAAGTATCTCTTCCACACTCTAAATACGCTCTAGCAACGTATTACTTACTATCTTCTTCTGAAGCATCTGCTAACCTTTCACGCTTTGATGGCGTACGTTACGGGGTTCGTTCTGATAATGTAAATAATTTATTAGACCTTTACAAAAACACACGTAGCGAAGGTTTTGGTGATGAAGTAAAACGTCGTATTATGCTTGGTACATTTGCACTTAGCTCTGGTTACTATGATGCATACTACAAGAAAGCACAGCAAGTACGTACATTAATTAAAAACGACTTTGAAAATGTATTTGCTAACTATGATGTTATTATTGGACCAACAACGCCAACTCCGGCATTTAAAGTGGGCGAAAAAGTTGATGATCCAATGACAATGTATGCAAACGACATTTTAACAATCCCAGTAAACTTAGCTGGTGTTCCAGCGATTTCTGTTCCATGTGGATTTGGTGCTAACAACATGCCACTTGGTCTACAAATCATTGGTAAACACTTCGATGAAACGACAATTTACCGCGTTGCACATGCATTTGAGCAAGCAACAGACTATCATACAAAAAAAGCAAGTCTGTAAGGAGGCGAGCATAGATGAATTTAGAAACAATTATTGGTTTAGAGGTTCACGTTGAGTTAAAAACAAATTCGAAAATTTTCTCTGCGAGTCCAACAGAATTCGGAGCGGAGCCAAATACACAAACAAGTGTAATTGACTTAGGATACCCAGGGGTACTTCCTACTTTAAATAAAGAAGCAGTTAACTTTGCAATGAAAGCTGCAATGGCATTAAACTGTGAAATCGCAACGGAAACGAAGTTCGACCGTAAAAACTATTTCTACCCAGATAATCCGAAAGCTTACCAAATTTCTCAATTTGATAAGCCAATTGGTGAAAATGGTTGGATTGAAATCGAAGTAGATGGTAAAAAGAAACGTATCGGTATTACACGTCTTCATTTAGAAGAAGATGCTGGTAAATCAACGCATACAGCTGATGGTTCATTAGTAGATTACAATCGTCAAGGTATGCCTTTAATCGAGATCGTATCTGAGCCAGATATGCGTACTCCGGAAGAAGCATATGCATACTTAGAGAAGTTAAAATCAATCATTCAATACACTGGCGTATCTGATTGTAAGATGGAAGAAGGTTCTCTTCGTTGTGATGCGAATATTTCACTTCGTCCTGTTGGACAAGAGAAATTCGGTACAAAAGCAGAACTGAAAAACTTAAACTCTTTCACTTACGTGCAAAAAGGTCTTGAGCATGAGCAAGTGCGCCAAGAAAAAGAATTATTATCTGGTGGTATCATCCAACAAGAAACACGTCGTTATGATGAAGCAACGAAGAAAACAATCTTAATGCGTGTGAAAGAAGGATCTGACGATTACCGTTACTTCCCAGAGCCAGACTTAGTTGAACTTTACATCGATGATGAGTGGAAAGAAGAAATTCGTGCTTCGATTCCAGAACTTCCAGATGCACGTAAAGCTCGCTACGTTGCAGAAATTGGCTTACCTGCTTATGATGCACACGTATTAACATTAACGAAAGAAATGTCTGATTTCTTTGAAGCTGCAATTGCAGACGGTGCTGATGCGAAATTAACATCAAACTGGTTAATGGGTGAAGTGCTTGCATACTTAAACAAACAACAAAAAGAATTAAAAGACGTTGCACTAACGCCTGCTGGTCTATCTAAAATGGTTCAATTAATTGAAAAAGGTACAATTTCTTCTAAAATCGCGAAGAAAGTATTTAACGAATTAATTGAAAAAGGTGGAGACCCAGAAGAAATCGTTAAAGCAAAAGGTCTTGTTCAAATTTCTGACGAAGGTACACTTCGTAAGGTTGTAACAGAAATTCTTGATAATAATGAGCAATCTATCGAAGACTTTAAAAACGGTAAAGACCGTGCAATTGGCTTCTTAGTTGGTCAAATTATGAAAGCTACAAAAGGACAAGCAAATCCACCGCTTGTTAACAAAATCTTACTTGAAGAGATTAATAAGCGATAAAATAGTAGTAACTTTTAAAGATTAAGCAGAAAAACACCCGTACATGGGTGTTTTTCTAGGTTAATCAAACGTTTGTTTAAATGAGACAAAATCGTTTAAACAAACGTTTGATTAACTGTCAAAAGTGGAAAAATGTTTGTATAGCAACTATGGTATGATAGTTGCAAAAAGGTGGGAATAATGATAAATCTAGACATAGAGGTTTTTTTTCATCTCATGAAATAATAGATAATTATTATTCGTTATATGTAAATTGTTGTGAGGAAATAGATAGACATAAATTTTTTGTCAAATAAAACAAAACCATTGAAATGAATATTTACTTTTGATGGACTACACGAATCGGGTTCTTACTGCCTGTTTGAGCGGGATAAAAGAAGGATAGGAAGATGAGAGGAGGTAGGCATAGGAATACTGAATAGAAGTTCGGTATGTTCTTTTTGATATATAAAGAAATTTCCTGTGCTAATAAATGATGAAACGAGCAAGAATTATTTATAATCCTACTTCTGGGCGCGAGCTATTTAAGAAGAGCTTACCGGAAGTATTACAAAAATTAGAACAAGCTGGATATGAAGCGTCTTGTCATGCGACAACTGGTCCTGGAGATGCGACTGTGGCAGCTAGGCAAGCTGCGGATCGTAAGTTTGATGTTGTTATCGCAGCTGGTGGTGATGGTACATTAAATGAAGTGGTGAACGGTTTAGTAGGACATGAACATCGTCCAAAGTTTGGAATTATTCCAGTTGGAACGACAAATGATTTTGCGCGTGCGATCGGTGTACCTCGTGCTATTGAAGAGGCTGCGGATATTATTTGTGAAGGAAAAACAGTTCCGTTAGATCTTGGTAGAGCAAATGATACATATTTCATTAATATCGCTGGTGGCGGCCGTATCACAGAATTAACATATGAAGTACCAAGTAAGCTAAAGACAGTATTAGGACAACTTGCTTATTATTTAAAAGGTATTGAAATGTTACCGTCATTACATCCAACATATGTTGAAATTGAGTATGATGGAAAATTACTACAAGAAGAAATTACGATGTTTTTAATTACGAATACTCGTTCAGTGGGCGGCTTTGAAAAAGTAGCACCATATGCATCGATTAATGATGGTTTATTTGATTTATTAGTACTGAAAAAAGGTTCTATCGCTGACTTAATTAAAGCAGCAACACAAGCGCAGCGTGGTGAACATATTAACAATCCAAAAGTGTTATACACACAAGCAAATCGAATTAAAGTGCATTCACCAGATAAACTAATGATTAACTTAGATGGTGAATACGGTGGAGATGCACCGATGGAATTCGAAAATATATATCATTGTCTTGAACTATTTGTTCCTGAACAACAAGAGGATGCCCTGTAAAGGCATCCTTTTTATTATATAGAGGAATTGTAAATTGGAAGTTAGTTTGATTTTTATGGTATTTTTACAATTCGTTTATTTTATATCCATACTTTATTGATACACTGGAGGAGATAAGAAACGAGAGGTAGGATGCTATGGAGAAGGTAAAAGCAATACTATTTGATAAAGATGGGACATTAATGGATTTTCATTCAATTTGGATAAAAGTAGCTGAAGAACTTGTGGCGGAATGTATCAATTTATATCAACTGCCAAGGTCAATGCAGCCTACTTTACTAAAAGAAATCGGCGTGGATGGGGTGTTTGTGAATCCTCGTAGCGCAATAGCGGCAGGAACAAGCCTTGATGTTGCAAAGGGACTTTGCAAGTATATTACGTCATCTATGGAAGAGGAGATGCATGAGTGGGTAAGTGAAAAGTTATTTTCTCTTATGTATGAACACCGTTCCTATATGAAAATGACAACGGATTTACCGAGAATTTTACAAGGTTTAAAGGATAGAGGATTTATTTTAGGTGTTGTTACAGCCGATGATTTTGCACCGACAGAATTGTTTTTAAAACAGTATCAATTAGAGTCTTTTTTTGATTATGTTGTAGCTTCAGATACGTTTCCGGCACAAAAACCAGATAAAAGAATTATAGAATCTTTTTGTGAGAAGTTTCATTTAAAAGCATGTGAAGTAGCCGTCGTTGGAGATACACCAACTGATTTATATTTAGCGAGAAATGGCGGCGATTGCTATGCGATTGGAGTACTATCTGGTACAGGAGATCGTCAAACGTTAGAACCACTTGCTGATTTAGTAGTACAATCTGTTGGGGAGTTTATTTCTCATTCGGGTGAGTTCATTTGGAAACAAGGAAAGTCTAATGTGTAAGGAAAATAAGTCTATAAGGACTCTTGATGAGTCTTTATAGACTTATTTTTTATGTCGACATAGAAGGCATGTAGGATGAATGCTGGAAAAGAATATTGGCATACATTTTGCAATGAAAAGAGAAAACAATGTAAAGAAAAGGATGGGGTACGTAATGAACACAAAAAAATTTGCTAAAGTAAATGAACAAATTCCTGGACCGAAAGCAGCGTCTTTATTAGAACGCCGCCAAAATATAGTACCAAAAGGGGTAAGTAACGGCATCCTAACGTTTGTACAATCTGCAAATGGTGCTCTTGTAACAGATGTTGATGGCAATCAGTACATTGATTTCGCGGGAGCAATCGGAACAATTAACGTAGGACATTGTCATCCAGCTGTTAAAGAAGCGCTCCATAAACAAGTAGATCAATACATTCATACTGGATTTAATGTCATGATGTATGAGCCATATATTGAATTAGCAGAAAAACTTGCGGCATTAGCGCCAGGAAGTTTTGATAAGCAAGTACTATTTTTAAATAGTGGTGCAGAAGCGGTTGAAAATGCGGTGAAAATCGCTCGTAAATATACAAAAAGACCTGGTATTATCGCATTTTCTAAAGGGTTCCATGGGCGTACATTAATGACAATGACGATGACAAGTAAAGTAAAGCCATATAAATTTGGATTTGGCCCATTCGCTCCAGAGGTATATAAAGCGCCGTTTCCGTACGAATATCGCCGTCCAGAAGGATTAACGGAAGAGCAGTACGATGACTTTATGATTGAAGAGTTTAAGAATTTCTTCATATCAGAAGTAGCACCAGAAACAATTGCAGCTGTTGTAATGGAACCTGTTCAAGGGGAAGGTGGATTTATCGTTCCAAGTAAGAAGTTTGTTCAAGAAGTACGCAATATTTGTTCAGAACACGGCATCTTATTTGTAGCGGATGAAATTCAAACAGGATTTAGCCGTACAGGAAAATACTTTGCCATTGATCATTATGATGTCGTTCCAGATTTAATTACGGTATCTAAATCATTAGGCGCTGGTGTACCAATTAGTGGTGTTATTGGGCGCAAGGAAATTATGAATGAATCTGCGCCGGGAGAGCTTGGTGGAACGTATGCAGGAAGCCCACTAGGATGTGCGGCAGCGTTAGCAGTACTTGATGTAATAGAAAGAGAGAATTTAAATGATAGAGCGATAGAATTAGGAAAAGTCGTAATGAACCGATTCGAAGAGATGAAAAATAAATATAATTGCATCGGTGATGTGCGTGGTTTAGGAGCGATGTGTGCATTTGAGCTCGTTCAAGATCGGAAGACGAAAGCACCTGATAAAACGTTAACAGCTAATTTGTGCGCAGAAGCAAACAAACGCGGATTACTTCTACTATCAGCAGGGACATATGGTAATGTTATTCGTGTGTTAATGCCATTAGTTATTACAGATGAGCAACTTGAAGAAGGATTAACAATAATTGAAGAATCACTGCAAGTCTGTTATGAGAAAGCAAATACTGCTCGTGTTTAAAAGCTAAATAATAAATCGCAAACATTCTAGCTGACTCTATATAAAATGCAGAAAATTCACTTTATAATAAAGGTAGTGAAGTGAATCGATGGATTGGAAGTTAGGGGTGGCTAGGATGGTTGGAGAAAAGGAACGAGTGTTAATGGATTTACAAGATGTATTTGAATATGCGTTTGACGAAATTTTTGTGACTGATGAAAAGGGAATCGTTGTGCGTGTAAATAGTACATGTGAAAGGCATTATCAACTAGGTGCTAAAGAGTTAGTAGGTAAGCATGTGAAAGAATTGCAGAAGGATGGTATCTTTTATCCATCGGCAACGTTAGAAGTAATTGAAAAAAAGAGACCGATTGAACTCGTTCAAACGACAAAATCAGGAGAGTATTTACACGTTCGTACAAGGCCTGTTTTTGATAATGCGGGAAATTTAAGAAGAGTAATTAGTTATTCTCGTGATCTTACAGAACTCTACCAATTACGTCAAAAGGTAGAGGAAATGGATAATCAGTTAAAAACATATAAAAAAGAATTAAGAGAAACATATGAACATGAAGGACTTATTTTTAAAAGTATCGCTATGCAAAAAATAGTCGAGACAATCAAGAAAGTATCCGTGGTAGATAGTACAGTTCTCGTTTTAGGTGAGACAGGAGTAGGGAAGAGTCGATTAGTACGTCATTTACATGAAGTGAGTAACAGGAAGAATGAAAGTTTCTATGAAATTAATTGTGCGGCATTGCCAACGAATTTAATTGAATCAGAGCTTTTTGGATACTCAGGTGGATCTTTTACAGGTGCGAATCGTGAAGGGAAAAAGGGACTATTAGAATCAGCGCATAGAGGAACTCTTTTCTTAGATGAAATTGGCGAAATGCCGCTCGAAATTCAAGCGAAGCTTTTGCAAGTGTTGCAAGAAAAAACGTTTCGCCCTATAGGCGGAAGAGAATTAAAAAAGGTGGACGTTAGAATTGTAGCGGCAACAAATCGAGATTTAAGTATGATGGTGAAACAAGGAACATTCCGGAAAGATTTATATTATCGTCTGAATGTCATTCCAATTTTAATTCCGCCACTTCGGGAAAGAGCAGAAGATATTTTGCCGCTCATTTATCATTATTTACAGCACTTTAACGAGAAATATGGCCGGAATGTAAAATTAGCACCTAGTACATTACAAATGTTTGTTGGTTACCCATGGGAAGGAAATAATAGAGAAATTGAAAATGTGATTGAGCGAATTGTTATAACTGCTGATGATATCGTTACGATAGAAGATTTGCCAATAGCGATGCAAGAATCAACGGTTGAACAGTCCGGCCAAAGTCTCTATAAAATGTTAGAAGAAGTGGAACGTAATATTATTTTGAAAGCATATAAAACATATGGATCGAGTTATAAAGTAGCGGAGTTTTTAAAAATAAGTCAATCTGCTGCCACGAGGAAAATAAAGAAACTTATAGAGGAGGAAGAGAACATTGGATAAAAAAGCGACGTTTGTAAATGTAGAGAAAAAGGCGATGTATATAAATGGTGAGTGGATTACATTGCAAGAACAAATCGAAGTAAATAATCCAGCAACGAAGGAAATATTTGCGACGGTACCAAAGGGCGGGGTAACAGAGGCAAAGCAAGCTGTTGATGCTGCACATGAAGCTTTTCAATCATGGTCTAAGTTAACAGCAGCAGACCGTGCAACGAAATTAAAAAAATGGTTCACACTTATCGATGAAAATAAAGAAGAGATTGCAGCGATCATGACGAGAGAACAAGGAAAGCCGTTTCTAGAAGCGCTTGGTGAAGTAAATTATGCAAATAGCTTTGTTGAATGGTATGCAGAAGAAGGAAAACGCGTATATGGTGAAATGATTCCGGCTTCTCATCCAAATAAACGTATTTTAGTTATGAAGCAACCAGTTGGAGTGATGGCAGCTATTACACCTTGGAACTTCCCGGCTGCTATGATTACGAGAAAGGTAGCCCCGGCACTTGCAGCAGGATGTACAGCGGTTGTAAAACCTGCAAGTCAAACGCCGTTAACTGCGTTAAAATTAGCTGAATTAGCCCATGAAGCGGACATTCCTAAAGGTGTAATAAACATTGTAACAGGTAGTGCGAAAGCAATTGCTGATACGTGGATGGAAGATGGACGTGTTCGAAAAGTTTCCTTTACAGGATCAACGGAAATTGGGAAAGAATTAATGGCTAGTGCTGCACAAACGATGAAAAAAGTTTCACTTGAGTTAGGTGGTCACGCACCGTTTATTGTTATGAATGATGCGGATTTAGATAAAGCGGTAGAAGCGGTAATTGGTTCGAAATTCCGTAATGCAGGACAAACGTGTATATGTACAAACCGAGTATTTGTTCAGGAAGAAGTGTATGAAGTGTTTGTAGAGAAGTTCCAAAAGGCAGTAGGGCAGTTGAAAGTAGGAGATGGTTTCGGTGACGGAACGACTGTAGGACCACTTATTGACGAGAATGCAGTTTCGAAAGTACAAGAACATATCGAAGATGCTATTCAAAAGGGTGGAACAGTTTTATATGGTGGCCAAAAGGTTGCAGAGCTAGACGGACACTTTATGCAACCAACTGTAATTGGGTTGGCGAATGATACGATGCTTTGTATGAATGAAGAAACATTTGGTCCAGTTGCACCTGTTGCGAAATTTAAAACGGTTGAAGAAGTAATTGAGCGTGCGAACAATACGCCATACGGTTTAGCTGCATATATTTTTACGAAGGATATTAGCCAAGCATTCCAAATTAGCGAAGCGTTAGAGTACGGAATTATCGGTTTAAATGATGGACTTCCATCGGTTGCACAAGCGCCGTTCGGTGGCTTTAAAGAAAGCGGTATTGGCCGTGAAGGAGGCCATTTCGGTATCGAGGAATATTTAGAAATTAAATATATTTCATTAGGACTATAAGTAGTATACTAGAATCTCTATAAGGTAACAGAGAAGGAGACTCTAGTATGATATATTGGCTATTATTACTCGTAACAATTGTTTTTGAAGTAGCTGGAACAATTGCGATGAAATTATCAAACGGTTTAACAAAGCTCGTTCCAAGTGTACTTATTTTCGTATTTTATGGAATTTGTTTCAGCGTATTTGCAATCGTTGTCAAAAAAATTCATTTAAGTATCGCTTATGCCATTTGGTCTGGTGTAGGAACATTACTTATTACAATCATTAGCGTGTATTTTTTTAAAGAGCACATTAGCTTATTCCAAGCATTTTGTATTCTTTTTATTGTTTTAGGAGTAATTGGACTTAAGGTTTCATCGGCATCATAAAAGGCTATCTTCCGGTGCGGGAGATAGCCTTTTGCTTTTTATTAAAATGCCCAGTTACCTTTACGGAAGATTGGTTCATGTCTTCCGTCATCTGTAATACCATCGATATCAAGCTCAGCTGATCCGATCATGAAGTCGTTGTGTGTAATACTAGTATTTGCTCCGTTTTCAGCAAGTTCTTCTTTAGACATTGTTTTTCCGCCAACTAAGTTGAATGCATAAGCACTTCCGATTGCAAGATGGCAAGATGCGTTTTCGTCAAATAGCGTATTGTAGAATAAAATATTTGTGTTTGAAATTGGTGAGTCATGAGGTACTAAAGCCACTTCTCCTAAGAAGTGAGAACCTTCATCTGTTTCTACTAAATGTTTTAAAGCCTCTTCACCAGTTTCAGCTTTATAGTCTACGATACGTCCGTTTTCAAATGTTAACGTGAAGTTATCGATAATGTTACCTGCAAATGCTAACGGTTTTGTACTAGATACTTGGCCGTTTACACCTGTTTTAAGCGGCATTGTAAATACTTCTTCAGTTGGAATGTTCGCCATAAATGGTACGTTCTTTTCATTTAAGCTACCAGCACCAGCCCATACATGTTTTTCTGGAAGTTCGATTGTTAAATCTGTTCCAGGACCCGTATAGTGAAGAGCTTTATAATGTTTTTCGTTTAAGTAATCAACTTTTGTATGTAACGTTTCATCGTGTTCTTTCCATGCTTCTACAGGATTTTCTAAATCAGCGCGAGTCGCTTTAAAGATAGCATCCCATAGTTTTGCTTCTTGTTCTTCTGGTGCAACGTCAGGGAATACTTTCGCAGCCCATTCTTTCGTAGGAACAGAAATGACACACCAGCTTACTTTATCAGCTTGTACGTAATCACGATATACTTTCATTGCTTCACCGGCTACTTTATGAGCAGCTGCAATACGCGTTGAATCTACACCTTTTAATAAATCAGGATTTTCTGCATAAATAGACATAAATGCAGCGCCTTCTTTTGCTAATTCTTCACGAGCGTGTGCTTTCCAAGAAGGGAATTCAGAGAATGCTTCTTCAGGAGCTAGATCGAACTTTAAGCGTGTTAACGTTTCATCATTCCAATCAACATATACGTGTTTTGCACCAGATTTATATGCTTTCTCTGTAACGAGGCGTACAAATTGTACAGCTTCAAGAGGTGCACTAATTGATAATGTTTGTCCTGGTTGAATATTAACACCAACATTGACTGCAAGAGCAGCATATTTCTCTAACGTTTGTTCAAATGACATATGTATAATCTCCTTTAATTTGAAAGATTTCTTACTATATATAATACAAGAAAATTCAAAAAATATATATAAATATAGCGTAAAAAGAGAGCTCAAAATATATTGAGCTCTGATCGTTATTTAATCGAAGAAGCAAATTGTTCTACTGTCGTCGTATTGTGTATGCGAACACGCTTCATTTTTAACAGCTCATCGGGTTCACCTTTCGTAATGAACTTTCCGGGCTTTGTTGTCGTCGCAAATTGATAATACTTCTTCGTTTCTGCAACGACTTTATCATCTACATGACCGAATGGATAAGCAACTGCGATAACAGGCTTACCTGTTATTTTTTCTAGCTTTTCTTTCGATTCCTTTAATTCTTCTTCATAGTTTGTAATCTTCGGTAAGTCTACATGTGTTGCAGTATGAGATTGCATGGAGAAAATACCCGAATCAACCATTTCTTTTATGTCGGATGTAGAAAGAGATCCGTCAGCATCGACATTATTAACAATCATATATTCTGTTGCTGTTGGTTTAAACGTATCGTCTTTTAGCTTTTGCAAAATATGAAATGCATTCATATTATTTTTCATACCGTCATCAAATGTAACAAAGATAGGTTTATTCACCTTATTAATATCGCCCCAGCGTTCAAAAGTTAGTAATGTATAGCCGTTTTCCTTTAAATATTTCATTTGGGCTTCAAAGTTAGCGGGTGATACGAATAAATCTTTAATGCCTTGTCCGTGATAATCATCGAGTGCATGGTACATAAGAACGGGAACCTTTTGTTCGAAAGTAATAGCAGCTTTTGTGAGTGGAATGATTTTCCCATCTTCTTTCATTCCTATTGCTTCAATTTGGAACTCACCGCGTTTTCCTTCAAATTCTTTTATATCAAAAGGAAGTGTAAATTGTTTCTCCTTTTCTTTAGAAGAAAAAGATTTAGCACTTTCCTTCCCATCAGCTGTGCGCCAAATTTTATATTGTACCTCACTTAAAGTATCCTTTATATCTGTCATATGAATAGTAGTGTTTGTAGATTCGTGTGTAATTGGATGATAAGAAATTTTACCTTGTTCTTGTACGGTCACTTCTTGTTTCTTAGTCTCTTGAACCTTTTTCTCTTTTTTAGGTTCAGGACTTACATTGCTACTGTTACAGCCAGCTAAAATGGCAGACGTACATAAAGCGATTGCTGCGTATTTTCTCATAAAATCACCTTCTATTGTGTATTATGTTGCATACGTATTTAAAATCCCCACCGCTGTAAGAGAGGTGGGGACATACCCTTGTTCAGCATATCATTTTTAATTATGAGATAGGTTAGTGCCTTTCGATAGAAATATTCTTTCGTCTTTTAGTAAAGTTTACTTTATAAGAGATATGAATTTTTCCATAGATGTATTAGGCCCTACAAAATGGCGTTTAATTAAGTACTGTTCGTTTGGCATCCCTTTTGTAATGTGATTACCATGATCAGTAGTTACTGCGAATTCATAATGTTTTTTTGTTTCTTCAACAGCTGGATCATTATAAGAACCTACTGGATAGGCGAGAGCAATGACTTTTTTACCAGTAAGGGCTTCGATTTTTTCTTTCGAACTACGTAATTCCTCATCATAATTACTTGAATGAGCCATCATCGTATGATTAGCAGTATGCGATTGAATAGAAAAAATGCCTGAATCCATCATTTGTTTTATCTCATCTGTTGATAGACGATTTGGTTTGTCTATCTCATTTGCAGTAAGAAATTCAGTAGCAGTAGGTTGGAATCTATCATCCTTTAATTTTTGTAAAATATGAAGAGCATTCATATTATTTTTTCGACCATCATCCATCGTTACAAAAATAGGTTTATTTACACGATTTATATCATTCCAACGTTCAAACGTAAGCATCGTATAACCGTTATCTTTCAAATATTGCATATGCTTTTCGAATTGCTCAGGTGGTACGTATAAGCCGTAATCCCCATCACTTGGTCCAGGGTATTTTTCAATCGCATGGTACATTAATACGGGTACATGTTGCTGGAATGTAATTTTAGATGTTACTAGATTTGTTTCAGTATGATCTTCTTTGATTCCTACTGTTTCAATTTGAAATTCGCCACGTTTTAAATGAAATGATTTTAAATGTAGTGGGAGGGCAAAGTCACGATCTTTTTCTTGTGAAGTAAAAGTTTGTTTGCTTTCAGGACCATCAGCAGTACGCCAAATATTGTAACGTACTTGTTTGAATGAATCCCTTAAATCTTTGGTATAAAGCGTGGTGTTTTGTGCGTTATATTCATACGGATCCCATGTAATAACTCCTTGTGTTAAAGGAATTTCAACTGCTTTCGCTTTTTTCTGTTCAACTGTTTGTTTCGCCGTTGCTTCTTTTATTTGTTTATCACTAGAGCTACTAGTGTTACAACCTACGAGAATAGCAGAAGAAAGTAAAGCGATATATGTATACTTTTTCATTCTATCATCCTTCTATTGTGTTTTAATTATCATCACTTATGTCATGAAACCATCGTTCTTATAAGTGACAATAATTCAAATTTTTGGTTTTAAAAATTTGAATTATACCCTTGTCCATCATATCACTATAGAATATATAGGGGAATACACTTTTGGAATATTTCGGAAAAAATACCTTATTTTTTTCTGGTGAGATTTACATAAAAATACATTTAGAAGATGAAAAAACTCCACCTAAACTTCCTTTAGAAAAAGGAGAAGTAAGGTGGAGTTTTTATTAAATAAACAATCCAGCAATTGTCGCAGATAAAATAGAAGCAAGTGTTGATGCAAATAGCATTTTCCAACCAAATTTTGATACGACGCTTCCTTGTTTTTCAGAAAGGGCACGGATTGTACCAACGATCGCACCAATTTGGCTAATACTTGCGAAGCTAATTAAGAATACTGTAACGATTCCGACTGTACGTGGAGATAATGTTGATGCAACACCTTTTAAATCAAGGATTGCTACAAATTCGTTTAAAACAATCTTTGTACCCATAATACCACCAGCTGGGATAATATCTTGAGTCGGAATACCCATTAAGAATGCGAATGGAGCAAGTATATAACCGAAGATTTGTTGTAAAGTAACAGCATATCCCATTGCACCTGAAGCTGCGCTAATTACGTAGTTTACAACTTCCATCACACCGATGAAGGCGATCATTAATGCAGCAACGATACCAGCTACTTTTAAACCATCAAGCGCACCGTTAATCATTGCGCCGATAAAGCTGTCTCCGAATAAAGTTCTATCAAATTTTTGAATCACTTCATCTTCTTTCTTCGTATCAACGGGTGTTAATAACGAACAAACGATTAAGCTTGAGAATAAGTTTAATGGAAGAGCTGCTAGTACATATTTCGCATCTAACATCATTACGTATGATGCTGTAACAGAAGCAGAAACGGAGCTCATCGCAGAACAACAAATGATAAACATACGGTTTTTGTTAAAATGCTGTAAATCATTTTTAATAACGATTAACGCTTCACTTGAACCGAAGAATACAGAGTTTACTGCGTGGAATGACTCGACGCGTGGTAAACCGGTAATTTTTGAAATTGCACCGCCGACAACGCGGACGATGAATGGTAAAACACCTAAATAACTAAAGATAGAAAGTAATGCTGAGAAAAATACGATAATTAATAATACATTTAAGAAAAAGACAAAATCTCTTTGAATTCCATTAAAGAGAAAATCGACACCTGTCGTACCAAGTTTAATTAGTTTGTTGAAAACTTTACTAATGAAGATGATAATTTGTTGACCAATTTTTGTGCCAAACATAAACCAACCGATTAAAATTTGGAAACCAATCATAATAGCAATTGCACGGAAGTTGATTTTACTTTTGTTGTTTGACAAAGCAAAGCATAAACCTAAAACGACAAGAATACCGATAATGCTCATTACATATTGCATGTAGTTGCCCCTTTCAGAAGTTCGTATAAAGTTTGTACATAAAACGCTCGTTATATTACTAAAAATAAAACAAAGAGGTTTTATGTCATACGTAAGATGTCTGACCTTTTAGAAAAATAAAAAAAGACCCATATGGATTCACTTTCATCTATGAGAGAAAGCTAATCAATATGAGTCCTTTTTTGCACATAGGCTAATATTCATTAGTTTTCCCCATAGTCCAGCAATTTAAGGTTGCCGGGTAGAAACTCTCGATCCATATTATCGAGTATATATGAGGTAACATCGTCCGTATTAAATTAGTAGTAGCGTAACATTAGCAGAGAACTATCGTCAATAGCTTTTTTTCTTCCGATAGAAATAGACCGTATAAGTATGATAAAATGTAACGCAGTGTTATGAAAAAGAGAGGTCGGAAAATGAGTACAAAAATGACGCCACCAGTTGAAAAAAACGAATTTATAGATGTAGTGTTTGAAGATTTAACACATGATGGTGCCGGTGTTGCGAAAGTAAAAGGCTATCCTATTTTCGTTAAAAACGGATTACCAGGTGAAGAAGCACAAATTAAAATTATTAAAGTGAAGAAAAACTTCGCATTCGGTCGTTTAATGAAGCTTCATACAGAGAGCCCATATCGTAAAGATGCAGAATGCCCAGTGTACAATCAGTGCGGCGGTTGTCAGCTTCAGCACTTAACATATGAAGGACAATTACAAGCGAAAGAAAAACAAGTACGCGACGTTATGCAACGCATCGGAGGACTAGGTGATGTTCCTGTTCATCCTGTACTTGGCATGAAAAACCCGTGGGTATACCGCAATAAAGCACAAGTACCAATCGGAGAACGTGAAGGCGGACTTGTAGCTGGTTTCTATCGCCAAGGAACGCATGACATCATTAATATGGAATCTTGCTTAATTCAGGCCGAAGAAAATGATACATTAATTCAAGAAGTGAAACGTATTTGTGAGAAGCACGGTATTTCGGCATACAACGAAGAGCGTAATAAAGGAACACTTCGTCACGTAATGGCTCGTTACGGACAAGTAACAGGGGAAATTATGCTTGTCTTCATTACACGTACAGCGGAACTGCCGAACAAAAAAGCAATCATTGAAGAAATTGCTGCGAAATTCCCAGAAGTAAAATCGATTGTTCAAAACGTAAACACGAAACGTACAAACGTAATCTTCGGAGACACAACGACAGTACTGTACGGATCAGAATACATTTATGACTTTATCGGTGACATTAAATTTGCAATTTCAGCACGTTCATTCTATCAAGTAAACCCAGAACAAACGAAAGTGTTATACGATAAAACGTTAGAATATGCAAAACTAGATGGCAACGAAACAGTAATTGATGCCTATTGTGGAATTGGATCAATTTCCTTATTCCTAGCGCAAAAAGCGAAAAAAGTGTACGGCGTTGAAATCGTCCCAGAAGCAATCGAAGACGCAAACCGAAATGCAGCACTAAACAACATGACAAACGCTGAGTTTGGCGTAGGAGAAGCAGAAGTAGTCATTCCAAAATGGTACAAAGAAGGCATAATCGCCGATACAATGGTCGTAGATCCACCGCGTAAAGGTTGTGATGATGCACTACTAAACACAATCATCGACATGAAGCCAAAACGCGTCGTATACGTATCATGTAATCCCGCAACATTAGCACGTGACTTAAAAGTACTAGAAGAAGGCGGATATAAAACGCAGGAAGTACAACCTGTTGATATGTTCCCGCATACGACTCATGTTGAGTGTGTAGCTTGGCTTAAGTTGGTATAATAGAAAAGCAGTTGATATAGGAAAATCTATACCATCTGCTTTTTGGTTTACAAAAATACCATTTATAAGCGATTTTAGTTAAAATAAATATTGCTGATTTTCATAAATTATAAATTGAGAGTTTGAAATTGTATTCATAGTGAGAGGATTTGAATTTGAAATGATAGATAATTTTTGGCGTGATTTACCACGACCATTTTTCGTACTTGCACCAATGGAAGATGTGACAGACGTTGTTTTTCGTCACGTAGTAAGTGAAGCTGGTAGCCCAGACGTATTCTTCACAGAGTTCACAAACTCGGATAGCTATTGTCATCCAGAAGGTATGAAAAGTGTACGTGGCCGTTTAATTTTCACAGAAGATGAACAACCGATCGTGGCGCATATTTGGGGAGATAACCCTGAATACTTCCGCCAAATGAGTATTGGTATGGCAGAGCTAGGATTTAAAGGTATCGATATTAATATGGGATGCCCTGTACCGAACGTTGCATCAAGAGGAAAAGGGAGTGGCCTTATTCTACGTCCAGACGTTGCGGCAGAACTTATCCAAGCAGCAAAAGCGGGCGGACTACCTGTCAGCGTAAAAACACGACTTGGCTTTAAAGAGTTAAGCGAGTGGGAAGATTGGTTAACGCACATTTTCAAACAAGATATTGCAAACCTTTCTATTCACTTACGTACAAGAGAAGAAATGAGCCAAGTAGATGCGCACTGGGAGCTAATTCCGGAAATAAAAAAATTACGTGACCGCATTGCACCAAATACGCTAATAACAATCAATGGAGACATCCTTGATCGTAAAATGGGGCTGGAACTTGCTGAAAAATACGGTATTGATGGCGTAATGATTGGACGAGGCATCTTTAAAAATCCATTTGCTTTTGAAAAAGAGCCAAGAGAGCATAGCAGTAAAGAACACCTTGATCTTTTAAGACTACAACTTGATCTTCAAGATCAATATGCAGAAGTACTACCACGCTCCATCACAGGGCTTCACCGTTTCTTCAAAATTTATGTGAAAGGCTTCCCTGGAGCTGCTGAATTGAGAAATCAATTGATGAGCACGAAGTCGACGGATGAAGTGCGTGCATTACTTGATAAGTTTGAGGCGAGTGTTAATAAAGATGGGGGGAGTGAAACAGTGTAACTTTTGAAAGTTACACTGTTTCATTTTAATTAAGGTGAACCGTATTATAAGTAAGGGCGGTATTCTATGTCGAACAAGGGTAAGAAAAGAATACAGGAGAAAATCGAAAATGGTTGGTCTTGATTTTCAATGATAGTATCATGTTTATTTTATTATGCCTATAATTGGAGGCCATGTGAATGTTAAGTGATCAGGCGAGATATTCTAGGCTCGCGAATATAACAAAAATCATAAATACAAAGTTAGAACTACGTGAAGTATTGCAGCGTGTAACAATGGCTATATCAGAGGAGATTGTTAAGTGCAACGCTGTTGGAATTTATTTACCCCAGGAAGATGGAACATTTAGAGGGTTTGCAGGAAAACCAGAGACAATAAATGGCGTAACGCTCGATACTCAGGTAATCGATCCTGAAATAGACTTACTAGCAAAAGAAGTTATTGAAACAAAAAAAACCATTTATATCCCTGATACATCAAAGGATGATCGGCCGGATTCGAGACCAGTTGCTGCGTTCAAAATTAAGTCTTTATTAGCTCTACCTATCTCATTTGGGCAAGAGTTATTTGGTCTGGTTTTTTTATTTGATTATGGAGTTCCAATGAACTTAACAAATTCAGAAATTCAAAGTGTTGAAGCTTATGTAAATATGGCCGCGGTCGCAATTCAAAACGCAAATAATTTAACTCAAAAGGAAAACCTTATTGCCGAGAAGCAGCTGTTACTAAATGTTACCCGTGATTTATCAATGTGTTCCTCGATACAGGAGAGTTTTGATAAATGTTTTCTTTACTTAGGACAGATTTTAGAGAGTAAAAACATGGCTGCCCACCTTTTAGACCCGCTAGACAAAACCACGATTAAAACAACGAAGTTAAGCAAGGACTGTGATTGGACAGAAGCGGATTGGATGGAGAAAAGCTATGAAGCCAAGATCCAAGAGGTTATTCAAACAAAAAAAATAGATTGTAAGGGTCTACTGATGATTCCATTGGTTTCAATGGGAGAAGTATTAGGGGTAATCGTCGTTGGCAAAGAGGGAAAAGCTCACAATTATGATAATTCCCAAATGCAACTGGCAAAATCTATCGTTGATGCCACAGCGCCTACATTTTCCAACTTGTTATATATGGATCGACTTGAAAGCATGGTGGAAGAGCGAACGAGAGAACTGGCTGTTGCTAATGAAAAAGTTACAAGTGTGATTGAAAGTATTACGGATGGATTTTTTACTTTGAATAATACATGGGCATTTACGTACGTAAATAAGCATCAATATTTTCCACAAAGAAAAACAGCAAAAGATGTATTAGGCAAGAATATATGGGGGATTTTCCCGAGTAGCGTTGACGAAGTTATGTATAAGGAACTTCATCGTGCAATGTCAGAGCGAACTACAGTTTGTTTCGAATTTTTTTCTACCTCTGATGAATATTGGCACGAAGTTATTGCATACCCGTATGATGATGGTATTTGTTGTATTTTTAAAAACATAACGGAAAAAAAGCAATATGAGCAGGAATTGAAAAGGTTATCGAACCTAGATTTAATAGGGCAAATGGCAGCAGGCATCAGCCATGAGATTAGAAATCCAATGACAACAGTACGAGGATTTTTGCAGTTATTAAAAGAAGAGCCAACCTATGAGAAACATAACAAGCACTTTAATTTAATGATTGAAGAACTTGACCGTGCCAATTCTATTATTACTGAATTTCTCTCAATGGGTAATACAAAGAAATCAGATTTGCAGATGTTAGATTTAAATTCAATTATCCGCGATATTATTCCTTTAATAAAGATTGATACGTATAATCAAAATAAATATATTCAAGTCGATACAAATGACATTCCGGAATTACTTTTAAATCGTAATGAGATACGGCAATTATTAATAAACCTATATCGTAATGGCTTAGAAGCGATGGGCACAGAAAAAGCTCTAACCATTAGCACCTACAAAGAAGGTCGAAATTGTGTGGTGCTTGCAGTGCGGGATCAAGGAGAAGGTATCAGGCCTGAAGTATTAGAGAAACTGGGTACTCCATTTTACACGACAAAAGATAATGGAACTGGATTGGGGCTAGGCATATGTTATGCCATTGCTGCCCGTCATAATGCAAAAATAGAAATTCAAACAGGATCGGAAGGCACGACCTTTTTTGTTAAATTTAATTATGAAAATAATGAATAATAACCTCATTTAGATTAGTTACGGTGAACTGTACCACAAATAAAAAGTAAAACTTAAGTAAATATAATCAATATATTTCGCCTGAATTTTACGTAACATTCACGTTTGAGCTGCCAATTAAATTAGAGCTGCATAAAAAGAAATGGACTAACCTATATCAGGTTAGTCCATTTTTAAGTGAGTTAATTAATAGTAAATCCCCATCCTTTTTTGCTTTATTAATATCATCCTCAAAGGAAGGAGCTATCCCACTACCAACTAAAATACCTTTTACAGTATTTAATTTGATTGAAGGCGTTTCTATCGATAGGATCTTTCTTAATTTCTAATAAAATAAATTCGTTATTAGAAGTATCTCTTAATAATAAATAAAATCATCCCCACAACCATTAATCCACCTAAGACTACAAAACCGCCCTCTAAAATGTTAAAGTAGTAACTTAACGACATTCATTTACACATGCTAAAAGCATTATTATAATCAACATTTCAGGAGGCAAAACAATGGCAATGAGCAACAACGATATATTAAAAAGAGTAAGGTACGCTTTAGATATAAGAGATATAGATATGGTAGAAATCTTTAAACTTGGTGGTATGGAAGTAACGAAAGAAGACGTAGTTGATATGCTTACAAAAATAAAGAGAGCTCCTCAGCATGAAGCTGAAAATGATGATGTAATCGAAGATGAGTACGTATTAACGTGCGATATGGTGATGTTAGAAGCATTTTTAAATGGATTTATTACTTTAAAAAGAGGGAAACAAGATCCGAAACCAGGACAACCGGCACCTGTACAAAGCAAAGAGAGTGCTAATAACCTTCTTCTAAAGAAAATGAAAATTGCACTATCATTAACGAGTGAGGATGTACTTGATATATTAGATAGCGTAGGTGTTACGGTAACAAAAGGAGAGTTAGGCGCTCTATTAAGAAAAAAAGGTCATAAAAATTACAAAGAGTGCGGTGATAGATACGCAAGGAATTTCATTAAGGGATTAGGTGTAAAGTATAGAGGGTAATGATTCCGTTAAAGCGATAAATGATATAATAGGTAGAGTAGGGCGTTTATATCCTACTCTTTTTTATTTGTAAAATAATACGTTAGGTGATGAAATGGTACATACATATTTAGGTGAGACAATTAATTTTCATATAACTTATAAAAAGAAAAAATCGGTGCGTCTTTTTGTAGATTCGTACGGAAATGTGGAAGTGCAGGCTCCAAAAGGAACGCCTGTTGAATACTTAGTCCAATTGTTAGAGGAGAAATGGGAGTGGATTCAGAAAACACGTCAGGAAATGCAGGAACGAGCGCTTGGACCACAGGAAAAGGATTATGATCAAGGCGAGGGTTTTCTGTACTTAGGGAATACGTATCCAATACAAATTTCTCAAGATGCAAGTATTACGCAAGACAATGCAGTGTTTGAAGGGAATAAGCTACATATTTATGTGAAAGAGCTTAAGGATGAGAAAATACAGCAAGCTTTAAAACGATTTTATTATAAGCAGTGTAAAACTTTAGTAGAGAAGAGTATTAAAGCGCATCAAAGTAATTTCAAAACAAAACCACGTTCTATTCGTATTACAGATAGTAGTCGTACTTGGGGTACTTGCGATTCGAATTTACAGCTAACATTCAATTGGAAGTTAGCAATGGCACCACAGCGAGTAATTGACTATGTAGTCGTTCATGAAATGTGTCATATGGTTCATTTAAATCATGATCGCTCTTTTTGGCGTCTTGTCGGGAAGATAATGCCTGATTATAAGGAAATGGAAAACTGGTTAGCGTTATCGAGTTGGAAGATGACGGTTTAGTAAGGAATATCGATTTTTGTCGGTAAATCGATATTCCTTGTCGAATCGTTGATATATTTTGAGTTACGATAGATATATTTGAAAAATCGTTGATATAATTTCATGTACCAAAGAACTGTTCAGCGAGGAGAAAATAAAAAGGAAGGGATACCCCTTCCTTTTCTTGCATGTAAATTATCGTCCAAACTTCACAATGAAAGTATCGTCTGTTTTCTCCATCTCATACCCACGATACCCTTCCGAAAGCAACGCCTGCTGTCCACTAGCATCACTCATTAGAATACGCTGAACATCCGTCCAATCTCTTTCTTTATCCCCGCGCAATTCCTTCACAAAAACATACCGCATACTCCCGCCGTATTTCTCTTTCAGCGCAGCAATTTCCATCCCTTGCGCAAACTTATCTTTTAAACTCGGAATGTTAAAAGGCGCAACTGTGCAGCAAACGTAATCGTATTTGCCATCTTCTTTTTGTAATTCGTCCATGATGACGTTTGCTAATATTTTTTGCATCCCATTTCCTCGGCAGTTCGGATGAACGTTTGAGATTTCTTGATAGATGACGCGGTGTAGTTCGCTTTCTGATAGGCCAATATCAAGTCCTAAATGTTCGTCGTCGATAGGAGGGACGAGTAGGGCGCGAAATGCGATGAGTTCGTTTTTTATAAAAGCACCGATCATCATGCCGTTTCCTTCTAGAATGTATTGAAATTCTTCTTGTGAGAGTGGTTGTAAACGACCTTTATCTTCTAATGCCTCAACTACAACGTTTTGTAGTGATAAAATTTGTTCGATATGCTCTCTTGATAGTAATGTAACGTGAAATAGCTCGTTATTTTGTTTTAATGCACCTTCATATAGAACTGTCATGTATGAGCCCTCCTTTAGCGTACAACATCTTGAAAGACGGTTAGTTCTTGTAATGTATCTTCGTTTATTTCAATGCCTAGTCCTGGTTTTTCGTTTAAGCGAATGAATGGCACGTCGTAATGTAAGTTACCAATGTCTTTCGTGAATTTTAATGGTCCTGTAAGTTCTACGCTTGTAATGATTTTTTTTGAGAAAGCGACATGGAATCCTGCGGAAGAGGCAACAGATGATTCGACCATGGATCCAACTTGGCACTCAATGCCTGCCATTTCTGCTTGATGAGCGAGTTTTACAGCGGGATATATGCCGCCGCATTTCATTAGTTTTATGTTCACTTTATCAGCAGCGTCTAATTTAATGATTTGGCGCATTTCACGAGAACTTTTTAATCCTTCATCAATCATAAGCGGAAGGTCTGTTTTAGAACGAATATGAGCCATTGCGTCAATATCGTCCGCTATAACAGGCTGTTCAATCCAGTCGATGTTTACATGTCCTAATGAACGAAGTGCCGTTAATGTGTTTGCGCTATTTTTCCACCCTTGGTTTACATCAACGCGAATCGCAATATCATTTCCTACACGTTCACGTACTGCTTCAATTCGTTTTACATCTTCTTTTACATTTGTACCGACTTTCATTTTGAAAGATTGGTAACCTTTCTGAATCATAGAAGCAGCTTCTTCAGCCATGTCTTCTGGGTCTGCGATACTTAAGACGTGAGTGACAGGGAATTCTTCATGGTATCGTCCGCCAATTAATTGATATACAGGTTGATTTAGTTTTTTACCCATTATATCGAAACAAGCGATATCAATTGCAGCCTTCGCAGTAGGAACACCGTAAATTGTGTTATCCATCATATCGTGTATTTTCTCGATAGTCATTGGATTTTGCCCGATGAGTGCAGGAGCCAGTGTATGTTTTAAAGTATGGAAAGTACTTTCCCATGATTCGCCTGTAACGTGATCATCAGCAACGCCTTCACCGTAACCGATAATGCCTTCGTCTGTTTCCATTTTGACGATAATAGAAGGCATATCAGAATAAGAACCATAACTAATAACAAACGGATCGCGAAGCGGTAAACGAATTGCGTAAAGATGAATAGCTGTAATTTTCATTGAATAAAGACCCCTTCCTGTTTACAATGGTTTTGTACATTTGATATAGTTGACGTTAAATAGTCGTTAATTAATGATAAGGAGTTAGAGAAAATGATGATAAAAATTGCAGTCGTCGGTTCAAAAGAGTTTATGGAGACACTTTTACCTATCGCTCATAAACTAGAAGAAATAGAAATTGATCCATATATTTACCTTCATCCGGCAGAATCTTCTGAACTATTGAAGCGTTTAAAGCCTTGTGATTTCATCTTTTTCTCAGGTGCTTTACCTTATTATATGGCAAAAGAAATAAGAGAACAATTACGAATTCCAAGTACGTACTTACAGCAAGACGAGACAACTGTCGCATCTTCTATTCTTTCTGTCATGTATCACCAACGTATTCAACCACATAAAATTTCAATTGATTTAGTAGACCGCTCATTCATTACAAATGTGTTCCATGATATCGGTATAAAAGAAAATCCACAAGTGTTTGATTATGAAAATATGCTGTGGAGTAAAGATGAAATAAAGAGAGTTATTGATTTTCATGTAGCTAAATACCAATCTGGAGAGGCTCATTTAGCTTTAACTAGCATTCACACTGTCTATGATGAACTTCAAAAAATAGGTATTCCTTCAGAGCGTATGATAGATCCGAAGCAATCCATTATACATGGGTTAAAAGATGCGAAAATAAAAGCTGAGTTAGCAAAAAGCCATTCAGCTACTGTTGGTGCTTGCATGATTTCTTCTTTAGAATTACGAGAAGGTTTGCTTGAGCAATTAGATGTCATTTCAAAAGAACTACGTGGTTCATTTAAAAAAGTTGATGAAATGACGTTCATTTTGTATACGACTCGTGGTGATATTGAATCGATTATAAAAACAAATATGATAAATGATTTATTTGCGAGTATAGAAGGAACGATAGCTATTGGATTTGGTTACGGAAAAACTGTGAAGGAAGCAGAGCAAAATGCTAAAATCGCTCAAGGTTTCGCGAAGAATAATCCAATAGACCACTGTTTTTATATACTAACAAGTGATAAAGAACTATTTGGTCCGTTCCCGAAAGAACAGAGAGTACAAAGTTTGAAGAATGATAACCCGGAGCTAATGAAAATAGCGAAGGAAACGAAACTTAGTCCAGCAAACTTATCAAAAATTATTCAATTTAGTCAATCACATCCGTCATTGAAGTTTACAGCAGCAGATCTTTCTGAATACTTACAAGTGACTCGCCGATCAACAGAAAGGTTATTAAAGAAACTAGTTGATTATGGGTATGTTCATATTTGCGGCGAGGAAATGCCTTATCAACAAGGACGCCCTCGCGCAATATACGAACTGAATTTACCGTTATCTTTAAGCTTCTAATTGAGCCTTTTGTTTTTTTAGTAGTTCTGCTTTTTCAATGTCTGATAGTTTCGTAATTGTGAGACCAGTTATGCCGTAAAGGATTGAGATAATAGGTACGATGAAATTCAATATAGCATAAGGAGCATATTCGAATGCACCAACTCCAAGTGTTGCGAGAATAAATACACCACATGTATTCCAAGGTACGAAGACAGAAGTTAATGTTCCGCCATCTTCTAATGCTCTGGATAAATTTTTAGAATGCAGTCCTTTTTCTGTGTATGCATTTGCGTACATTCTTGAAGGAACAACAATCGAGATATATTGTTCAGAGCAAGTAAGGTTTGTCGCAAAGCACGAAGCAATAGTAGAAGCGATAAGTCCTTTTGATGACTTCGCTAATTTCAAAATTTGATTTACAATTGCGCGAAGAATGCCAGTATGCTCTAGTACTCCTCCGAAGGTCATAGCGACAATTGTCATAGAGACCGTATTCATCATAGAGCTTAAACCACCACGATTAAAGAGTTCGTCTACTAGCTTATTTCCAGTTTCTATAACAAATCCACTTTGGAGTGCGCCGACAGCTGATGAGACAGAACCACCTTGAATAAAGACTTGTGATAAAAATCCTAAAATAATACCTACGAGAATAGCTGGTATAGCTGGAACCTTTTTAGCAACCAATACCATTACGATTACAGGTATAATTAATAGGAAGGGTGAAATAACAAAATTTTGTTGTAATACTTGTAACGTTTGATCGATACTTTTTGCATCAATATTGTTAGCGCCAAAGCTTCTTCCTAAGAGCGCATAAACGATAAGAGTAATAATTAAACCTGGAATTGTAGTAAATAACATATGACGAATATGTGTGAATAAATCTGTATTTGTTAATCCTGCGGCTAAGTTTGTCGTGTCTGAAAGCGGTGACATTTTATCGCCGAAATAAGAACCGGAAATGATAGCACCGGCAACCATTGGAGCTGGGATTCCCATACTTAGGCCAATTCCCATTCCTGCAACACCAATTGTTCCCATTGTAGACCAAGAGCTACCAATCGCTAATGCAACAATAGAACAAATAATTGTAATTGAAACTAAAAATAGTGATGGAGTTAAAAGATTTAACCCGTAATAAATCATTGTTGCGACGATTCCGCCGCCAATCCAAGCACCGATCGTTAAACCTACTAGAATAATGATAACGATAGCGGGTAATGCGAGGCGAATTCCTTTATACATTGATTCTTCAATGTCGTTCCATTTGTAACCGTAACGCCAAGCGACGATAGAAGCAACGGTTGTACCGATAATAAGTGGGACGTGAGGGCTTTGTTCTAATACAACAATTGTAACCATCATAACTGCAACTGTAATAATAATAGGGATTATTGCTATTCCAAAAGGTATTTCTTTTTTCATAAATTTCCTCCTTGTTATGTATGTTTGTTTGTATTTTTAGAATTGTCGTAAAATAGACGTTTATTAGGTTATGATAACTAAAAAGATATGTAAGCGTCAACATAAAAGACAGAAAATAAGTAATATTCTAGTTGTTTGTTTAGTTTGTAATATAGATGTAGAGTAAGCTTTTTAAGTGTTTGAAAATAAACAATTGACTTTTTTCTTAAAATTCAATATGTTCATAAAAACATCTGTTTTTCATAAGTATAATTAACCTGAATGGTTTTGGAATTTGGGAAGGAGAATGTAGCTTTGAAAACATTAGAACTACAAGAGCGTTTAACTGAAATTTTTCAGCATTTACATGAAAACCCTGAAGTGAGTTGGAAAGAGTATGAAACGACAGCGTATATTACTAACTTTTTAAAAGAAGAAGGAATTTCATATAAAATATTTGATGATTGCCCAGGCGTGATCGCTGAAATTGGAAGTGGAAATCCAGTTGTTGCAATTCGTGCCGATATGGATGCACTTTGGCAAGAAGTAGACGGAGAGTTTAAAGCGAATCATTCATGTGGTCACGATGCACATATGACAATTGTGATGGGGCTTATTTTACAATTGAAAAATATGAGATGGGGTAGTGGAACGGTTAGGTTTATTTTTCAGCCGGCAGAGGAAAAAGGAAATGGTTCTTTAAAGATGGTAGAGAAGGGTGCCGTGGATGATGCTGACTTCTTATTTGGTGTTCATTTAAGACCGATTGAAGAACTACCTTTGAAACAAGCTGCCCCATCTATTCGTCACGGAGCAGCAGGATTTTTAGAAGGAACGATTCACGGAGATGATGCACATGGGGCACGCCCGCATCAAGGGATAAATGCAATTGATGTCATTTCGATGATCAATATTGGATTGAAAAATATATGGTTACCGCCGCAAAGTTCCTATTCAGTGAAGATGACAAGGTGCCAAGCTGGTGGTGATAATTTAAATATTATTCCGGGTAACGGTCATTTTAGTTTAGATGTAAGAGCAGAGAATAACATATTACTAAATGAATTGAAGCAAAAAATAGAGCAAGTAATTTTGTCAGCTGAATCAATGGGATCTAAAGTATCTTATGAGTGGATCGATCTCGCACCAGGAGCTGAAGTGTCAGAAGAAGCTGAGCGCTTTATGCGAAAGGGCATTCTTGAAGTGTACGGGGAAGAGGGATGTACTGGACCACTGTATACGACAGGAAGCGATGATTTCCATTACTACACAGTGAAGAGACCACATTTAAAAGCTGTCATGCTTGGACTAGGGGCTAATCTACAACCTGGATTACACCATCCGTATATGAAGTTCGATCATAGTTGTATCATGGATGGAGTAGAAATATTGAAACAAACTGTATTGAAAGTATTAGAGGACAGGGGCTAGAGAGCTCCTGTTTTTTTGTCATACTTTGTCGTTAAATCGATATATTTGAAAAATCGTTGATATATTTGAAGTTACGATAGATATATTGAAAAAATCGTTGATATAATTTCACATACCAACTAATTTGATGAAAAATTCCTCTCCAATACATGGTGTATAATAATAAGTACCATTTTTAATAGGAGAAAATCAATGAACGAACAATATTATGATGCAGTTTTAAATATAAAAACAGTCGGCGAGCAAAAGGGATTTAATAAGTCTATGCATTACCACCGTTATGAGCCGACGCCATATAGTGGATTAGAGGAACTTTTGAACCAATACGAAATTAAAAGTAGCGACCGAATTGTAGACTTTGGATGCGGAAAAGGACGATTAAACTTTTACATGCACCATAAGTGCGGTGCTTCAGCAGTTGGAATTGAAATGAATGAAGAGTTTTATAAAGATGCGATGGATAATCGTGATCGTTATGTGCGAAAAGTACGAAACAGCAAAGATAAAATTCAATTTGAGTGCTGTTTAGCACAAGAATATGAAGTTGATTCGCGTGATAACCGATTTTATTTCTTTAATCCGTTTTCAGTACAAGTATTTATGAACGTAGTAAATAACATTTTGCTTTCGGTAGAAGAGGCAGAGAGGGAAGTGGACATTATTTTATACTATCCTTCGGAGGATTATATTTTCTTCTTAGAGAACCAGACAGCGTTTGAATTAAAGAGAGAGGTTAGATTGCCGGGTGCTTATGAGAAGAATGGGAATGAGAGATTTTTAGTTTATACGTTAGGATTATAAAAAAAACAGGTGCTAAGGCACCTGTTTTTTTTAATTAGTTACGGATTAAGTAATCAAATGCACCTAAAGCTGCGTTTGCACCTGAACCCATAGAGATGATGATTTGTTTGTACGGATTATTTGTACAGTCACCTGCAGCAAACACTCCTGGTACGTTTGTAGCGCCGTGCTTGTCTGTTACGATTTCACCACGAGCGCGTTCAACTGTTTCGCCTAACCAGTCTGTGTTTGGCACAAGACCGATTTGTACGAATACACCTTGTAATTCAACGTGATGAACTTCTTCAGTTTCACGATCGATGTAAGAAATACCGTTTACTTTATCAGTACCAGTAATTTCTTTCGTTTGAACGTTTTTCAGAACAGTTACGTTAGGTAAGCTGTTAAGACGCTCTTGTAATACAGCATCAGCTTTTAATTCTGGCATGAACTCAAGAACAGTTACGTGCTTAACAATACCTGCTAAGTCGATAGCTGCTTCAATACCAGAGTTACCTCCACCGATAACTGCTACGTCTTTTCCAATGAATAATGGACCGTCACAGTGTGGGCAGTATGCTACACCTTTATTTTTGAACTCAGCTTCACCTGGTACGCCAACGTTACGCCAGCGAGCACCTGTTGAAACGATTACGCTCTTACTTTTCAGAATAGCGCCGTTTTCAAGTTCCACTTCAATAAGTTCTTTTTTCTCTAAACGTTTTGCACGTTGTAGATTCATTACATCGATGTCGTATTCTTTTACGTGCTCTTCAAGGCTTGCTACTAGCTTAGGACCTTCAGTGCGTTTTACGCTGATGAAGTTCTCAATACCCATAGTATCCATTACTTGACCACCGAAGCGCTCAGCAACGATACCAGTGCGGATGCCTTTACGTGCTGCATAAATCGCTGCACTTGCACCAGCAGGGCCGCCACCAACAACAAGAACATCGTATGGATCTTTATCAGAAAGCTCTGATGCATCTGGACCGTTACCCATTTTTGCTAAAATTTCTTCAAGTGTCATACGACCGCTTCCGAAAGATTCGCCGTTTAGGTAAACAGTTGGTACTGCCATGATGTCTTTGCTTTCTACTTCCTCTTTGAATGCAGCGCCATCAATCATAGTATGTGTAATACCAGAGTTTAGAACGCTCATTACGTTAAGAGCTTGTACAACATCAGGACAGTTATGACAACTTAGGCTGATATAAGATTCAAAATGATATTCGCCTTGAATGTTTTTAATTTGATCGATTAATTTTTGTTCAACTTTTGGAGCGCGTCCACTTACTTGTAGTAAAGCTAACACTAATGAAGTAAATTCGTGTCCTAATGGAATACCAGCGAATACGACACCAGTGTCTTCACCAGGGCGGTTTACGCTAAAGCTTGGTGTTCTCTCTAATTCAACTTTTTCTACTGTAATCTTAGATGACATAGTAGCTAATTCGTCTACTAGAGCTAACATATCTTTAGATACGTTATCGTCTCCTGCGCTTACTTTAAGTAAAATATCGTTCTCCATTAACTGAAGGTATTGGGATAGTTGTGTTTTTATATCTGCATCTAGTATCATTTTGATCGAACTCCTTAGATTTTGCCTACAAGGTCAAGGCTTGGTTTAAGTGTTGCAGAACCCTCTTGCCATTTAGCTGGGCAAACTTCACCTGGGTTGTTACGTACGTATTGAGCTGCTTTAATTTTGTTAACAAGAATGCTTGCGTCACGGCCGATACCGTCAGCATTGATTTCCATAGATTGGATAACGCCGTCTGGATCGATGATGAATGTACCACGAGCAGCAAGACCTTCTTCTTCCATTAAAACGTTGAAGTTTGTAGTGATTGTGCGAGTTGGGTCACCAATCATAATGTATTCGATTTTGCCGATAGTTTCTGAGCTATCATGCCATGCTTTGTGAGTGAAGTGAGTGTCTGTAGATACAGAGTATACTTCAACGCCTAACTCTTTAAGAGTTGCGTATTGGTTTTGTAAGTCTTCAAGTTCAGTTGGGCAAACGAATGTGAAGTCAGCTGGGTAGAAACAAACTACACTCCATTTTCCTTTTAAACTTTCGTCAGTAACTTGGATAAATTCTCCATTATGGTAAGCATTAGCTTTAAACGGTTTTACTTCTGTGCCGATTAATAACATATTAAAATTCCTCCTAAATGTTGGTTTTGAGCATCAAAAAATAGTGTGCTCATAAAATATATTTTTTAATTAACTATAATAATTCTAATTCGATATTAATTATCATATAGAAGTGGTTATTTTGTCAAGTGAATAAACCAACTTTATACCAATTTAATTAATATTTATTCTCAATTAAGGCTATTAGGGAATTAAAAGGTAATTTTATGTCGTAAATTTTCAATGAGTGCTTAAAAGAGTGGTGTGTATGTTAGAGATATGGTGTAAGGATAGATTCTTAGGGAGGAAATATTTCTTAGAAGTTGTGTATTTGAAAAGTCGTTGTCTACTTCTATTTTACAAAGAATTGTGCGATAAATAAAATAAAATGAATCAGAATCTTTTTGAACAATTTTTGTCATCCCAAATATATAATTAGGAAGTATATTGTAATGATAATTAGAAATATTGACTCAAGGTGCTAACAAGATATAATAAAACCTAGATATACCTTTCAAAAAGAAGAATATATAATATAGGATGAAAAAATTTCACCCTATTATTTTTTATGGCCTTTAGAAAACGCTTACAATTGGTATGGAGGGGAAACCATGTCTACGTTCACAAAGTATTTTTTAATGGAAGCTAAAGATGTGATTGCATATGTGAAAGAGAAATTATCTAAGTTTGAGGATGCAAAGGGGTTACAGTGTAAAGAAATAGGCGATGGTAATTTAAATTATGTATTCCGCGTTTGGGATGAACAGAAGAATATTTCTGTCATTGTAAAGCAAGCTGGAGATACAGCACGTATTTCAGATGAGTTTAAGTTGTCGACGAATCGTATTCGTATAGAATCAGATGTTTTGCAGTTAGAGGAGGAGTTAGCACCTGGGCTTGTTCCAAACGTATATTTGTTTGATAGTGTGATGAATTGTTGCGTAATGGAAGATTTATCGGATCACACAATATTACGTACAGCACTTATAAATCATCAAATATTTCCGAGGCTTGCTGATGATTTAACGACTTTTGTGGTAAATACTCTTCTATTAACATCAGACGTTGTAATGAATCATAAAGAAAAGAAGGAACTTGTGAAGAATTATATAAATCCTGAGTTATGTGAGATTACAGAAGACCTCGTATACGCGGAACCATTTACAAATCATCATAATCGTAATGAGTTATTTCCGTTAAATGAAGGATGGATTAGAGAGCATATTTATAGTGATAAAGAGCTTCGTATGGAAGTAGCAAAGCTTAAATTTTCTTTTATGACGAATGCACAGGCGTTGCTCCACGGTGATTTACATACCGGTTCTGTTTTTGTGAAAGGTGATTCTACAAAGGTAATTGATCCTGAGTTTGCCTTTTATGGACCGATGGGATATGACGTTGGGAACGTGATGGCGAATTTAATGTTTGCTTGGGTGAATGCAGATGCGACTATGCCGCCTGGGGCTGAGAAAGATACGTATATGGATTGGCTACAATCGACAATGGTGGATGTAATTGATTTATTTAAGAAGAAGTTTTTAGATGCTTGGGATATTCATGTGACAGAGATTATGGCGAAGGAAGAAGGCTTTAACGAAGTTTATTTACAATCTGTATTAGAGGATACGGCTGCAGTGACAGGCCTTGAGTTAATTCGTCGTATTGTTGGGTTAGCGAAAGTAAAGGATATTACTTGTATTGAGAATGAGGAAGTACGTGCTAGAGCGGAACGTATTTGTCTTCAGGCAGCGAAGAAGTTTATTTTACATGCGAAACAATATAAAACAGGTAAAAGCTTTATAGAAACGCTAAAAGAACAATCTGTGCAGAATGCGAAGTAAGGGGAGAAAGTGATGAAAGAGCAGTTAATACCGATTCAGTGGAAAGATGATACATTAGTTTTATTAGATCAAACACTATTACCGAATGAAGTTGTCTATGAGTCTTTCAAAACAGCTGAAAGTGTATGGGATGCCATTCAAGTAATGAAAGTGCGAGGAGCACCAGCAATCGGTGTTTCAGCAGCTTATGGTGCGTATTTAGGAATCAAGGAAGTTCCTCAAAGTACGGTGGAAGAATTTATAGAGGAAGTAAAAAAGGTATGTGCATACTTAGCAACATCAAGGCCGACAGCAGTAAATTTATTCTGGGCACTTGAAAGAATGGAGGCAGTAGCGACAGAGAACGCGCACTTATCAATCGCTCAGTTGAAAGATAGATTACTAGAAGAGGCAAAAGAGATTCATAGAGAAGATGAAGAAATTAACCGTCAAATTGGAGAGCATGCATTGACGTTATTCCATGATGGGATTGGAGTATTAACACATTGTAATGCTGGTGCGTTAGCGACGACTAAGTATGGCACTGCGACAGCTCCAATGTACTTAGCAAAAGAAAAAGGATGGGACTTAAAAATCTTTTCGGATGAAACACGTCCAAGATTACAAGGTTCAACGTTAACAGCATTAGAACTACAGCGAGCGGGAATTGATGTTACTGTCATTACGGATAATATGGCAGCTATGGTTATGTCACAAGGAAAGATTGATGCGGTAATCGTTGGATGCGATCGTGTGGCAGCAAACGGTGATGTAGCCAATAAAATTGGGACATTAGGCGTATCTATTTTAGCAAAATACTACAACATTCCGTTTTATGTAGCAGCACCAACACCGACAATTGACTTGAAAACACCAACAGGAAAAGAAATTCCGATTGAGGAAAGAGATGCTGCTGAAGTAATTAATCGCTTCGGACAATATTCTGCGCCGAAAGAAAGTAAAGTATATAATCCGGCATTTGATGTCACGCCACATGAAAATGTAACAGCGATTATTACGGAAAAAGGGATTGTAAAAGCACCGTTTACGGAGAATTTAAAAAAGCTATTTTAGTAAGTAGATAGATTTAAAAAGTCAGTCATCATAAGCTTCATACTTAGGGGGATGTATATGTTATTACAAAAAGAAAGAGAAGAAATTGTAGCGTACGGAAAGAAAATGATTTCTAGCGGTTTAACAAAGGGAACAGGCGGTAATATTAGTATCTTCAATCGTGAACAAGGTCTTGTTGCAATTAGCCCAAGTGGTTTAGAGTATTATGAAACGAAGCCTGAAGATGTAGTTATATTAAACTTAGATGGTGAAGTGGTAGAGGGAGAGAGAAAACCATCAAGCGAGCTCGATATGCACCTTATTTATTATAGAAATCGTGAAGACATAAATGCGCTTGTGCATACACATTCTCCTTATGCGAAGACGATTGCATCATTAGGATGGGAACTTCCTGCTGTATCGTATTTAATTGCTTTTGCAGGCCCGAATGTTCGCTGTGCACCGTATGAAACATTTGGTACGAAGCAATTAGCAGAGGCTGCTTTTGAAGGTATGATTGATCGACGTGCCGTTTTACTTGCCAATCACGGTTTAATTGCAGGTGCAAATCATATAAAAATGGCGTTTACTGTTGCGGAAGAGATTGAGTTTTGCGCGCAAATTTATTATCAAACGAAAAGTGTCGGAGAGCCGAAGTTGTTGCCAGAAGATGAGATGGAGAATTTGGCGAAGAAGTTTGAAGGGTATGGGCAGCAGTAGAATGACACAAAAAAATACCCTCAAGATTTGACTCTTGAGGGTATTTCTATGCTTTCTTAAGCAACAAATACATAAAGTAAGGAGCACCAATTAAAGCGACAACAATACCTGCTGGGATGCCATTAGGATCAACGATATTTCGTCCAATTGTATCTGCTAATAGCAATAGCCATCCGCCGATTAAAAGGGCGATAGGCATGAAGATTTGATGTCTTGGACCTACTAAAGATTTCGCGATATGAGGAGCCATCAGCCCGATAAAGCTAATGCCTCCTGTTACGGAAACAGCTGCAGCTGCAAGCGCAACGGCTGCAACTAATAGGTATCTGCGTTCTTTTTCAATTTCAATTCCAACACCGATTGCGACTGGTTCGTTTAATGCTAGAATGTTTAATCGATTTGCTTTATAGAAAACGAACGGAATTAATACGATTAACCATGGGAGCATTGCTAAAACGAAGATCCAGTCATCTCCCCAAATATTTCCGGCAATCCATTTTGAAATAAAGTCTACTTTCATGCGATCTGCGGATGAAATAAGGACAATCATCATTCCGGATAGTGCAAATGCAAAACCGATACCGGTTAATGTTAATCGTATTGGCTGAAGTCCAGTTGATTTACTATATGAAAATACGTAAATTAGAACAGCTGTTAGAAATGCCCCGATAAATCCAACGACAGGTAGTAAGTAAAGAAATGAACCTACATCTATGGGAAAGTATAAAAAGAAAATAGCAACAGCAACACCGGCCCCAGAGTTGATTCCGAGAATACCAGGTTCAGCTAAATCATTTCGGGTAATTCCTTGCAGAATAGCCCCTGATAAAGCGAGAGCCATACCAGCTAATAATGTAATGATAATTCTAGGTAGCCTTAAAGAGTATAAAACAAACTCCTCTTTAAAAGTCCCTTGCCCCATTAATGTTGGGAGTAGTCGATCATAAGATAAAGATGCTGAACCAAGTCCCATTCCAACTACGATGGTGGTGATGGTTAGTATGAGTAAAGCGAGTATAATAAGACGTTGTTTTCTTAGAATAGATTGCATCATGAGAATGTTTTTCCTCCTTTACGTACAACGAATAGGAAGAATGGTAACCCTACAATTGCGACAATAGCGGCAACTGGTGTTTCGTACGGAGCGTTAATAGTACGTCCGATTGTATCTGCAAGTAGCATAAAGGAAGCTCCAGCAATTGCTGACATCGGTATAACAAATCGATAATCTGGACCGACAATTGGACGTACCATGTGAGGTACCATTAAACCGATAAATGCCATATTTCCGACAAGCGCTACAGACGCACCTGCAAGTAAGATAATAATGATAAATAGAATGGTTTTAATAACAATAATTTTTTGACCTAGTCCAATAGCCACTTCTTCACTGAAACTAAGAACTGTCAATTTTTTTGCTAGTAAGATAGCGATAAAGATGCTAATTGAAATGACTGGAATAATAATTTTCAATTGGCTCCAAGTTGTTCCAATTACGCCCCCAGCAGTCCAAAGTGATACATCTTGTGAAATTTTGAAGTAAATGCCGACTCCTTCTGAAATTGCGAGTAGGAATGCTGAAACGGCAGCCCCTGCTAATACAATTCGAAGAGGAGAAAGTCCGCCCTTTTTCATCATACCAATTCCAAATACCATAATTGCGCCAACCGCAGCACCGATAAAGCAAGCAAATGTTAAGTAAAGATAGCTGATGGAAGGGTTGAAAGCAAGTGTCAGCGCGAGCGCAGCATTTGCTCCACCAGATAGCCCTAATAATCCAGGATCTGCAAGAGGATTTCGTGTTAATCCTTGCATAATGGCTCCAGAAACAGCGAGTCCAGCTCCTACAAAAATAGCAGCAACTTCACGTGGCAAACGTATTTCGCGAATAATAGATATTTTGTCCCCTTTAGCGGAGGAAGTGAGTGCTAACCATACGTCTTTTATTGAAGTATCTGCAGCACCTAATACCATTGCCACCATAAAAATAAGAAAGAATGCAATTAAGCTCAAAATTAGTTTGTATGTAAAAGCTATCGAACGTGGATTGTCGTGATCTTTTGTCATTCGTTTCACATCTTTTCTGTTCATAGAATAAAGGAAGAGGAATTCTTAATTTAAGAATTCCTCATGTTTGTATTATTTACCAAGAAAGCTCTTCTTGAAGAAGTCTAGTTGGAAATCTAATGTAAGTGGATCATTGAAATAGAATTCCATCATGTTTGCTTCATATACGCGATTATTTTTTACTGCTGGGATATTTTTATATGATTCTGTCTCTTGGAATGAGTTATCAGTATCTTTGTTTTTACTTACGATTAAGTAATCACCAGCAAATTCAGGTAATACCTCAGTAGATAATGCGTAGTAACCTTCTTTTAATGCTTTTTCTTTTACTTTTTCAGGCATTTTTAATTTCATTTCTTGGTACAGAATTTCTGTTCCACGGCCCCAGTTTTCGCCGTATACATAAAGCTGTTTGTTGAAGTTTTCTACAACAGAAACTGTTGCATCTTCACCGATTTTTGCTTTAATTTCTTTACCAGCGTCTTGTGCACGTTTCTTGAAATCATCAACCCAAGTTTTTGCTTCTTTTTCTTTGTTTAATAACTTACCGATTTCTAAATGCTGTGTTAAGTAATCAACTTTTCCGTAAGTGTATCTTACAGTAGGAGCGATTTTCTTTAACTTATCGACATTTTTAATATTTGATAAACCAATGATTAAATCTGGATTTAGTTCAGCAATTTTTTCAACATTTTCATCTGATACTTCAGTAACATCTTTAAGTTTGCTATCAAAACGTGGGTTTTGTTTAGACCATGAATCTACCCCAACAAGATTTACATCTAATGACATTACGTTACCAGCGAATGATGATAAAACAACAACGCGTTTTGGATTTGCAGGAACCTCTACTTTACCATTTTCAGATTGGTATGTAATTGTTTCTGATTTACTGCCTTTTGTATCGTTCTTTTTGTCTGTAGAGCCATTGCTACAAGCGCTCATAACAAGAACGAAAAGAACTGTTAGTGAAATAAATAACTTTTTCATCGTCTTTCTCCTTTAACATAGATGATATGTGTATACAATAATTTGTTTAACTGCAATCTTTTTGAAAGAGTAGTGGTAATACAAAATGTTTATTAAAAATCTTGAATATGAGATTTCACAATATAGTATTAACCCTATTAATGAAAGAAGATGTAATCTCAAATTTGCTAATTATTAACAAATTGATAATGATTATCACTATTGATTCTTTAAATAATATAATTTTATATAGGTGTATTGTCAATAGTAATTTTGATTGTAAATTTTGCGGAAACAGGTTATATTTTATTGAGAATGATAATCAATGATTAGTAGCTGAGGAGTGACACGAATGAATCAAGAAGAATTGTTTGATGTAACCGTGATAGGCGGTGGACCTGCAGGGCTTTATTCAGCTTTTTATAGTGGACTCAGAGAAATGAAAACGAAAATAATAGAATTTCAACCACAGTTAGGTGGAAAAATACATGTTTATCCAGAGAAGATGATTTGGGATGTAGGAGGGTTATTGCCAGTTACAGGTGATAAATTAATTGAACAACTTGTACAGCAAGGGCTAACATTTAAGCCGGAAGTGGTATTAAATACAAAAGTAGAATCGATTATTCGTAATGAAGATGGTACTTTTACGTTAAAAGCAAGCGATGGAGAAGAACATTTTTCAAAAACAGTTATTGTTGCAACTGGAAGTGGGATATTGAAACCGCAAAAGTTATCCATTGAAGGTGCTGAGCGATTTGAAGTATCTAATTTAAATTATACAGTGAAATCTTTAAAGCGTTTCAAAGGTAAGACGGTCATTATTTCCGGTGGAGGAAATTCTGCCGTTGATTGGGCAAATGAATTAGAACCAATCGCGAAAAAAGTGTATGTAACATATAGAAAAGAAGAATTATCTGGTCATGAAGCACAAGTAAAACAATTGCTGAATAGCTCGGCGGAGTGTTTCTTTAATACATCGATTACAAAACTCATTGCTGGTGACAATCATGAAGCGATCGAATATGTAGAATTAACGAATCATGAAACAAGTGAAGTTTCACATTTACCTATTGATGAAGTTATTATTAATCATGGATATGAACGTGACATTACATTATTAGAAAATAGTGAATTAGACGTTGCAATTATAGATAATTATTATATTGCAGGGAATGCGAATAGTGAGTCCTCAGTAGATGGATTATATGCTGCTGGAGATATTTTAAAGCATGAAGGGAAATTACACTTAATTGCGGGAGCATTCCAAGATGCTGGAAATGCTGTAAATAAAGCAAAACAATTTATTCAACCAGATGCAAGTGAGTACGGAATGGTTTCTTCGCATAATGAAGTATTTAAGAAGAGAAATCGTGAATTGATCAAGCAGATGATGAAATAAGAAAAGAACAAGTATACCCCCATTTACTTCTCTATTCGAGTGACGAGAGAGATAAATGGGGGTTTTCCTGTTTACTATATTTTCAATCATTATAATGACACCGGTTTCATCAGTTCATGTGATATGAACGTTTTATTTGTAAATCTTCCTAGAAAACAATGAATCTATGTTTTGATTACGCAGAACAGTATTAAATTATGCTGTCCCTTTAGCTCGTTCGTTAGGAAATGGCATATTTAATATAGAAACAATGTACTGTTTTCCATGCATTCGAGCTAATGATTCTAATATTTGACGGACGCGTTTTGTAAGATGTCCTTGTTCTTTTATAGCTTCACAATATGCGTCATAGAAAGCGTATTTAGCCCAAAGGAAATCATCTTGTTGGAATAAAAAATGATTTTTGTACCATTCCCCAATTGTATGGTAACAATTGTTTTCATGTATTGCTGCGCTTTGAGAAAGAATACGATCAGATAAAGATGTAGTTAAATGAGAAATTGTGTTTTTTGTTTCAACTTGTAATGTTTGTTCTAACATTGTAATGATGTGACGAGTAGCCATATGTTAACTCTCCTTTGTGTAAATGGGTAATACCATTCTGTATTTAAAAAATCCTTACTATATTATTATACAATATATGGAATGCATCCACCTTCTTTTTAAATTGCATTTACAAAATCTTTTTTATTTGTTTACAAAAATAAAGTAAGATACAGTATATATGAAAAAATAATAAAGGAATGAACGCGTTGTATATAACATTAGAAGAAGCTGCGGAGTATTTGAATTTACCAAAGTCGTATATTGAAGAACTAATTCAGCAAAAGAAAGTTCGTGCGCTATTTGATGGAGAGCAATATTTATTAAATAAAGAACAATTCAATACACATTTAGAACAAATGGAGAAATATAAGCAATTAGTGGAAGAAATATTGAACGAACCAATTCCAGAAGATATGGATGTTAAAGACGAAGATTAAACTATGGGAAATCCCGTATGAAGATATGCAGAAATGTATCTTCATACGGGATTTTTTGTTTCAAGATATCAAAATTTTAAGGAGTCTCCAGGGCTTTTCGGGAGTTTGATAGGTATTAGTCTACCAGGTTAAAAGCATATTTTTTTCTAGCTAGGACAAACATAGAGAACGTAACCTGTACAGATACATATACTATCAGTGCAAAAGCTTATAAATTAATGGAAGGGGTTTTCTCGTGAGTTTATTTCATTGGGATTTTTTGAAAGACTTAATTGGATCTTATGTAAGAGTAAACAGAGGTGGACCAGAATCTCAAAAAGGAACAATAGTATCATTAGGTGTGGACTACTTCGGATTAGAGAATGAAAAAGGAGAGAACCATTACTACCAGCTTCGCCATCTGAAAAGCATTACCCAAAATACGAAAGATGGTGGAGTAGGTGATTTAGAATGGGGAGAAGAAGACATTGCAGAAGACTTTGAAACGCTACTTCAAAGCTTCAAATACCGCTGGGTGAAAATTAACCGTGGTGGACCAGAGAAAATTGAAGGTATTTTACAAGATGTTTCTGGCGGTTATGTAACATTGATTATTAAAGAAGAAGTTGTATTAATTACACTATCTCATATTAAGAGTGTTAATTATAATGCATCTGTAAGTGGAGAGAGTGATGAGAGTAGCAATGAGAAAAGTAATGAAAACAGCAATAATTCAAGTCGAGCTCGCGCACTAAGACAATCAAGTAGAGGAAGATAAAACAGAAAGGAGGGTATGAATTTGAAGGATGTATTATGCTGTGATCAAATCAAAGGTTTAGTTGGTGAGAATGTAAAAGTAAATCTTCGTGGACCGGAAAGTCGAGTAGGTGTACTGTCATTGTTAGGAAAAGATTACCTTACACTACAATTACCTCATGGAGAATTAGTGTATTATCAGCTGAAACATGTGAAGAGTCTAGTCAGAAAAGTAAAAGAGGCACAAGGAGAATATGGTTCATGTTTTTATGCGGAAGAAGATACTTTTTTAGATGTATTAAATGACTTGAAGTATAAATGGATAAAGATTAATCGTGGTGGACCAGAGTGTGTGGAAGGTTTATTGAGTGATATACATGATGGAAATATTACACTAGTTAACGGTGATGAGGTCATTTATGTGATTAATTCCCATATTAAGAGCGTGAGTCAAATAGTTAAAAACAAAAAGACTGAAGAAGAATAATGTTTAATAAATAAAAGGGGCATTATGATTGAAAGTGAAGAATGATTTCATATTTCTCTGTAATTATTTTTGGATATATGAAAAAGGGTTTCTTACTATTAAAAAACAGAACATTGCCCCTGGTTATTTTTTGAAATGGAGAATAGGAGAGTAAAAATTCATAGGAAGGAGGATACAGATGAATGAGTTAAACAAAAGTATTGGAGAAAATATATATGTTAAATTAATTGGTGAAAAAAGATTTAAAGGTGTATTAATAGACGTAGGAAATGATATTGTTGTTCTTTACAATGGACAAGACTACGTATATATATCTTTATACCATGTACAATATTATAAGTTTTTAAGACCATATGATGAAGAGATATCAAAACCAGATGTGGATTCTGTAATTAAGAGGGAATCCCCTTCCATTTCTTTGAGAAAAGTATTAAGTACTTCTAAAGGGATTTTTACAGAAGTTTATGTAGCAGGAAATGCTCCAATACACGGTTATGTTACAAGTGTAATGAACGATTATATTGTTTTTTATAGTCCAGTTTATAAAACAGTATATATATCTTTAAAGCATTTGAAATGGTTAATTCCGTATAAAGAAAATCAAGTTCCGTATGCCCTCAATAAAAATGAACTCCCCGTGAATCCGTTAAATATTACGTTAGCTAGAACATTTGAAGAGCAGCTTATTAAAATGGCTGGAAAAATTATGGTGTTCGATTTAGGTGAGGAGTCTAATAAGATTGGAAAGATGGCGAAGATTGATGAGGGGCATATTGAAATATTAAAAGCACGTGATGCAAAAATGTATGTGAATATTCAACATGTGAAATCTGTCCATTGTCCGTAGACGAGTTGAAAGGGCTGGCTTTTTCTTTTATATGTAGAAGAAAAGGTCGAGCCTATTTGTTTAGATTGATTTGAATATGAGGGTAAAAATGAATTGAATATAAATATGTTAGCTTTATCTATGAAGAGCTAATCTTGTGCGAAATTATAAAAAATATGTACGAGCCATCTTGTAATATATTCAATTTATTTTTTGAGGGAGAACTGCTCAACTAATATATCAAAGGGGTTTTGTTTGTGGAGCAGTTTCCAAATTCGTTATCGATTACATTACTTGGTAGTGCTGGTGGAGCAGCAAAAGCAGTTTTAGCAATTTTAAATCAAGCGATAGTAAATGAAAAAGACCCGATTTATGAAGCGATAAAGAATGTTACATTTCATTTGGTTGATATAAAACAAAAAGATAGGGCTTATTATGGTGAGTTGTTTCCAAATTTGAAAGATCAATTGTTTTTATATGAAATTGACCTTCAAGATGTAGTGAAATTCAAACAACATTTGAAAGAAAAAAGCACGGGTGTTGTTATTGATGTTTCGGGGGCAGATACAATCAGAGTATTAAGTTGTTGTAATGAACTTGGAATTTGTTATATTAATTCAGCTTTGGAAAATGAGGAAGTAGATCAGGACGATAGTTTAATCGGCTTTCAGCTTACGGAAAGATATACGAGGTTTGAGAAGGAGAAAGAGAAATTTACAAATACAAAAGCAATTATAGGCTCAGGTATGAATCCAGGTGTTGTTCAATGGATGGTTGTTGAACTTATGAAGGAGCGGCCAAAAGAAAAGCCAAGAGCATGCTATATAGTAGAACATGATACGTCATTTTTGAATGATACAGCACTGATAAAGCCTCATACACTTTATGCTTCATGGGCAGTAGAGCGATTTCTAGATGAAGCGATATGGAGTTATCCGATGTATATGAGTCAGCATCGTCCTCTTTATTTTTATGAAGATGTATATGCTTCAGAGTATAAAGTAAAGTTAGGAGAGAAAGAGTTTTATGGCTGTTTAATGCCACATGAGGAAGTTTTAATTTTAGGAAAAAACTTCAATATGGAAGTGGGTTTTCTTTACCGAATTAATGAGTATACGACTAATGTAATTAGACAGAACTTAGATCAAGTAGAAGATTTATGGAATTGGAATCGTAAAGTATTTAATCCAGCCGAAGAAGAGATTGCGGGCGAGGATCTAGTAGGTGTATTACTCGTTTATGAAAATAGCGAGACATATATGTATAACGTGATGAATAGCAGTCAAGTTTTTCATAAATATAAAACGAATGCGACTTACTTCCAAGTAGGATGCGGAATTTATGCTGGCTTATGTAGTTTACTGTTCGATAACTTTAAACAAGGTGCCTATTATGTAGAGGAATTATTATTAAATACAGAAAGTAAGTACGGAGAATATTTGAATTTATATATGAATAATTTTGTAATAGGACATAATAATTTTACGGATGGCCTGCTACATGATCGGGTAAGATGGATATAAGTTGTGACGAAAAGGAAGGGGAGATCTCCTTCCTTTTCGTGTTATAAGGTTACATATTGTTCTGAAAGCAATTTCATACTTATAATTTAAGAAGATAATATGTAGAGTTTTTGTATTGATCATGAGGAGTATTTATATGAAAAAATTTAAAAGCTTGATTTATGAGGAAAGAGAAGCTTTAAAAGTATTTGTATTATTATTCTATATTATATTTTTTTTATATGACGTTATTTATTATTTTGTGTATCCGGCTATGAATATTAATGGAACAGCGGTAGGTTGGCCAGAAGGTAGCCTTGGGATAGGTGTGTATATATTTGTAATAGCATTATTTCCTATTTCGATATATCTTCAAAAAAGAGGGTATGTATATTCTGTAAAATATTTATTTTTATTTGGGTACATGTTTATCAATCTTGTTAATAATTTAATGATTTATTTGCGAACGGATAGAGCTTTTGAACATGGTAGTATGGTAGAAATGTTATTAATTTTATTTGCCCCAGTTTTTGTGAATAGAAAATATTTTTATTTAGTTTCCTTTAGTGTAATTGGAAAGTACGTACTGTTCACATTGCTATTACAAGATTTAAAAGTGGTAATTCCGCTTGTTTTATGTGTATTCTATTTCATTATTTCACATTCTTTGTTAAAACGATTTCAATCTTATGTAAGAACAGTGGTTGAAATGATGAACAATATGAAAGAGACAGAAAATTTAGCTGTCATTGGGACGATGTCTACAACAATTGCGCATGAAATTCGAAATCCATTAACGGCTTTAAAAGGATTTACGCAAATGCAAAAAGAAAGAAACCCAGCAGATACGATAAGCTATGATATTATGTTACAAGAAATTGAAAGGATAAATGGATTTGTTAGTGAATTGATGTTGTTAGGAAAGCCGAAGCCAACAAATTATGAATTGTGTAATATACGAGAAATCCTTCTATATGTTGTGCAGCTAATGGAAAGTTATGCAGCGCAATATAGAGTGCAATTTCATTTGCAAATAGAGGGGAATTTACCAGCTATAAACGGTGATGATAAACAATTAAAACAAGTGTTATTAAATATTATTAAAAATGGGATAGAATCGATGCTAGAAGGTGGAGACATTCATATCCGTGTATACGAAAAAACTGAAGGACATTTATGTATTTCTATCGAAGACCAAGGATCTGGTATAGAGAGCGAGAAGTTAGATAAAATCGGTAAAGCTTTTTACACAACGAAGGAGAATGGTACAGGACTTGGGTTAATGATTACACATAAAATTATTAAGGAGCATCAAGGAAGTATCTCCATTCAAAGTAGTGTGGGAGTAGGAACGAAAGTGGAAATTTATTTGCCAACAGTGTAGCGTAGTAAAAGAAATTATTTTTCAGAAAAGTGTTCTTGTTGTGTAAATATAAACATTTTATAAAATGTTGCAAGAAGGGTTTTTTTTTAAAAATACTTCGTTTATAATGGAGGAAAATATCGACATGAGATTGTTTTCTCATGTAACGGTTTAGTAGTGTTATGAAAAGATAAGAAGGGGTGCACGCGCATCCTTTTTTCTATGCAGATATGATGAGAGGGGTGGTATGATGGAATTAACATTAAATTCGACTGTATGTTTACACACGATTCAATTTCGAAAAGAGCAAAAGAATTATATTGTAAAAGATACAATTACAGGAGAAAAATATGAAATGCCGCCACTTTGGATTGATGCATTGGCAATGATGCGTGACGGTTTTTTATTGGGGGAAATTGAGGAGAAATTAAGAGAAGAGTATCCGGCCAAAGAAGTGGATATGCTAGCATTCACGAGGCAGCTGTTAGAGCTAGAACTTGTCGAAATGGTAGATGGAGAAGAGATAGCTTGTACAAAGAAGAAAGAGAAAGATTATTTAGCTTGGGTACGCCCTCGTGTTGAACAATTATTTCTTAATTTAAATAAAAAATATAGAAGCAAAGGTCAATGATGATCTTTGCTTTTTTTATAGACTGTGTTTAAAAAATAACAGCGAATGCTCTTGCAAAAGCACCGTCACTATCTTTAATTTTTAAAGGTGCCGCTGAGAAAAAGAAACGTTTCGTGTTAATGGCATCTAAGTTTGTTAAGTTTTCAATTAAATAAATATTATTTCCAAGTAGTATGTGATGAATCGGTGATGTTTCTGTCGTTACCTCATCAGGAGAAATAAAATCTAAACCGACCGATTTTACTTTTAATCGAACTAGTTCTGTAGCTAATTCTTCGGAAAGATAAAATGCTTCTTTCTCATAAGCTTCTGTATTCCACTTAGTAGATAGGTTGGAATGGAAAATGATAATATCACCTTCTTTTATGTCAGCATTATACAATACTTCCTTAGGTAATTTTCGCTCTTGAATATGAGTTACATCGATAAGAACGGCCTCGCCTACAAATTGATCAAGGGGTAATTGATCGATGGTTGTTGCACCTGAAATGAAATGTGCAGGAGCATCGCAATGCGTGCCAACATGAACGACAGAATGAAAATCTGTAACTTGATAGCCTGTCTCTTCAACGTTTGTAATTGCTTCTAGTTGGATTTTTGGTGTTCCAGGAAATTGAGACATATTGTTTTCAAATGTTTGTGATAGATCAATTACTTTCATTTTACATACCTCCAATATATGTTTTTCAAATAATAAAAAGCCCATCCTTCATAATCAAGAAAGATGAGCTTTACATACTAGTTGAGTATTATCTTCCAAAATGCAATGCATTTTGCAGGAATTAGCACCTATTCAGTTTGTATAAACTGAGGTTGCTGGGCTTCAAAGGGCCGGTCCCTCTGCCTCTCTTGATAAAAGGTATATTTAATTTTAAAGTTCGGAATATTTACGATATTTAAATTGTAATTCATTTCCTTTTTTTACGCAACACAAAATAGGTATTCACCCAAATAAAGTTGCTCGCATATTGTAGCTTATGTAAATAGAATGCTGCGAAGGAGTGAGTGCAGTGACAGGGAATATATTGAATTATTATGCTGGTGGAAATACAGCTAGAGGATTCCATAATTTATACGACGAGAATTTGAAAGGGCTAGATAGGTTATTTATTTTAAAAGGTGGTCCTGGAACCGGTAAATCTTCTTTAATCAAGGCAATAGGTCGTGAATGGATTGAAAAAGGATACGATATTGAATTTTTACACTGTTCTTCTGATAATAAATCGGTTGATGGTGTAATTATCCCGAAGTTAAAAGTAGGAATTGTTGATGGAACATCACCCCATGTTATTGAGCCGAAAATGCCAGGAGTTGTCGAAGAGTATATTAATTTGGGGGTTGCTTGGGATTCAGATAAATTAAGAAAGCAGAAGGTGGAAATTGAACGATTTGTTTCAGAAGCAAGCAAAGCTTTTCAAGCAGCATACGCTTGTTTTAAAGAGGCATTAATTATACATGATGCGTGGGAGAAAATATATATTAATAATATTGATTTTGATAAAGCGAATGAACTAACAGATGAGCTGATTCAGAAATTATTTACAGATAAAGGAGGGAAACAACCGCTTGTGAAACATCGCTTTTTAGGAGCAGCTACACCGAAAGGAGCAGTTGATTTTGTTCCGAATTTAACAGAAGGGTTATCACATCGTTATTTTATAAAAGGACGCCCAGGCTCTGGGAAGTCGACAATGCTCAAAAAATTAGCTAAGGCAGCAGAAGAAAAAGGATTTGAAGTGGAAGTATATCATTGTGGATTTGATCCAAATAGTCTTGATATGGTTATCGTAAGAGAATTGGGTTTTGCAATTTTTGATAGCACCGCACCACATGAATATTTTCCGAGCCGCGAAGGTGATGAAATTATAGATATGTATGCCTTGATTGTGACACCAGGGACAGATGAGAAGTATGCGACAGAAATTCGCGACGTTTCCATTCAATATAAAGCAAAAATGAATGAGGCGATGTCTTTCTTAGCAAAAGCAAAATCAGTTCGTGATAAATTAGAACGAATTTATATTGCTGCTATGGACTTTTCAAAAGTGGATGCATATAAAGAGGAGATTCAAAAAGAGTTTGAACGAATTGCGGTTAGTGTAACAGAAAAGAACAAATAGGGATTTTTGAACTGTCAGAATTTTTCTGACAGTTATTTTAGTATGTAGTAAAATGAGTAATATATTTGTCGAATTTCCAAGGAAATAATCAAAAAATGGAGATGGTAAGAAATGAGAGAGAAAATTGAGCTGGAGTTAGACAGAATTGAAAAAGAGAATGATGTAAAAATTTTATTTGCAGTAGAATCAGGGAGTCGTGCGTGGGGATTTCCATCGAAAGATAGTGATTATGATGTTAGATTCGTTTATATACACCCTGTGGAATGGTATTTATCAATTCATGATAAACGAGATGTAATTGAATATCCGATTAGTGATGATTTAGATATAAGTGGCTGGGATATTAAAAAGGCATTACAACTATTCGCAAAGTCAAATCCAGCTTTACTCGAGTGGATTCGATCACCAATTTTTTATTCGAAAAACTCTCATTTTCCAGAGCAGCTTCAACAAATGAGTGAAAAGAATTTTGATCCAAAAGCAACGATATATCATTACTTACATATGGCATCAAAAAATTATCGTGAATTTTTGCAAGGTGAGAATGTAAAGTTGAAAAAGTACTTTTATGTATTACGTCCTATTTTAGCTTGTAAATGGTTAGAAGAGAAATCGACTTTGCCTCCCGTAGAATTTGATCGGTTGATTACAGAATTATCATTAGAACGTAGCGTGTTAGATGAAATTGAAAAGTTGTTAATAAAGAAAAAAGCAGGTACTGAAGTAGATGTTGGATTGAAAATTCAGGTGCTAAATCAATTCTTAGAAGAACAAATTCATTACTATCAGCAATACGTGAAAAGGATTGAAAAGGGATTAGGGATCGATATTGAGAGTTTAAATACATTGTTTCGAGATATGCTGTTTGAAGTATATGAAAAAGAGCACAAGTGAGTTTGTGCTCTTTTTTATTTTGCAGGAATAAAAAAACAGATATAGATGCGAGAAGACCTGCGAATGAGAATAAGTAAAAATTCCACGCTAAGTCATATTGCATTGTCTACTCATTATCAACTCGTTTTAACGGTTGATCTGCTGGACCTTCCATAACATCCCCATCAATTGAAAAGCGGGAACCGTGACAAGGACAGTCCCAAGTACAATCACCATTATTCCATTCAACTTCGCAGCCGAGATGTGTACAAGTTGTATCGACAATATGTAATTTTCCATCTTTGTCCTTATAAGCACCTGCTCGTTTCCCATTAACATGTACGACAGATCCTTCACCAACTTCGAGATCTTCTGGCTTACGTAATGCGGTTTCGATCTTTCCTTCAATTAAATGTTTCGCAACATCAATGTTCTGGGAGAGGAATGTTTTTATATCTGGATTTGCATGGAAGCGTGACGGTGCATACAGTTCCTTATAGGGATTGTGGACTTTTAGAATGGAGTCCTTCAGTAAATGAGCGGCAGCAGTTCCAGTTGTCATTCCCCATTTACGATATCCAGTTGCAACGAATATATTTGGATTTCTTTCGTTAATATGTCCGATATAAGGAAGCTTATCTAGCGTGATTAAATCTTGTGCTGACCATCTATAGGGAACTTCATCTACTCCAAACGTTGCTTCCGCAAAAGAATACAGTGCTTCATAATGAAGCATCGTGTTTATTCCTTGTCCTGTTTTATGACTTTCTCCGCCAATTAAAATCAATTGTTCTCCATTTTTTGTTGTATAGCGTAAGGAACGTTTTGGATTATCAATACTTAAATACATGCCACCTGGATAATTCGATTTTGCTTTGATTGCTAGAGCATAAGAGCGTTCGGCATACATTCGCGTAAAGAAAAAGCTATTCGCATCATAAAAAGGAAAATGTGAACAAGAGACAACATATTTGCAAGTGATGCGATGTCCGCCCTTTGTAATGACTTGTGGATAATCACCTTTTTCCACATCAATCGCTGTTGTTTGTTCATAAACTTTTCCGCCCATCTCCACAAACTTTTCTAAAAGTGTTTTCAAATAAAGGAGGGGGTGGAATTGTGCTTGGTTTTTCATGACAAGTGCAGATTGTACGGGAATCGGAATCGATAGAGATTGAACATAGTCACAAGGTATATTTAATTTTTGATAGGCTTCATATTCTTTCGATAAACTTCTTAATCCATTATCAGTAGTTGTATATAAATATGAATCTTCATTTGAGAAATTACAGTCGATTTTATATGTTTGCACCGTTTCATTTATGAATTGTAGAGCATGATTATTTGATTCATAGTAAAGCCTCGCTTTTTCCACACCGAAATGATTTATTAATTCATCATAAATAAGATCATGTTGTGCTGTTACCTTTGCTGTTGTATGTCCAGTCGTTCCATTTAAAATAAGACCGGAATCAATTAAAACAACGTTCATACCTTCTTTTGCAAGTAAATAGGCTGTGGTGATACCTGTAATACCAGCTCCGATAACAGCAACTTCTGTCTTTATATTTTCAGATAAATGTGGAAATGCAGGGACCTGAGTAGATTCAATCCAATAAGATGATGGCAATTGTGGAAATGTATCGCTTGTCATTATAGAAACCTCCCGATTTTAGAACAATTTTCCTTATAATATTTCCATATTATATGAAAATCATGTGTGCTGTTTTAGAAGGAGTCTATTTTTATTAAAAGAAAGATAAAGTTATTTTAGTATAATTATTTAATGTTGTCGGTATGAAGAGGTAGGAGTTGTGTAAAGCTAGATGCAGGTGAGTTTATTTGTTGTTTACATCGAGGGTTCTTGAATAAGATAGAGTCTATAGGATGTAAGCGTATGTATATGTATAACGGATAAAACCTTATAAAATCTATGTTTTTTCTTTAGTGAAATAAAGTATAATTATAAAAATATAACCAACTTTTATTACTAGGTCATAAAAGTTGTTGACAATATAGAAATTCTATTGATATGATTCATCATGTGGAAAGGTTGATAGAGAGTAAAAAGAGAAATGTTTTTCATTGATAATAAAAGCGAAAAATAAGTGACGATAGAGTGAGTATATTTTCCTTATAATAGATGCTTTTTTAATTACCTAGTAAAATCAATCTGGAAGCAAGAATTGATATATGTAAGTTGCGCGAGGCGCGGCATAAGAAAGGGGCAAAAGGATGAAGGAGCTTCATACGTTTGGGTGGTATGCAGCACGTGTATCACCACATTTGCCAAAAAAAGCATTTAAACCAGTTCCTACTCGTTTATTTGGTGGACTGGCTTATTTGCTTGTGGCATTGGCGGGGTTAATATCGATTGGTGTATTTGAATTGAATGTGTGGGCGAATCTAGGAATTGCGATTGTTCTCGGATTATGTTTTGCTTCACTTGGGTTTTTAGGACATGAAATTTTACATGGAACTGTTGTAAGAAAGGCATGGCTTCGTGATTTCTTAGGCGCCATTGCATTTATGCCATTATCAACAGGCCCTAAACTTTGGAGAAAGTGGCATAATGCAACGCATCATGTTCATACGCAGCATGAAGAGAATGATCCAGATGCATGGCCGACACTTGAGAAGCTTAAGAAGAGTAAGTTTCTGAGTTGGGTGTATCGTATGCCTCTTCATGTACGTTCATTCTTTAGCTTTCTGTCATTAACAATTCAATTTACATTGCATTCGACTCGAATGTTCTTTCATTTTATAAAAGAATTTAAGTCATCTAATCAAAAATCGGTATGGCTTCAACTTCTTTTGCCTTGGACTGTTTGGATTAGTTTATTGTTTATTATGGGACCTGGAAAATGGTTGTTTGCATATGTGATTCCGTTGTTAATTGCTAACTTTATTGTAATGGCATATATCGCAACGAATCACCGCTTAAATCCAATTGTTCCAGTAAATGATCCGTTAGCAAACTGTTTATCAGTAACAGTGCCGCGCTGGGTAGACGTTTTACATTTCAATTTCTCATACCATACAGAACACCATCTGTTTCCTGCTATGAGCTCTAAATACTATCCGTTAGTAAAAGAGAAAATTAAAGAAATGTGGCCGGAACGTTATCATGAGATGCCGATGACAAAAGCTTTGGCAGCGCTATGGAATACACCACGTGTGTATTATCAAGGAAGTGAATTAGTGGATCCGCATAGAGAGCATTTCTATGGTTCTTTAGGAAATGGACTAGATCCTCATAATATTTCATATCGTGAGGAACATATAGAGGAAAAAGAGAGTATTAAAAAAGTAAATCAGTAAAATTAATATATTTTTATAGTAGAAAAAGCAAGCCATCTCAGGCTTGCTTTTTCTTATAAAGAGACCTCTTTTTTATTATTTGCACGAACTTGAACTGAATTTGTTTCTTTTCGCTGTAGTCGTTTTTCTAAAAGATTAACAAAATAAGTAAATACAAGAACAAGTACGAGGTAATATAAACCAACGATTATGTATGTATCTAATTGTTGGAAGTTACTTGCAGCAATTGATAAACCTGATCCCCATAATTCGGACAATCCTACATATGCAACGAGCGAAGAGTCCTTTAATCCAATAATAAACTGATTTCCTAAAGGAGGAAGAGATTGCCGAAATGCTTGCGGTAATACAATACGGCGCATCGCTAAAGGATACGGCATACCTAGAGAGCGAGCGGCTTCTAATTGCCCCCTATCGACAGATTGAATGGATCCACGGAAAATTTCAGTAATATATGCACCGTTATGGATCGCTAAAGCAATGGCTCCTGCCCAAAAAGGAGTGAAAACAATAATAGATGTAATACCGAAATAGAGAATGGCGATCTGAACAATTAAAGGTGTACCACGAATAATAGCGATGTATACATGAGCAATACTATTTAAAATCTTATTGTTAGAGATTCGAAAAAAAGCGAATAGTAATCCAATTAGTGAACCGAGTAATAGGGATGTTAGTGTTAATTGTAATGTGACAATAGTAGCCTTTAATAGTGTGGGATAAGTAGACATAAAAATTTCAAACATATGTGTCACCTCATATTGTATAGATTTTGGTAGAGAATGAAATACCCCACTGATTATTATCTCGCATCAATCGGGAGCTTTACTGCCCTAAATAGCGGGATAAAAAGTGGGGCATAATTTATGAAACCTTTGAATAGCTAATTTACTTCGTTTTTTCCTCTTCACCAAGAATATTACGTCCAAACCATTTTTTACTGATCTTTTCATACGTACCATCTTTAATGATTTCATCTAAAGCCTTATTTACTTTCTCAACCATTTCTTTATCATCTTTACGAATAGCAATTCCCATTTCATCAAGATTTAATGGTTTTCCAGCTTCTTTTATATTTGATTTACCTTCTTTAATCATGCGTAAACCAACCATTTGATCAGTGATTACTGCATCAATACGTCCAGGCTCTAAGTCCATAAGTGCAGTAATATCGCTATCATATTCTGTAATTTGATCTGTATGTTTTGCAACAAGATCTTTAAAGGTGCTAGCTTTTACAACACCAATTTTCTTACCTTTCAAATTTTCTGGAGAAGAGATAGATGTATTCTTTTTAGCTACGAAAATCTGGGCCCCAGAGCGATAATATGGATTTGAGAAACTAACAGCTTTTAATCGTTCTTCTGTAATGGCCATACTTCCTAATATCACATCATATTTTTTTGATTGTAGACCTTGAATTAGCGTTTCCCATGGATTTGTAATGGGAGTGGGTTTCATTCCCATCTTTTTTGCGAGAGCTTCACCAATTTCCACATCAAATCCGGCAAGCTTTCCGTCATTTTCTTTATAGTTAAAAGGTTTGTATAATCCACTCATCGCATAACGAAATTCTTTTTCACCATTTGAAGAAGTAGTAGCACTTTCCTTGCCACAGGCTCCTAGTATGAAGGATGTACATAATGTAATACTCGCAACAATGGTTAATAGTTTTCTTTTCATAAAACCCCTCCTATATATTGATCATACGGATGGTTTTAAGTATGTTATTGAGATATTTTTGTGCACCGTATGAATGTAGTTCTTTTCGTTTGAAACAGAAGTTACATTATAGAACGTTGCGTAAAAATTGTTTTGCGCGTTCATGTGATGGAGCTGAAAAGAATTGCGCTGGTGGAGCGTCCTCTACAATCTTTCCATCATCCATAAAAATGACGCGATCAGCTACATCTCTTGCGAAATTCATTTCATGAGTAACAATAACCATGGTCATTCCTTCTTCAGCAAGTTCTTTCATAACTTGCAATACTTCTCCAACAAGTTCAGGGTCTAAGGCTGAGGTAGGTTCATCAAATAGCATAATTTTAGGATTCATAGCAAGAGCTCGTGCAATGGCAATGCGCTGTTTTTGACCACCTGACAGGAGGTGGGGAGTTACATCTGCTTTATCTTGTAGGCCGACTTTTTGCAAAAGCTGATTTCCAATCTCCTTTGCATGTGCTGTTTCTAATTTTTTTACATGAATAGGTGCTTCTATGATGTTTTCTAGTGAGGTCATATGGGGAAAGAGGTTAAAGTGCTGAAAAACCATACCAACATTTTCACGGACTTTGTTTAAATTTGAATGCTTTGGATCAATTTGTTCACCTTGTAAGTGAATTTCACCTTCATCGTACATTTCTAAAAAGTTAAGACAGCGAAGTAATGTACTTTTACCGGAACCACTGGCACCAATTAAAACAACAACTTCTTTTTCTTGCACTTCTAAATCAATTCCTTTTAAAACATCAAGTGAGCCAAATGATTTTACTAGATTTCGAACCTGAATCATACAAAACCCCCAGTCAAAATATATTTTACAAATGTTGCCCCTTATTTCTGTTATTAGTCATAAATTGTCAGAATCCTTTATTTTTTTCGGGTGATTTGATATTCAAGGGAATAATGATTTTTAAAATCCCTATATCTTTCTATAACGAAAATATGGATAATAATATATAGGTAGTACTTATATTGCTTATAAAAAGGGGGAAAGAAGAGATGGAAAAAGAAAGGAAGACATTTTCCTTTGGCTTACGTACACAACTTATGCTATTCACTACAGTTTTAGCTTTTATTACATATTCAACAAGTATATTTTTTATTTACGTAATATACGATTATTTTCAAAGTCATGTAAGTCAAACTGTTTATAATATTATCGTTATGTTATTAGGTGTAGTATGGTCTGGGATTTTAGCGTATGGAGCAGCAATCTTTTTAATTAAACCACTTCGAAAGTTGGAGGAGGCGGCGAGAAAAGCGGCTGAAGGAGATATTCGTGAAGATGTTCCATTACCAAAAACAGATGATGAGATTAAATCTTTAAGTGTTGCATTTAATATGATGCTAGGAAACTTAAGGGGCATGGTAAAGAATATTGATACAACATTTTCGTATACAAACAATCAAGTACAGCAGATTAGAAAACAAACAGGCGAAGCAACGAAACAAGCACAAGGTGTTTCTGAGACACTTGCAGAGATTTCTTCTGGAGCTGAGCAATCGGCCGCTTCCATTCAGGCAATTGTGTCTGCCGTTGATACAACAACTTCTATTGCAAGTGAAGTAGAAGAGAAAGCGAAACAGTCTGATGAGTTGTCTTCAGAAATGGTTCAAGCTTTAGGGCATAGTACTCGTGTCTTTACTTCCTTAATTCAAGGTATTCAAACATTGGCAAAAGAAAATGAAGATTCAATGCAAAATGTACAGAAGTTAGAAGAACGAATGAAACAAGTAGAACATATTGTTTCTGTTGTGAGTGAGATTGCTAGTCAAACGAATTTATTAGCACTAAACGCTTCTATTGAGGCTGCTCGTGCTGGAGAACATGGAAGGGGCTTTGCAGTTGTAGCTGAAGAAGTACGTAAACTTGCCGATGAAAGCGATCATTCTGCAAGAAACATATCGCAGTTATTACGAAATATGAAAGATGAAGTACAACAAGTTGCAATGAAAATGACAGAACAAGTGAAAATAGCTAAAGAAGAGGCAAAACGTGGGGAAGCTACGGAATTAATTTTAAAAGAGATGTCATCAAGTGTTATGGAAGTGGCTGATGCAACGAAGCAAATTAGTAGTTATATGAATGAACAAGTGAGTCACATTCATCAAACAGGAGCACAAACAAAGGCTGTAGCAGCAATTGCTGAGGAAACATCAGCTGGTTCACAAGAAGTGGCACGTGTGACGTTGCAACAATCTAAAAATATGGTAGTAATCGATCAATTATTAAAGGATTTAGAGAAGCAAGCAGCGGACTTAAAACAAACAATTGAACGATTTTCAATGTAAAAAGGAAGAACAGTATTCTGTTCTTCCTTTTTTACGTATGAAAGGGTGGGATACTTTGTTGAAAATGAAAAACATTACAAGGATCATATATGGTTTTCACTTTACGCAATCTTTGAAAGTTAGGGCCATAATAACTAGTTTGCCAATTTTTAATGTCGATATCGGGCCAATTGACATAGTCACCTAGTGTATAAGGATCTAAGGTTTCTCGTAAATCTTTAACCCAGCGTATATTTTGATTTTCTTCATCATCGCATTTCCAAGAGGTAATGTATTCTTGCGCAATAATTGCTTTACGATGAAAATAAGCTGTTTCAGTAGGCGGAATATTTTCAACAGCACCTACGAGTGATTGGTGCCAAATACTCGCATCTTTATTTGGTGCATGAGAAAGAAAGTGTTGCATGATTTGAATTCCTTTAAGAGGGATAGGTTTATATACGTAGGAACCGGAGCGCTTAAAGTTTTCAGGGATATTACCACTGTTAAAAAATTCAACAGCCTTTATATAAGGAACTTCATCTATAAAGAGAGAGGGGGTACCAGTTTCAAGAAGAGGAGATAATAAGGCGTGGAGTTCAGAGGGGGAGCCAACAAATTCACCTTGTGCTTCAATTTTATTTTGTTGCTTTGCAAATAATTCAATTGATGAAGTGAGACGTTCGTCTATATAAGGCGCCCAGTTTTGCCAAGCTTGAAATGCAGCAATAAAATCTTCCCATTCCCATGTAATGGAGAAGATTGATACATTTTTTATAGGATGTACTCGAAAAGTTAAAGAAGTAACAATGCCGAAGTTTCCACCACCACCACCGCGGCACGCCCAAAACAAGTTCTGGTTCTCATGTTCGTTTGCGCGAATAATTTTTGCTCCAAATGTACCGCACGCTTGTACCATTTCAACTTCTACTAATTGATCACATGTTAATCCAAATAAGCGTGAAAGCATACCGATGCCACCACCAAGTGTTAATCCAACAATTCCAACACTTGCACTTGTACCGGCTGGTATTGTAACACCATATTTCCAAAGTTTTTTATAGACAGTGCCGAGATTTGACCCAGCCTCAAGTGTTGCGGTTAAATTTTTGGTATTAACAGTAATTTGATTCATTTCACTTACATCAATAATAAGTCCTCTATTTAAAAGAGAAAAATTTTCATAGCTATGACGTCCACTTCTTAAACGAAATGGTATATGACGTTCGCGTGCCCATTTTAAGGCGTTACAGACATCATTTTTATTTTGGCAAAAAACAATAATACAAGGGATTTTTGGAATACTTAAATTTAAATTCATTCGGGATACGTCATAGTCAGGATCTGAAGGAACAACGATACGACCTGTTAATTTTGTTTGTTTCAATTTATCACGCCTTTCTAAAATAAGCAGTGCTTTTTATTAATATATGAAATGCGTATGTAACGTGCGTGGACAAGAGTAGGTGAGGAATGAGTTTGCTTTTGTGAGAAATAAATAAAGCATAAGAATAAAGAATCTACATTGAGTTCAATGAAAACAGTTGCAAACTATTCATATTTTGTTATGATAGTGTTACGAAAACGTTTGCATAAATTTCCCGACGGGATGCAAAAGGAGAGAATGACTATGAATAAGACATGGTGGAAAGAAGCGGTTGCTTATCAAATTTATCCACGTAGCTTTATGGATTCAAATGGTGATGGTATTGGAGATTTACAAGGTATTATTGCAAAGCTGGACTATTTAAAAGATTTAGGTATAGATGTAATTTGGATTTGTCCAATGTATAAGTCACCTAATGATGATAATGGCTATGACATTAGTGATTATCAAGATATCATGGATGAGTTTGGTACGATGGAAGACTTTGATGCTTTACTAGATGAAGTTCATAAGCGTGATATGAAGCTTATTATTGATTTAGTTATTAATCATACGAGTGATGAACATCCATGGTTTATTGAATCTCGTTCATCTAAAGACAATCCGAAGCGTGATTGGTATATTTGGCATGATGGTAAAGATGGTGCGGAACCAAACAACTGGGAAAGTATTTTTAATGGTTCGGCATGGGAATATGATGAAGTAACAGGACAATATTATTTACATTTATTCTCGCGTAAACAACCAGACTTGAACTGGGAGAATAAAGAAGTTCGCGAAGTATTATACGATACAGTGAATTGGTGGCTTGATAAAGGAATTGATGGTTTCCGAGTGGATGCAATTAGCCATATTAAAAAAGAAGATGGTTTTAAGGATATGCCAAATCCAAAAGAACTAAAGTATGTACCATCTTTTGATAAGCATATGAATGTGGATGGTATTCAACCTTTATTAGAAGAGTTAAAAGAAAATACGTTTTCTAAGTACGATATTATGACTGTTGGTGAAGCGAATGGCGTTAAGATTGAAGATGCTGAGCTTTGGGTTGGAGAAGAGCAAGGTAAATTCAATATGGTATTCCAGTTTGAACATTTAAGCTTATGGGATGCAGAAAAGAAGAAAGACCTTGATGTTGTAGGGTTGAAAAAGGTATTAACAAAATGGCAAAAAGGGTTAGAAAATAAAGGGTGGAATGCTTTATATATCGAGAATCACGATAAACCACGTATCGTTTCAACGTGGGGAGATGATAAACAATATTGGCGTGAAAGTGCAACAGCTCTTGGAGCGATGTATTTCTTTATGCACGGTACACCGTTTATTTATCAAGGGCAAGAAATTGGTATGACAAATGTTCAATTCCCAAATATTGAAGATTACGATGATGTAGCAATTAAAAATTTATATCGAGAGAAAATTGCAGAGGGCGTATCACATCAAGAAATGATGGAGATTATATGGGCTTCTTGCCGCGATAATTCACGTACACCTATGCAGTGGAATGATGAGAAGAATGCTGGCTTCACAACAAGTGCACCTTGGTTTGGTATGAATCCAAACTACAAAGAAATTAATGTTGAAAAGCAGAAAAATGAAGAGAATTCTATTTTCAATTTCTATAAGAAAATGATTGCCGTGAAAAAAGAGCACGATGTACTGAACTACGGTACGTATGATTTACTTTTAGAAGATGATCCGCAAATTTATGCATATACTCGTACATTAAACGATGAAAAAATTGTTGTAATTAGCAATATCTCAAAAGAGGAAGCTGTGTACAATGAGAGTTCATTCGCACTAGAACGCAAACGTTTGCTTTTAAATAACTATGAAATTGTGGAACATGAACAAGTAACTACAATCACGTTAAAGCCTTATGAAACAAGGGTTTATCGCATTTCGTAATAAAAAAGGATGCTCTTAGAGCATCTTTTTTTATGAAAAAAAATAAATTTCTATTGCAATGTGAAAACGCTTTTATTAAAATAGATTTATGAAAACGGTTGCGTAAAGAGGAAAATGAAGTGACATAAGGAATCGTTTTCATAAGAAAAATAGAAATTATAATTTAAATCATTATGTTGTTATAAATAAAGGGGAGGAAGAACAGATGAAAATTACGTCTTTTGATTTTTGGCAAAAGTTCGGGAAAGCATTATTAGTTGTTGTAGCTGTAATGCCAGCAGCTGGTTTAATGATTTCTATCGGTAAGTTAATTGGGATGTCTGCTGGGGATATTAACGCAGTTCATACAATCGCTCGAGTAATGGAAGACATCGGTTGGGCAATTATTACAAATCTACACATCTTATTCGCAGTAGCAATTGGGGGATCTTGGGCGAAAGATCGCGCAGGTGGTGCATTTGCAGCGCTATTAGCATTCGTCTTAACAAACAGAATTACAGGAGCTATATTTGGCGTAAACGCTGAAATGTTAGCGGATTCAAAAGCAAAAGTTTCTTCAGTATTAGCAGGAGATTTAATTGTAAAAGATTACTTTACTTCTGTACTTGGTGCACCAGCATTAAACATGGGAGTTTTCGTAGGGATTATCACAGGTTTCTTAGGAGCTACTTTATATAACAAATATTATAACTATAACAAACTGCCACAGGCATTAGCATTCTTTAACGGAAAACGATTCGTACCATTCGTTGTGATTGTTTGGTCTACAGTCACTGCAATTGTATTATCACTTTTATGGCCATTCATCCAAAGTGGATTAAATGAATTCGGTCGCTGGATTGCAGCTTCAAAGGATAGTGCACCAGTTGTTGCACCATTTGTATATGGAACGTTAGAGCGTTTACTATTACCATTCGGTTTACACCATATGTTAACAATTCCGATGAACTACACAGAGCTAGGCGGAACATATACGATGTTAACTGGCTCAAAAGTTGGACAAATTGTAGCAGGACAAGATCCTTTATGGCTTGCATGGATTACAGACTTAAATAATTTACTAGCAAATGGAGATACAAAAGCATATAACGATTTATTAAATAACGTTGTACCAGCTCGTTTCAAAGCTGGACAAGTTATCGGTTCAACAGCAGCGTTAATGGGTATTGCTTTCGCGATGTTCCGTAATGTTGATAAAGAAAAACGTGCAAAATATAAACCAATGTTCTTATCAGCTGCATTAGCAGTATTCTTAACAGGTGTAACAGAACCAATTGAATTTATGTTCATGTTTATTGCTCCAGTATTATATGTTGTATATGCAATTACAACAGGACTTGCATTCGCGTTAGCAGATTTAATTAACTTACGTGTTCATGCATTCGGATTTATTGAGTTAATTACTCGTACACCGATGATGGTTAATGCAGGACTAACTAGAGATTTAATCAATTTTGTTATCGTTTCATTCGTATTCTTCGGTCTGAACTTTACATTATTCAATTTCTTAATTAAAAAGTTCAACTTACCAACACCAGGACGTGCAGGTAACTATATTGATAATGAAGATGAGTCATCAGAAGGAACAGGAAATGTACAAGATGGTTCATTAGCAACGAAAGTTATTGATCTATTAGGTGGAAAAGATAATATTGCAGATGTAGATGCTTGTATGACACGTTTACGTGTAACAGTAAAAGATTTAGACGTTGTTGCACCAGAAGCGCAGTGGAAACAAAATGGTGCTTTAGGACTGATCGTAAAAGATAAAGGTGTACAAGCAGTATATGGTCCGAAAGCTGACGTATTAAAGTCAGACATTCAAGATATGTTAGGTGCGTAATAAGATGAAATTGCTAACTTTAAACTGTCACTCTTGGCAAGAAGAGAATCAAATGGAAAAGATAAAATATCTTGCTAAAGTCATTCAAGAAGAAGAGTACGATGTCATCGCATTGCAAGAAGTAAGTCAGTCGATACAAGCTGAAAATGTATGCGGTAACAAGAAAGAAGATAATTTTGGGCTTTTACTATTAGCAGAGTTAAAAGCGTTACATGTAAAAGATTACAATATTACTTGGGATTTCTCTCATATTGGTTATGATGTGTATGAAGAAGGATTAGCGATTATAACGAAGCATAGTATTATAAAAGAAGATACGTTCTTTATATCAGAAAATAAGGATACAACGTATTGGAAAACACGTAAAATTGTAAGTACAACAATTGCTTATAATGGTAAGAACGTCACGTTTTACTCTTGCCACCTCGGTTGGTGGAATGATGAAGAAGAATCATTCCAAGATCAAGTTGAGCGTTTAATGGAGCGTGTAGATAGTAATGAACGATCCTTCTTAATGGGTGATTTTAATAATAACGCCCGTTTGCAAGGTGAAGGCTATGAATATATGATACAAAAAGGTTTGTACGACACATATGAACTAGCAATAGAGAAGGATGAAGGAACAACTGTCCAAGGTGAAATTGCTGGTTGGGATGAAAATAAACATAATTTGCGAATCGATCTAATATTGTGTAACCGAAGTGAAAAAGTTCGTTCTTCAAAAGTTATTTTTAATGGTATAAACCGAAAGGTAATTTCAGATCATTTCGGTGTGGAAGTACAAGTAGATATATAATAGAAGAAATCCTCACAGATGATGAAAAGCTGTGAGGATTTTTTTGAGGAATACAAGTATTTCCAAGAGAAAATACTTGTATTTTTTATGACATTTCCTATATATTTGTTATTATTGAATGTAAAACTAATTTGGTCATTTTGTATGCATACTTTTTTTACTTCGTTATATAATGAAGTAAGTGAAATATTTAATGGGAAAAATAGTGTGTTTTCGTTTAATCCACGATGTAGAAAGTGATATAATTGCAAAATGCATGTATCATTTTCTAAAGAAGGAAAAATATATAATTAGGTGATAACTTCTATGAAACAAATTTGGCGTATTTATAAGACAGATTTACGGAATGTAGCTAAACATTGGGCTGCAATTGTTATTGTTTTAGGATTAATGATTTTACCATCGTTATATGCATGGTTTAACATTAAAGCTTCTTGGGATCCTTATGGAAATACGAAAGGAATCCAGATTGCAGTTTCTAACCAAGATGTTGGATCAAATTTAAGAGGGAAAGATATTAACATCGGGAAAGAAATTGTAGATTCACTTAAGAAGGACAAAAATTTTGGGTGGAAGTTTGTTGATGAAAAGCAAGCGATTTATGGGGTAGAGCGTGGAGATTATTCTGCAAGTATTACTATTCCAAAGGATTTCTCTGAAAAGATTGCAACAGTCTTGAATGAAAATCCACAGAAACCAGAAATTGATTATTACGTAAATGAAAAGGTCAATGCCATTGCGCCGAAGATTACAGCTAAAGGTGCATCGGGGCTGACAGAAGAGATTAGTAAAAACTTTGTTAAAACAGCAAACGGCGAGATTTTTGAAATCTTCAACGATCTTGGAATCGATTTAGAAACTAACTTACCGAGTATCGAGAAAGTAAAAGACCTTGTATTTAAGTTAGAAGCGCAGTTCCCAGAAATGAATACATTGATGGATAAGGCGTTAGATGATGCGACTCGAGCAGAGGATATTGTGAAAGTGGCGCAGAAAGATTTACCTGTTGTAGAGAGTGTCATAAATGATGGACAGGAAGCGTTGGCGAATTTAGATAAGTTCTTTGCAAGACAAGATCAAACATTAAAAAATGCTCCAGGGAAGATAAGAAATGATTTAGTAGTAGCACAAGGTGTTATGGATAGTGCAGCTGCATTTACCGACTTTTTAATGAATCCAGGTGTTGATCTAAACATCCCTGATTTCTCTGGAATGAATGGCCTGCCTGAATTCCCTGCAAGACCAGACCTTTCTAAGTTGAATAGTGATGGTTATAAGGGGATAGCACAAAATATTAATCAAACAGTAAATAATGTTTTAAGCTCATCACGTGCAGGAACAGCTTATGGGAAAAGTGTTGTAAATGGATTGCAAAATGGTCAGTTTGATCCAGAGCAAGCAAAGAAAGATTTAAATGCAGTATCAGATCAACTGCAAGCTCGTACAGAAAATATTTCATATCTTATTAATATATTTACTGAACTTCAAAACTCAGCCACGACTGATTTTGGAAAAAGCTTCTTCCAAGGGCGAGTGGATCGCTTAACTAAGCTTAAAGGTAGTATGGAAAATGCAAATAACGGCATTAAAGATATTGTAAGTGTTATCGGTACAGGACAAGAAGTAAAGAAAGATGTAACAGATGTAGCAAATCAAAAGTTAGATGCAGCAAACTCATTAATTGATCAAGCGGAAAAAGATTACAATGAAACATTTGTAGCAGATTATAAAAAAGCAGTTAGCACAGTAGATCAAGCTAAAGCAGATGCAAATGAAATATATGATAATGCAAAAGCGGATTATGAGAAAGCAAAGAATAGTCTTGAAAGTACTAAATCTAGTGTCCAAAAAGCATTAGAGGATGTACAAAATAGAGGTGTTAATGGTTTAGAAGGTTCGAAGGAAGCCTTAAAAAGTTTAAATGGTCAATTCCAAGCTGGAATTGGTTTAATCGATGATATGATTCCAGTTCTAGAAAGTACAAATAAGGTTTTAGCAGATGTAAGTAGTGATAAAAACCTTAATAATGGAATTGCAAAATTAAATAAAGCAAAAAGTAGTCTGCAAAAAGGTGTAGATGCAACGAATAAGGGAATTACACTTCTTAACAATGGACAGAAACCTACAAAAGATGTAATTGAAAGTATTAACAACGCTGCGAAGGGCGGGTCAGCTCAATTAACAGATGTATTATCGACGTATGATTCAGAAATTGTACCTAATTTCAATACAGCAATTGCTCGTACAAAAGAGATGTCGAAAAATACAACTCAAATTTTAAATGATGCAGACAAAAAGCTTCCAGATGTTAAAAAGCTACTAGAAGATTCATCAAAAGGCTTAGTAGACGGTAGAAAGAAATTAGCAGACATTAAAGCTGACATGCCGGAGACTGAGAAAAAGATTAAAGACTTAGCAAATAAAATTCGTGATTTTGAATCAGAAGAGGATATAAAAGACATCATACGCTTATTGAAAAATGATGTTGAAAAGCAAAGTGATTACTTCGCGAATCCAGTAAATTTAAAAGAGAATAAGTTATTTGCAATGCCGAACTACGGTTCAGCGATGTCACCATTCTACACAGTGCTTGCATTATGGGTAGGCGCACTATTAATGGTTTCGTTATTAACGGTAGAAGTACATGAAGAGGGCGCGAATTATAAGAGCCATGAAATATACTTTGGACGTTTATTAACATTCTTAACGATAGGTCTTTCGCAGGCATTTATCGTATCGATGGGGGATATATTCTTACTCGGTACGTACGTAGTCGATAAATTCTGGTTTGTGTTATTTAGTTTATTTATTGGCGGAGTATTTGTTTGTATCGTGTACTCGCTCGTTTCTATTTTCGGAAACGTTGGGAAATCGATGGCAATCATTTTACTTGTGCTTCAAGTAGCAGGATCGGGTGGTACGTTCCCAATTCAAATGACACCACCATTCTTCCAAGCAATTTATCCGTTCTTACCATTCACATATGCAATTAGTGCAATTCGTGAAACAGTAGGTGGCATGCTTTGGGATATAGTTATTAGAGATTTACTTGTATTAAGTGTGTTCGTAGTAGTCATCGTTATCGCTGCGTTATTATTGAAAACACCAATTAACAAATCGAGTGAAAAGTTTGTTGAGAACGCAAAAGGAAGTAAAATTATTCATTAATAAAAAAAGGTTCCTACCGATAGAGGTAGGAACCTTTTTGTTTAATCAAATTTTAATTTCTTTAATGCTTCTGCGAACGGGTTGTTTAATGGTTCTTCTTCTTTATTCTGTTGTTTCATATATTTTTGAACGTCGCGCTTATCAGCCTTGCTTCCAGATTCTTTTTTACGTCTCTCCTGGAATGTCGATAATTTCTCGCGATAGCCACATTTACATGCGAAAATTTGGCCAGCGCCTTCACCACGTAATTCTAACTTCTTCTTACATTGTGGGCAACGAGCGTTTGTTGTACGAGATACATTTTTACGATGACCACATTCACGGTCTTGGCAAACGAGCATTTTTCCTTTTTTGCCGTTTACCTCCAGCATTGGTTTACCACAGTCTGGACAAGACTTCGTTGAAATGTTGTCATGTTTATATTTTTTATCACTCGATTTAATTTCAGAAACAATTTCTTTCGTATAGTTCTTCATTTCTGAAATGAATACTTCTTTTTTCAGTTTACCCTTCGCAATTGCTTCGAGCTTTTGTTCCCAATCACCAGTTAGCGTAGGTGATTTTAACTCTTCTGGCACTAAATCGAGTAACTGACGACCTTTTGAAGTAATGTGAATATCTTTACCACGTTTTTCAAGTAAGAATGAATTGAATAGCTTGTCGATAATATCAGCTCGTGTCGCTACAGTACCTAATCCACCAGTTGATTTTAACGTATCAGCAAGTTGTTTATTTTGCGTATCCATATATTTTGTAGGATTCTCCATTGCTGAAAGTAAAGTCGCCTCGTTAAAACGTGCAGGTGCTTTTGTTTGACCTGATGTTTGCATAATTAACTTCACAGTTAATGTATCGCCTTTTTCAATGTGAGGTAGAAGTTGCTCTTTTACGTCATCGGTTACATCATCATCTTCAAAGCGATTTTCATATACTTCCTTCCAGCCGGCATGTAGAATAGTTTTTCCGCGTGCGATGAACGTTTCATTACCAACTTTTGTGCGTAGCGTTAGTTGTTCGTATTCGAATGCTGGGAATAAAACGGCTAAGAAACGTTTTACAACTAAATCATAAATTTTACGTTCTTTATCTGTGAAGGCCGAGAAGTTAACGTATCCTTCTGTTGGAATAATTGCGTGATGATCACTTACTTTACTATCATCAACAAATGACTTATTAGACTTGATAGGCTTTTGTAATACTTTATGTGCTAAAGGACGGTACTCTCCAACGCCACATGCTTTTAGACGTTCTGGGAGTGTTCCAACGATATCAGATGAAATATAGCGTGAATCTGTACGAGGGTACGTTAGCACTTTATGTTGCTCATACAATTTCTGCATAATGTTTAATGTTTCTTTCGCAGAATAACCGAACTTTTTATTTGCATCACGTTGCAATTCAGTTAGATCGTAAAGACCAGGAGAGAATGACTTCTTCTGTTTTTTATCAATTTCTACAACAGTAGCATTATGTTTATCTAAACCTTTTACAATACCATCGATTTTTTCTTTATTAAAACTGCGACTATTGCCGTTTGCATCTTGCCAAGTTAGTTTTAACTGATTCGTTGTTTGAGCTTCGATGCCGTAGTAAGTTTGAGCTTTGAAGTTCTTTATTTCATCTTCACGATTAGCGATCATAGCGACAGTAGGTGTTTGAACACGGCCGCAATTCAGCTGGGCATTAAAGCGAGTCGTTAAAGCTCGAGTCGCGTTAAGACCGATATACCAGTCAGCTTCTGAACGTGCAACTGCAGAAGCGTATAAATTGTCATATGCTTTACCTGGTTTTAAATTAGCGAAGCCATCTTTAATTGCTTTATCAGTAACGGATGAAATCCATAGACGTTTGATTGGTTTGTTAACTCGAACCTTATCAATAATCCAGCGAGCGACTAACTCTCCTTCACGTCCAGCATCTGTTGCTACAATAATTTCAGTTACATCTTTTCTAAGAAGCTGACTTTTTACAGCATTAAATTGTTTCCCTGTTTGTTTAATCACCGTTAATTTCAAACGCTCTGGTAGCATCGGTAAATCTTCTAAATTCCACTTTTTATATTTCACATCATAGCTTTCTGGATCTGCTAATGTAACGAGATGACCTAAAGCCCAAGTTACAATATATTTACTACCTTCAAGGTAGCCGTTTCCTTTTTTATCGCACTTCAGTACGCGAGCAATATCACGTGCAACGGAAGGCTTTTCAGCGATTACAACGCTTTTTGACATATTTAAAACATCCTTTCAAATTTCCATACGTTAACTATAGCATACATCTTCTTGAGATTCAGTTTCGCTCCAGATTTGAACGTTTTTTAGTGGGATAACATCTGTTTGAAAGTGAATGATGGCGACAGAACATAATATGCACCATGATGAGACTATGAGAAATAGATACTTATTTATTATACGTATTGTTTTATTAGTTGCTTCTATATTAAATAGAAAAGTAAAGAACTTGTTATTTTACTAGAATAAGAGTAGACTTTGAAGTAGAAGAATACTAAACACATGGGAGTTTGTGGATGCAAACTGAGAGTATGACTAATCCGTCATTGACCATTTGAACCTGTTGGATAATGCCAGCGTAGGGAGAGTGTAAAAGCACATGTTCAGGCACTTTGCGTACGCGCAAAGTGTCTTTTTGTGTATCTCCCATCACTATAGTTAGGGGATGAGAATGATGAATATAAAAGAAATTAGTAAAGTAGTGGATTTGGTGAGAGAATCTAATCCGCTCGTTCATAATATTACAAATGTCGTTGTAACAAATTTTACAGCTAACGGTTTGTTAGCGTTAGGGGCATCGCCTGTAATGGCGTATGCAAAAGAAGAAGTAGCAGAAATGGCTAGCATTGCTGGAGCGTTAGTATTAAATATGGGGACACTTCGCCCTGAAGAAGTAGAAGCAATGTTACTTGCAGGTAAATCAGCAAATGTGAACAATGTACCAGTACTGTTTGATCCAGTTGGTGCAGGAGCAACATCGTATCGAACAGAAGTTGCGAGACATATTCCAGCTGAAATCGAGTTAGCGATTATTCGCGGAAATGCAGCTGAAATAGCGAATGTTATTAATGAGAGATGGGAAATTAAAGGAGTAGACGCTGGTGCTGGAAATGGTAATGTCGTAAGTATTGCAAAGCAGGCAGCAGACGAATTGAATACAGTTGCGGTAATTACTGGAAAAGAAGATGTTGTTACAGATGGAGAGCGAACTATTCTTATTCAAAATGGTCACCCTATTTTAACGAAAGTTACAGGTACTGGTTGTTTACTAACTTCTGTAATAGGAGCATTTGTAGCGATAGAAAAGGATTATGTAAAGGCAGCGGTAGCCGCATTAACATTTTATGGTGTAGCTGCGGAACTAGCAGCTGCCAAGACAGTGGAAAAGGGACCGGGTAGTTTCCAAATTGAATTTTTAAATCAGTTAGCGAATACCACTTCAGGTGATATTGAGAAGTATGGGAAGATTGAGATTATATAGTAAGGAGGGGAACTAGATGTCGCGGATTACAAAGGCTGAAATGTCTAGGTTATTATCAGTATATTTTATTATGGGAAGTAACAATTGTACGAAGGAGCCACTACGAGTATTGAGAGATGCACTTGAAGGCGGTATAACAATTTTTCAATTTCGTGAAAAGGGGGAAGGCGCTTTAACGGGAGAGAAACGCATTTGTTTCGCAAAAGAACTACAAGCAATTTGTAAGGAGTACGGTGTACCATTCATCGTAAATGATGATGTGGAACTAGCTCTCGAGTTAGATGCAGATGGCGTGCATGTTGGACAAGATGATGAAGGAATTACTTCTGTTCGTGAAAAAATGGGGGATAAAATTGTTGGTGTATCTACACATACAATTGAAGAAGCACGTTGGGCAATTGAAAACGGAGCTGATTATTTAGGTGTTGGCCCTATTTTCCCAACGAGTACGAAAAAAGATACGAAAGCTGTGCAAGGAACGAAATGTTTAGCTCATTTTAGAGAGCAAGGAATTACAATACCGATCGTCGGAATTGGTGGTATTACAATTGAAAATACAGCTTCAGTTATAGAAGCAGGTGCGGACGGTGTTTCCGTTATTTCCGCGATTAGTTTAGCAGAATCTGCGTATGAAAGTACGAAGAAGCTAGTAGAGGAAGTAAGTAACAGTTTGTAGAAGAAGGCTATGTAGTATTAAAAGGCTACATAGCTTTTTATTTTTTTCTGATATTGATATTTAGAAAAAGGGAGATGATTGTTTGAAACGTAAACAGTTTGTAGAGTTGCAAAATGAATTATTTCGTTTATTCGAACAAGGAGACTTTGATGTTATTTATAGATACATAGATAAAGCGAAAAGAGAGTTCCCTGAAAGGATGGATAAAACTAGCTTTTGGGAAGCGTGTGTACTTTCGATAGAAGGGAAGTATGAAGAAGCAATTGTTAGTTTAAATGAAGCTTTAGAAAAGGGGATTTGGTGGAATCCACATACACTTATGCAGGATGAAGATTTAAAGGAATTACGAGAGAATGAAGCTTTTAAAATGATAGTGAAAAAGTGTGAAGAAATCTTTAAGAAACAGCAGCTAACAGCCGACCCGAAATTATTTACTTATGGAAATGAAGAGGCGAAGACAGGACTATTTTCTTTACATTGGAGAGGATCAAACATAAATGATTTTGCACCGTATTGGTATGGAGAAGAAATATTACGTGAGTATATGTTAGGTTTTTCTCAATCCTCACAAGTACATGGAATGAATTCTTATAGCTGGGATAATCATGATATAGCTATAAAAGATATTATGAAAAGTTTTAATGATTTTATGGGTAAATATGACTTGGAAGACACCATCCTTGCGGGAGCTTCTCAAGGGGGGAATATAGCGATAGAGTTAGCGTTAAAGAATATGTTAGAGACTCAAAAATTTATTGCAGCTATACCCGCTATTCGAGATGTTGAGGCAATTGAAAGTATAGTCGTATCAAATGATATAACGAATGTAGAAGGATATATTGTTACGGGAGATAAAGATCCGTTTTACGAAAACACGCTTCAATTAATGTCGATGTTCGAGAAATATAATGTGAACTGTAAATTAATTGTGAGAGAAGGTTTGGGTCATCTTTTCCCAGCGGACTTCACACAAATATTAAAGAACATAATGGCAGAATGGACAGTTAAAAATATTTAAACAAACGTTTGATTAAAAAAGCACAAACCCTTTAAAACTTTGGGTTTGTGCTTGTTCTTTAAAACATAATTGAAATTAAGAGCATTCCAATTCCGATAGAAGTGAATGTTGCGATTAGGCCTGGAATCATAAAGCTATGATTTAAAACATATTTACCAATGCCAGTTGTACCAGTGCGATCAAAGTTAATGGCAGCAACGATTGTTCCATAGTTTGGAATGAAGAAGTATCCATTTACTGCAGGGAACATCGCGATTAGTAGTGCTGGTGGAATACCGAGTGATAATCCAAGAGGCATTAAAGCGCGTACTGTTGCTGCTTGACTATATAGTAAAATAGATAGAATGAATAATGCGATGGCAAATAGCCATGGTGCACTTGTTACTAGGTGCTGAATTGATCCTTGAATCATATTTAAGTTTCCGTTAAAGAAAGTATCTCCCATCCAAGCGATCCCGAAAATAGCAACAACTGCTGTTGCCCCCGCTTTAAAGACGTTACCAGACACGATGCTTTCTACATTTGGTTTACAGAAAATAATAATAAGAGCTGCGATCGTTAACATAACCATTTCAATTGTGTTTGGCATGGAAAGACGGGCTAACTTCCCATCAACTATCCATCCTGGACGAAGTGCTTCAAATGAACCGAGAAGTACGACAAGAAAAGTTCCTACTAGGAAAAGGATAACTGATAATTTAGCTCCTTTTACACCAACAAATTCTTTTTTCTCTTCAATCTTAGGAATCATTCCTTCTTTTAATCGTTTTAAGTATTCAGGGTCTTCATTTAATTCTTTCCCCATTTTGCTAGCAACAAATGCAGCTACCATACAAGCGATGAAAGTAGAAGGGATACTTACTTTTAAAATATCTAATAAAGTGATTTTATAGTCAGCTAGCATTGCTAAAAGTGCAACTGTTGCAGCTGATATAGGACTAGCTGTAATTGCTTGTTGGGAAGCGATTACGGCAATTGACATTGGTCGTTCCGGTCTAATACCAGATTCGCGAGAGACTTCTGCGATAACAGGAAGTACAGAATAAGCAACGTGACCAGTTCCTGCGCAGAGTGTAAATAAATAAGTAACAATTGGAGCAAAGAATGTAATGCGCTTTGGATTTTTTCGTAATGCTTTCTCAGCCAGATGAACAAGGTAGTCCATTCCTCCAGCGGCTTGCAGTGCACCGGCAGCTGTAATTACTGCTAAAATCATAAGCATTACATCAATAGGCGGAGCTGTAGGTTGTAAGTGGAAGACGAAAACAAGTATTGCCATACCAACGCCACCCATTACTCCTAGACCAACTCCGCCTAGGCGTGCGCCAATAAAAATGCAGAGTAGTAACGTAAGAAATTGTAGCCAAAACATGATAAACTACCTCCGAAATTCATTAGTTAAGATATATTCGAATAATTTAATTTAAATGAAAATTAAAATAAATACTCAAAACAATCCTTGTGTTATATACATTTTTTATTATATAACACAAGAAATGTAACATTCACGTAGTTTGTTAAATTATTTCGAAAAAATAATACATTAAAACTTTACATTTGCATCTCTAAATAGGTAGACATTTTAATTTTTATGTTGTAATCTTTTGTAGAGAATAATTTAATTCTCATAGAACTCCCATATCGTTCAACTCGTTCAGCGAGAAAGGCAAACTGATGGAAACATTAGGACGCAAAACTGCAGGAGCTAAGGCCGAAAGGCTACGCTAGCCAGTTACCGGACGGATAGGGTTGGTCTTGACCAATGCTCTTTTCATTGGTCTTTTTTTTATTTGTAAACAAATGAGAACTGTTATCAGTTGCTGGTAAGGTTTATATTTTAATAGTTTTCCTTTATATTAAGTTAATTAAGAAAGGTGATGTTGATGAAAAAATATTGGCACAAGCTATCATTTCTTCAAAAGAATGTATTGTTAACTGTGTTAGTTATTTTGACGCTTGTTGGTACTATGGGAGCGTTAAGTTTTAACATGTTTCAAAATAGCATGATGTCTATATTTGAAAGGCATTCTTTTGAAACAGGAGATACGGTATTACATAAATTAGACGAAGAAATAGTGAGAGATGTTACAAAAGATCCAGTGGCACAAAGAGAAAAGAGAGAGAAGTTAACAGAGAAATTAGATGAAGCAACGGAAGAGTTGAATAGTGTTGGACAAACCTATATTGTTGGAGCAAAAGAAAATGAAAAAGGTGAATTACTAATCGTTGATTTGTCTACAGGGTTAGCAAATGTTGTTGAAGTAAGGCCGGGAGAATATTATAAACAACCAGATCTTTGGATGAAAGCATATGATAAAGTAATGAGCACGAAAAAAGCAAATATGACAGAAGTATATGAAGACGCATTAGGAACGTGGGTAACGATATTAGAGCCAATTAAAGATGGAGAAGATAATATTGTGGCACTTGTTGCAGCTGATGTAGATGCCTCTATTGTTCCTAGTACAAAGGAAAAGTTCATTATACAAGGTTTAATGTTTATTTGCATTTCTGTTTTAATTGCAACTTTTATTCAATTCTTAATTGTACGTAACGCACTTGCTCCATTGCGAGATTTACGTGAAGGATTGCGCAAAGTCGGTGAAGGTGATTTAAGTATTAAATTAGAGGAAAGGCCAGATGATATAGGTATTATTAATGCGTATTTTAATAGTACCATCGAGAAGTTTAAAGGAATTATAGATAAAGTGAAGCAGACAGCAGAACAGGTTTCCTCATCTTCACAAGAATTGTCAGTGAGTACGAAAGAGAATAGCATGGCAGTCCAAGGAATCGTAAGTTCTATGGTTGAGTTAAGAGCTGGCGCTCAGTCACAAGAAACTTCAGGACCAAAGTATTTAGGTATTGTATATGAAATGGAAGATAAGATGGAAGAGATAAATAATGCTGCAAAACAAATGGCGAAAGAGTCTGAAGGTATGGAGCATCAATCGGTAAAAGGAAATGGTGTTATTGAACAGACGATTAATCAAATGAACATAATACAAAATGCAGTACAAGATTTATCTTCTACTATTTATTCTTTGGAAACAAGATCAAAAGAAATTAGTGATATTGTAACAGTAATTACCGGTATTTCAAATCAAACCAATTCGCTAGCTTTAAATGCTTTTATTGAAGCTTCACGTGCTGAGGAAACCGGAAATGGATTTGTCGTTGTTGCAGATGAAGTGCGTAAATTAGCAGAGCAGACGGAAGTATCAGCAAAAGATATAGCGAAATTAATAGGGGAAACACAAGTTGAAACGGAAGAAGCTGTTGTTTCAATGCAAAATACTTTAAAAGAAGTAGAATCTGGAATGAAACTTGTTGAAAGTAGTGGTGCTTTCTTTGGGGAAATTTCAAAATCAGCACAATCTGTTACAAATCAAGTTAGAGTTGTTTCTAGCAATTCAAGTGATATATTGCAAAATAGCCAAAATATTGTTCGTGTTGTAAATGAACTATCGCTTATCGCAAATACGTATGCGAATAGTAGTAGTAATGTTGAAGAAAGTATGAAAGAACAGGAAATGTCTGTACAAGATATTGCTGAATTAGCCAGTTCTTTAAGCTGGCTTTCACAGGAGTTACAAGAGTTAATTGGGGAATTCAAAAGTTAAATGAAGTGATTATATGTGCTTTTGTTTGTTCAATAAAATAAATCATGCTACAATGAAAACGAATTAAGGACCGGGGAGCCAATTGGCTGAGAGGATGTAAACAAACATCGACCCTCAACCTGATCTGGATAATGCCAGCGTAGGGAGTTACTTAAAGTGATGTAGCATATGTTATTCTATAATAACTTGCATACAAGGCTTTCCTACGCAGTAGGAAAGCCTTTTCTTGTTTTAATATTTCATTTTATAAGGGGGATTTTACTATGTCACAACAAGTTACAATTTCATTTTCAGTAGTACCACAAGCGAAGAACAAAGATGTGTATTCTGTTGTTGATAAAGCAATTGAGGTTGTACAACAATCGGGAGTTCGTTATGAAGTAGGGGCAATGGAAACAACACTGGAAGGAGAATTAGATGTACTTCTTGACGTCATTAAACGTGCGCAACAAGCTTGTGTGGATGCTGGTGCAGAAGAAGTGATTACTTCTATTAAAATCCATTATCGTCCAAGCACTGGTGTAACGATAGATGAAAAGGTTTGGAAGTACCGTGATGAATATGCAAAACCAGAAGCAATCTAAAATAATTACAACAATTTGGCTTATCCTTCTCATTGCGATATGGGAAGGATCTGTTTCATTATTTAAAATTGAACCGTGGATTTTACCGAAGCCTTCTGCCATTGTTCAAGAATTAATTGGAATGAAAGATTTACTATTACCGAATACGATACAAACGTTACAAGAGGTTATAATTGGACTATTTTTTGCAATTTTAATTGGGACAAGTATTGCAATTATTATGGACGTTATCCCTTTATTTCGTATTTTAATAAATCCGTTGCTTGTTATTTCGCAAACGATTCCAATCGTTGTACTTGCACCGTTATTTATTATTTGGTTTGGATATGGAATGCTACCGAAAGTAATGGTAGTAATACTCGTTTGTTTCTTTCCGATTGCGCTTAGCATTTTAGAAGGTTTTCAAACGGTAGATAAAAATATGTTGAAGTTGTTGCAAACGATGAAGGCAACGAAATGGCAAGTTTACCAGAAAGTAAAGTTTCCAGCAGTGCTTCCATACTTTTTCTCCGGTTTAAAAATTGCAGTTACATATAGCGTAATGGGAGCGATTATTGGAGAATGGCTCGGTGCAAGCGAAGGGTTAGGAGTTATGCTTACGAGGGCTACAAAATCTTTTTTAACTGCCCGGGTATTTGGTGTTGCAGCAATTATCGTCATGGTGACATTATGTCTGTATTTTATCGTGGAGTTTATGGCAAGAATAACAGCACCATGGATATATAGAAAGGACGGCAGAAAATGAAAAAAGGTTTAAAAGTTATGTTGGCTGCCTTATTAGCAGTAGGTGTGGCTGGATGTAATCCGGCGAAGAAAGAAGAAAGTGTAAGTAAAGATCAAAAAGTAAAAGTAGTATTAGATTGGTTCCCGAATACGAATCATACTGGTTTATATGTAGCGCAAGCGAAAGATTATTATAAAAAGAAAGGCTTAGATGTAGAAATTATTCAGCCTGGTGACAATGTAACAGCAGAGCAAATGATAGCTTCAGGAAAAGCTGACTTCGCAATAAGCGCACAAGAAAATGTAACGTTGGCTCGGGTGGAAGGTATTCCTGTTGTATCTGTAGGAGCGATTATTCAGCATAACACTTCAGCTTTTGCGTCACTTAAGAAAGATAACATGACTTCACCGAAAAATTTTGAAGGCAAACGTTACGGAGGCTGGGGAGGACCAGCAGAAGAAGCGACGTTGAAGACAATTATGGAGAAACATCAAGCTGATTTTAATAAAGTCGAAAAAATCATTTTAGGACAAACAGATTTCTTTAAATCAATTGGCCGTGATGCTGATTTTGAATGGATTTATTACGGCTGGGATGGTATTGAAGCGAAGCGTCAAGGAAAAGAGTTAAATACAATTATGGTGAAAGACTTAGACCCAGCGCTTGATTTCTATAGTCCTGTTATTATTACGAGTGAAAAACATACGAAGCAAGATAAAGACTTTGTGAAAAAGTTTATGAGTGCAACGACGGAAGGTTATAATTTTGCAATTAAAGAACCGAAAGAAGCTGCTGATATTTTAATTAAAGCTGTTCCAGATGTGAATAAAGACTTAGTACAAGAAAGTCAAAAGTGGTTAAGTACGAAGTATCAAGATGATGCAAAAGCATGGGGAGTACAGAAGGAAGAAGTTTGGACGAATTACATGAATTTCTTATATGATAACAAAGTTATTAAGAAGAAAATTGATGTAAAAGATGCCTTTACAAATGAGTTCCTTCCAAATGAAAAATGAGTGGATTACAAATAAAAGATATTGTGAAATCTTTCGATGGAAAGAATGTATTAGCAAATATTAGTGCTTCTATACGAGAGGGAGAATTCGTTTCCTTTGTAGGCCCAAGTGGTTGTGGGAAAAGCACATTATTAAATATGATTGCAAATGTTGAAAATCCAACAAGTGGGAATGTAACGTATAAGGATAAGTACGTACAAGAGCAAGATGTTGTAAGTTATATGCCACAGCAGGATTTATTACTACCTTGGCGATCAGCTTTGCAAAATATAGTTCTTCCATTGGAAATCGAAGGTAAACCGAAAAAACAAAGGCTGACAGAGGGAATGGAAGCATTAAAGCAGTTTGAACTAGATGAATATGCAGACCATTATCCAGATGAGTTATCTGGTGGTATGCGTCAAAGAATTAGTTTTTTGCGCACATATTTATGTGAAAAGCCAATTATGCTACTTGATGAGCCTTTTGGGAAATTAGATGCCTTTACAAAAATGGAAGTACATAGCTGGCTTTTAAACTCTTGGCACCAAGAGAAGCAAACAATCGTTATGGTTACACACGACCTAGATGAGGCGATTTTACTTTCAGATCGCGTATTTATTTTATCTCAAAGACCAGCATCAATAGTTGGTGAGGTACAAGTGAAATTACCTAGACCGAGAACGATGGATATGTTAACATCACTTGAGTTAAAGAAGGATAAGGAAGAAATTCTGAGAGTATTAGCTCCTTATATGAAAAAATAGAAAAAGCCTTTTAACAGTTTTTTGTATAATTACTGTTGAGAGGTTTTTTTATATAGGAGGAGAAAGATGAAATCTATAGAAAAAATAGTGAATTCATTAACGATGGACAATCTTGAAGAAGGAACAAAAGAAAAAATAGAGAATAGAATATAACAGAGTAGTTTATACTCTTAATATAACAAATGTTAAAGGAGTGAAAGGATAAAATGACTTTATCAACTGTTCTTCAAATGGTTTTAGCTTGATACGGGAGAAGTCTGCCTATTTTTTAAAATTAAGCTAAATTGAAGACAGCAGGTAAAGAACCTTAATCCTTTTTTACGATAATATGTAATGGGTAAGGTGTATTCACCTTACCCATTTTTTATATATACAATTAAATAAGGCTTTATACTGTTGTTCTCTCTATTTAGCTTATGAAGAAGTATAAGTAGAGGAGAGAAAAAATGAGTATATTAACAGTAGAAAATGTAAGTCATTCGTATGGTGAGAAAACTATTTTATATAATGCGTGTTTTCAGCTATTAAAGGGCGAGCATGTTGGGTTAGTAGGTAAAAATGGAATTGGGAAATCAACATTGTTAAGGATTTTAACAGGAGAACTTATACATGACGATGGGAACATTGAATGGTTTCCACATGTGAAGGTAGGTTTTTTACAGCAGCATATGGATTTACAAGAAGGGATAACAATTGAAGGATATTTACAAAGTGCATTTTCTAATTTGTATGCGATTGAATGCGAAATGTTAAAAATTGCTGAAGAAATGAATGGAGCAGGAGAAATAGAAAAACTGTTAGTAAGGTATGGAGAATTACAAACTATATTGGAAAGCTCTAATTTCTATCAAATTCATACAGAAATTGAAGAAGTAGCAATCGGTTTAGGGTTATTTGAAATCGGGTTGAAAAAGGATGTTTCAAAGTTAAGTGGAGGACAGCGAACAAAGTTATTACTTGGGAAGCTCCTTTTAGAAAAAGCTGATGTTTTATTGTTAGATGAGCCAACAAACTATTTAGATACAGCTCATATAGAATGGTTGCAATCGTATTTGAGACTATATGAAAAAGCTTACATTATCATTTCGCATGATGAAGTATTTTTGAATAATATTACGAATGTTATTTATCATCTAGAAGAACGGAAGGTTAAGCGGTACGTAGGCGATTATGAACGTTTTTTGCAAAGTTATCAATTGCAAAGAAAACAATTACAATCTGCGTATGCGAAACAACAAAAAGAAATTGCCCAGTTAGAAACATTTATTCAAAAAAATAAAATTCGAAAAGCGAAACAGGCGAAAAGTCGGGAGAAAGTATTGGAGAAAATGCAAAGGGTTGAAAAGGTTAATCATGTACCTCGATCCCGTTTTGATTTCAATGTTTATGAGGAGCCAGTGAGTCGTATATTACAGGCTGAGAAACTGAGAATAGGCTATAGTGATTCGCTATTTCCAGAATTGAATTTACAAGTGAAAAAAGGAGAAAAGATAGCGATTGTTGGCCATAATGGTATTGGAAAAACGACAATATTAAAAACGTTATTAGGCCAAATAAAGCCGTTAAGCGGTTCAATTTCTGTTGGAGAACGAGTAAATCCTGCTTATTTTGCACAGGAAGAGTTTGCTTCAGAAACAACACCATTAGAGAAAGTTTGGGCAGAACGACCAGATATGACAAAGAAAGAAGTACGCCAAGCATTAGCAAAGTGTGGATTGAAAGAAGAACACGTATTAAAACCTATTCGTTTATTAAGCGGTGGAGAACAAACGAAAGTACGTTTATGTGAACTTATCGTAACGAAAAGTAACGTTTTAATTTTAGATGAACCAACTAATCATTTGGATATAGAAACAAAGAAATCTTTGCAGGAAGCGTTACAACAATATAAAGGAACAGTTTTACTTGTTTCACATGAGCCTTCTTTCTATGAAGCATGGATAACAAAAGTATGGAATATAGAAGATTGGAACGTTGAACAATATGAATAAAGAAAAGGCATTAGCTTATAAAAGCTAATGCCTTTTCTTTGTGATTAACATGATTTTCGAGAATTCTTACATGAGAATTGTATGAAGAAGCACTCTTATGGTGCGCTTATAAGCGTGCTTTTTCTTTTGTTATGTTTATATTTATAATAATACTAGATGCCTTTCCCTAATAGGCGACTATCTTTCTTTATATATATAGATAGTTTAAAGTGGAATTAAAATAATTCCTATATGTAAAGGATAATGTGATTAGTATGGGAAGACAATAGAAGTTAAAGGAAATTCATGTAAAATTCAGATGAACTTCACACGAACTTCATATTAGAAACTAAATATAATTATAATAGGTTATTATAATATCGATTTATGATTTTTTAAAAGTTAAAAGTTTGAATTTAGGACAGAGCACTTAAACCTAAATTCAAACTTTAGTGAAATAATTAATGGGGATTACGTTTAGTTTTCGCTAATGGATGCATTTACAAGTTCGGCGGGATTGCCTGTTCCTGCCCCTCCGATTATAACAGATCCACCAGGAGGAATTTCACCATTCCATCCTGCATTCGTAATTACGTAATGATTATTTACTTTACTACTAATTTTAGAATCCCAAACTTGTGTTAAATTGCCGTTATAATCAAATTCTAATTTCCAGTTTTTAATAGGGTTCGTTCCGCTATTTTTAATTACAATTGAGAAGTTGTAACCACTTCCCCAATTTGAAGTGATTGAAAAGGAAGCATTGCCATTTCCACCAGGAGGTGTTGTGTTAGTATCATCTGTTTTTACAATAATAGAAGTAGGCTGTGATTTATTCCCAGCAGCATCTTTTGCTACTATTGAAAATGTGTATTCTGTATTAGATTTTAAGTTTTTAATTGTAATGCTATTTGTTGTTGTACTCCATTTCTCTTCTCCAGCAGTAACTTCATATTCCGTAACTCCTACGTTATCAGTAGATGCAGTCCAGTTTAATTGAACTGAGTTTGAATTTTTATTTGTAACAGCAATATTTTTTACGTTTGTTGGTGATTCAGTATCTTTTTGAGTAATAGGTCCACCTAGTAATTCTTTTACTAACGTATCAAGTAATTTGGGCCCACTACAACTATATTTTGGACTTGTACGGCAATCCCCGCTAAGCTCCCAAAACATTGCGCCACTTAAACCTTTTGTCTTTATATAGTCTGTTTTATATTTCATAGATTCGTTGTCATCATAGCTAATAAACGTACCTGTAGTCGCATTATATAAATAAGGTACTTTCGCTACATCGTTCCATCCGCGAACAAAACCATTTTTATTAACATAATTAGCTGCTAAATCACCATAATCATACACACCTGTATCACCGGTAGAATAATCATCCCAAGTACCTTTAGAAGCGAGCTTTCCATCACTACCTGGTTTACAAGGTTGGTATTGTCCGTTATTTTCTTTTCCACAACTTTTCCATCCGCGTCCGTAAAATGGTACACCTAATACGAGTTTATCCGCTGGAACACCTTCATTTGTATAAATGTCTATCGCACCATCTACGTAAAATTTCGTATCCGCTGCTGGGTCACTTGGATCTTTGTATAGAGCTGCATTATGGTTAGAAGTAGCTTCCCATCCACCGTGGAAATCATATGTCATAATATTAATCCAATCCAGTATTTGAGAGATTTTCTTTAACTCTGTATGATCAGCATAACGTTGGCTTGCACCTGATGCGATTGTTAGTAAATATTGTTTACCATCTTCTGCACCAGCTTTAGTTAATGCATTTCGAACTTCTTGAAGGAGTAGGGTGAAGTTTTGCTTATCTTCAGGACGATAACTACCACCAGGAATCGTTTCTACGCCCGGATATTCCCAATCTAAATCAACGCCGTCAAATCCATATTCGCGAAGAAAAGCTACTGTAGATTCAGCGAATACTTTTCTTGTTTTTTCATCCGCGGCCATGTCAGAAAAGCGGTTAGACCAAGTCCAGCCACCAACGGAAATAATTGTTTTTAGGTGAGGATACTTAGCTTTTAATCGTTTCAGTTCGCCGAAATTTCCGCAGCGTGCGTATTTATCACAATCTTCCCAAGTTGTACCTGAGCCAGGATAAGATTTTGTGACATCAGCCCATGGTTCACCGAGTACGAGAGTGCCATTAGGGACCTCTTTATTTTGCAGTGGTACACCAGATTCTTTACAGTTCCACGTTTGTTTATTTGGATTATCGGGGTGAGTAGAAGGGTTTCCATGTTTTCCATTCCAGCAAATATCAGCGAAAGCATAGTTTAAATGGGTTAGCTTTGATGCATCAAGGTCTGCAACTTGATAATTACGTCCGTAAATACCCCATGAAGGAAAATACCCAACAATTTTTTGACCTTGCTTCGGTGAATCTGCTAATGCGACATTTGGAGTAATAAAGTTTGTGAGAAAAAGAGGCAAGAAGAGTAGTAGGGATAGTAATAGCAGTGTGAATTTTTTTGATCTCATAGTCATTTCTCCTTTCAAAGTAAAAGATATATTTAAAGGCATGCGCCAATAAATCAAAATGAATCTAGACGTATGAAACGTCTAGAAAAAAATGATCAGACATCACGAAGTCTATACAAGGGAGCTGGGGTGATTAAATCGTAGCAAATGTAAGATTTGGTGTAAACGCTTTATTTGATTCAAAAAGATTTTCTCAATATTAAATGGCTCTAATATAGACTACATATGAAAATAAAATATTGATTAGGGAAGAAAAGGCTCTTTGTAATTAAATTTGAGAAAAAATTGTATGAGGTCAACTTGTAATGGCATAGCAAGATGAGAAAATATCATGTAAAATAATAGTAAAAATATGTAAAGGAGGGAATGGTGTGGATGTGTTTTTGAACATTGCTGAAGAAAAAATTCGACAAGCAATACGGAATGGAGACCTTGATCATATTCCGGGAAAAGGAAAACCACTACAATTAGAAGACCTTTCAATGGTACCTCCAGAACTTAGAATGAGTTATAAAATATTAAAAAATGCAGGTATGATTCCACCAGAAATGGAACTACAAAAAGATATATTAAAAATAGAAGACTTAATTGCGTGCTGTTATGATGAAGTAGAGAGAAAAAAATTACAAGAAGAGTTAACAGCAAAAATGCTTCGTTTTCAGCAGATAATGGAAAAGAGAAAGATTAAAGAGAATTCGGCTTTTCGTATGTATCAAGATAAGGTATTTCGTAAATTACGCTAAGAGGGATAAGATGACTACATTTAAAACGATAGAAGAATTAGCGACATATATTGAAGAACAACAATTAGTACTTCTGTTTATTAAAACGGAAAATTGTGGTGTTTGTGATGTTATGCTAAGAAAAGTAAATTGCGTATTAGAGAATTATGATTACGTAGAGAAAGTAGAAATATTACTACAAGACATGCAAGAGATTGCGGGGCGATATGCAGTATTTACAGGACCAACAGTTTTATTATTTTATAATGGAAAAGAGATCCTTCGTGAATCGCGCTTCATTTCACTTGAAAATCTAGAGAGAACGATTCAATTATTCGAAGATTAAGGGAGGCTTTTATATGGAATTTATTATTGTCATACTATTATTTGTTGTAGTTGGAACGATCGTAACAGCAGTTCGATCAAACAAAAAGAAGGTAAATCTTACGAAACAAAATAACATTCATAATTCATCTAACAGTTCATCACCATTATTTTTCTTTGCTGGATCTGATAATGATAGCTCGCACGATGGAGGTTCACATGATTGTGGAGGATCTTTCGGTGGAGATAGCGGAGGCAGCTGCGATGGTGGTGGAGGTGGCGGTGATTGATGAGAATGCGCCCTATAGGGGGCGTATTTCTTTTTAAACAAACGTTTGATTAGTTGGCTTACCTATGCATAAAAACAATTAAACAAACGTTTGATTAAATATTTTTAACATACTAAGGGGAATGGAAATGAAAAGGGAGCCAAAAGTGAAAAATAAGGGGAAAGTAGTGTTATTTTTATTAGCTGCGGGAGGCGTATTTCTTGTCAAATTAGGATTTAAAATTGGAATAATACATACGATTCGAACGTGGTTTGAAAGTACGTTTTCTTAAATAAGGAATATAGCCTCTTGCGATAGAGGTTTTTTATTTGTTATTATTAGACTGAACGGTCGGTTTAAAGAGGTGTGAATATGAGAAGAAGCGCAGAAGAGATAAAGAAAGAAATTGCATATAAAGCGGAAAGTCTGTTTTCACAGAAGGGCTATGCAGCTACATCTATGGAAGAGATTTGTGAAATTACAGAGCGAAGTAAAGGGAGCATTTATTATCACTTTAAAAGTAAAGAAGAATTATTTTTATTTGTAGTAAAACAGCATACGTATGATTGGCTTGAAAAATGGAATGAAAAAGAGAAATTGTATAGTACCAGTACTGAAAAACTATATGGTCTCGCGGAATACTATGTAGAGGACATACAGCAACCCATTTCAAATGCAATAGAGGAATTCTCTATGAGCCAAGTTGTAAGTAAAGAGATTTTGGATGAACTGTTAGCTTTAACTAGAGAATCATATGTTATGTTTGAGCAATTAATTGAAGCGGGTATACAGTCTGGAGAGTTTCGTGGAGAGAATACGCGAGATCTTATGTATATTGTGAATGGATTATTATCAGGGCTTGGAGTACTTTACTACGAATTAGATCATAAAGAGCTGAAACGTATTTATAAAAAGGCAATAGATGTATTGTTAAAAGGGATGGCAGCTGAATAATAAGTCAGTTGCTTTTCTTACAAAACAAATTAGACCGAACGGTCGGTTTATGAAAGAGGAATGAAAATGAACGCTTTATTTAAAAACCGAGCATTTATGCTCGTTATGACATCTGATATTTTACAACAATTTGCAATTTGGATTAGAAATATGGCTCTTTTGTATTTCATAATGGAGCGAACGAATAATGATCCGGTTTCAGTTTCGTTGTTATCGGTTATGGAATATGCACCTATTTTTATTTTCTCGTTTATCGGTGGTGCGCTAGCTGATCGCTGGAATCCGAAAAGAACAATGGTTGCTGGGGATGTGTTAAGTGTACTGTCTATTATCGGAATTGTCTTGTTGTTAAAGCTGGATTATTGGCAGGCTATATTTTTTGCAACACTCATTTCTGCGATTGTAGGTCAGTTTTCTCAACCATCATCTTCGCGTATATTTAAGCGCTATGTAAAGGAAGAACAGGTGGCAAATGCGATTGCATTTAACCAAACATTACAGTCATTATTTATGATTTTTGGACCAGTGGTAGGCTCGCTTGTGTATACACAACTTGGCTTATTTACGTCACTATATAGCTTAATCATTTTATTTTTGTTATCTGCTATCGCTCTTTCATTTTTACCAAAATGGGTTGAACAAGAGCAAGTGGCGAGAGATTCATTAAAAAATGATATAAAAGAGGGGTGGAAATACGTTCTTCATACGAAAAATTTACGTATGATTACAATCACTTTCACCATTATTGGCTTAGCTGTTGGACTATCGAATCCATTAGAAGTATTTCTTGTAATAGAACGGCTTGGAATGGAAAAAGAAGCAGTTCAATATTTAGCCGCAGCTGATGGAATAGGTATGTTAATTGGTGGTATTGTTGCTGCAGTTTTCGCTTCAAAAGTGAATCCGAAAAAGATGTTTGTATTCGGTATGAGCATATTAGCAATATCATTTTTAGTAGAAGGGCTATCTACATCATTTTGGATTACTAGTTTCATGAGGTTTGGAACAGGTATTTGTTTAGCTTGTGTTAATATCGTTGTCGGTACGCTTATGATTCAACTTGTACCGGAAAATATGGTTGGAAGAGTAAATGGAACAATTTTACCACTGTTTATGGGCGCTATGCTAATTGGAACTTCACTAGCTGGAGGATTAAAGGAGATGACCTCACTAGTTACTGTGTTTTGTATAGCAATGGCACTTATTTTATTAGGGATAGGGCCAGTTCTACGCATGCAAATAAAGAAAGAAGATGTCGTTAATAAAGAGGAACTAACAAATTCATTAGCTTCGAAATAACTATTGTAAGGGAGCAAAATTGCTCCCTTTTTCTTTGAGGAACTTTTGACAACTATATGAGCCAATTATATACTGATGTTGTAAAAACGATTTTACAGGTTAGGAGCAATGGTGTGAAAAATCAAATCTATGAATTACGCACTGAAAATAATATTTCACAAGGCGCATTAGCTGATAAATGCAAGGTTTCTAGACAGACGATAAATGCAATTGAGAATAATAAATATGATCCAAGCTTAGCGTTAGCCTTTCGTTTAGCGGAAGTATTAGGAACAACTGTTGATAAATTATTTTTGTACAAGCAGTAGAGTCTCTCATTGTAAGGCGCACCGTTAAAAATAAAAAATATCCCCTTCTCATGTGAAGAGGATATTTTTCTTATAGCGTTTTCGTTTTTGGACTAGGTGGTGTAACGGATGTATCATTTTCGGGAACTCTAGTTAGTAAAAATCCACCAATAATAAACAGGACAATAATACTAAGGACACCAGCGTTTGTTTTTCCAGTTAATTGCGTTGTAACACCGACTAATACTGGACCCATAATTGCTGCGAACTTACCAAATATATTATAAAATCCGAAGAATTCATTAGCAGATTCTTTTGGTACTAGTTTTGCAAAATAGGAACGACTAAGTGCTTGAATACCACCTTGAGAAGTGGCAACTAACATTGCTAAAATCCAGAAATCAAGTGTCGTTTTTAAGAAATAAGCATATGTGCAGATAATGATATAAATAATAATACCGACATATAGCATCTTTTTACCTGTAAATGTTTCTGATAACTTTCCGTATAATAAAGCGAATGGACAAGCTACAATTTGTGTTACAAATAAGATGATTAATAGGTTCGTTGCACTAATACCGAGATCTGTTCCGTAAGCGGTAGACATAGTAATAATGGTATCGACCCCGTCAATGTAGAAAAAGTAAGCAATTAGGAACATAAATACAGTTTTATATTCTTTAATGTTTTTAAAAGTACTAGCAAGGCGTTTGAAGCTCATTGTAATTGGTCTTGGGTGACGTTCAATATAATGTGTTTGCTCTACATTTTTTAGCATTGGAATTGTAAATAACCCCCACCAAAGAGCTGTTATCGCGAATGAAATTTGACTAGCAATACCAACGGATAAAGGAATAGTTCCTTTTTGAGCAAGAATAATAAGAGCGATACAACCAATAAAAGGAATAGTACTCCCAATATAGCCTAAAGCGAAACCTCTCGTAGAAATTCGATCCATTCTATCTTCAGAAGTGACATCTACTAAAAATGCATCATAAAAAATGTTTGCTCCCGCAAAACCGACTAATGCGAGCATATAGCAGCCTAGTAATAAGTACCACTGAGATGTTGGGACGACTGCTAGCATACTTGTAAATACGATACCGAGTCCAGAGAAGAATGTGAAAAATCGTTTTTTAAATCCTTTATAATCAGCGACTGTGCCGAGAATAGGGGCAAGTATAGAAATTAAAAGTGTAGCGAACGAGTTTGTATATCCCCAATATGCTGTTGAAGTTGCACCAGATAGTCCAGCTTCTTTTGCAGCTGTTTTAAAGTAAATTGGGAATAATGCAGTTGTAATGACGAGCGAATATACCGAGTTCGCCCAATCGTATAATATCCAGCTTTTTTCTTGTCTGGACATTTTTTTCATATAGTGTTCCCCCTTAAATTTGTTCTACTAACAGTGTACAAAAATAAAAATTGTAAAAAGAGAAACAGTGATGATTTTTACATAACTTTTACATATATACACAGTTCTTTACAATTGAAGTAAATCCTCTACAATTGACCCGTCTGTTTCACCTAAGTGTAAACCGAGTAGTCTAGCGATAGTTGGACCTTCATCAATAAGTCTCATATACGGAATGGTAACGCCTTCTTTGATACCTTTCCCAGCAGCGATAAAAATTGTTTCATAGTTAGGTTTTGTTGGAGAGTATCCATGTGTACCAAATGTATATTTTTTACTAGGCGTAACATCTTTTTCGGTAATTTCCTTTATAAAATCTCCTGTATAGTTTTCAGTGAAATAATACCCTTCTCGCGCTTCTAACATAAATAAACAATTACCATCTGCACCGCAGTCTTTTGCAGCTTCATCATGAAGCATAAATTCAATTCCATTTTGTTTATTTTGAAGCAGGTCTTCAAGGAGTAGTTGTACTTCCCGAATTGTATCCGTATCGTTTTTGTCTTTCACATATACATAGGCAGAGCCGTCGCAACTTTGACAATAGACCTTCCAGTCTACTAATTTTCCTTTTGTATTTAGAGATATAAGCCCTTTTTGATGAAATAGTACATTTAATTGAATGGCTTTGTTTTCACTTAAAGCGCTATGGTCACCAAGAGCGATAATTGTACTCTCTTCATATAGATTACTGTCTTTTAAAGCTTGAATAATTTTACCTAGCCTTTCATCATGTCTATGAATTGCAGCTATTGTTTCTTTGGATTCAAAGCCGTGATAGTGTCGTTGGGTATCTAAATCGGTGAAATGTACAAACATGACATTAGGCTTTTTTGTCTGGATTGTATGCACGGTAGAAGCAAGTACGAAATCATCGAGTTCAGGTTGTGACAGTCCATTTCGTATATGGCCGAAGCGCCGATTCAAATCTAATTGGTATAGCGGGCTACCGCTAAATAATGAAACTAAAACTTGATTTTGCCACGGTCTATTTGGAAAGATTTCTGGTAAATTGTAATCAATATTTGCTCTGCCAGTCACAGGCCAAAGAAGGGCAGCTGTCGTTAAATTTGCTTTACGTGCTTCATCGTATAAAGTTGTTCCTTTAATGGATTTTCGGTACCAATGCCAATCTGGTGACTCGCATCCAGGTTGAAGTAATGTATTGCTAACAACACCGTGCTTGTTAGGGTAATTACCGGTTACGATTGTTGAGTGGCTTGGATATGTTACAGAAGGATAAATTGGTTCTACTTTTTCGACAACCGTGCCCTTTTTTATTAGAGATTGGAAATGAGGTAATTTTTGTAGTATAGGAAAATCTAAAGCTGATAAACAGTCGAATGATAAAATAATGACACGATTCGTTAATGCTGTACCCATAGAGTAATCCTCCTAATTATATAAAACCTATTATTATATATTACTATTAATACCTAGTAATAAAAATATATTTTTAGGTGAAAATTTATTATTTATTTTCAGAAAAATCAAATATATAATAAGTATAAGGGAATCTAGGGAAGGAGGGAATAGTATGGACTGGCTAGATGGGTTCGGTATCTTTTACATCATTGGCGTAATCACGATTATCCTTGTATTTGCTATTTCGTATTTACTAAAGAAACGGTTTCCAGATAAACAGTTTGATATTATATTTGCACTTAGTTTAATACTTCTTTGTTTAGTATCCTTTCCCGTTACAATGATGGTTATTGGTGGATGGGAAGGAATGGGATATGGATTTATTGGTTTCTTCGTTCTACTGGGTACACTTATCGGTATGATTGCACATCAACTTGTAAAAATCTCGCGAAAAAGCTACGTATAAAACTGCAAAAAATGAAAAGAATATATAAAAGTAAGAAAATTAGCTATTGTTTTAAAAAAGAATTTGTATTATGATAATCAACAAATTTATTTCGTTATAACGATGAAAAAGGACTAGTACATGTTTACCCTTTTTAGCAGAGAGAGAATCCGCTAGGCTGAAAGATTCTTAAAAAGGCGATATGGAACCTACCTTCGAGTTCTGCATATGCAGCGGGAATTTCCCGTTATCAAAAAGAGAGCATGCACAATTTTTGTGCATGAATCAGGGTGGTAACGCCGGCAAAGCTCGGTCCCTATTTAGGGACGCGGGCTTTTTTGTATTTTCTAAAAGGAGGAAGACTGACTATGGCAAAAGAACAAGTACAAGCGATTACGAAGATGGAAGAGGACTTTGCACAGTGGTACACAGATATTGTGAAAAAAGCAGAACTTGTTGATTATTCGAGTGTAAAAGGATGTATGATTCTACGTCCGTACGGTTATGCCTTATGGGAAAATATGCAGAAGGTTATGGATGAAAAGTTAAAAGCAACTGGTCATGAAAACGTGTATATGCCAATGTTTATCCCAGAGAGTTTATTACAAAAAGAGAAGGATCATGTAGAAGGATTTGCTCCTGAAGTAGCATGGGTGACACATGGCGGGGATGAAAAGTTAGCGGAGAGACTTTGTATACGCCCTACATCTGAAACTTTATTCTGTGAGCATTTTTCAAAAATTGTGCAATCCTATAATGATTTGCCAAAGCTGTATAATCAGTGGTGTTCAGTAGTTCGTTGGGAGAAAACGACGCGACCATTCCTTCGTACAACGGAATTCTTATGGCAAGAGGGTCATACAATTCATGAAACAGCAGAAGAATCTCAAGCTGAAACGTTAAATATTTTAAATCTATATGCTTCTTTCTGTGAAGACTACTTAGCGATACCAGTAATTAAAGGACAAAAAACAGAAAAAGAAAAATTTGCGGGCGCAAAGGCAACTTATACGATTGAAAGCTTAATGCATGATGGGAAAGCACTTCAAACAGGAACATCCCATAACTTTGGAACGAATTTCTCTGAAGCATTTGATATTAAATTTTTAGATCGTAACGGTAAGTGGCAATATGTACACCAAACATCTTGGGGTGTATCAACAAGAATGATAGGTGGACTTATTATGGTTCATAGTGATAATAATGGGCTTGTAATGCCTCCTAAAGTCGCACCAGTGCAAGTTGTTATTGTGCCGATTGCTCAGCATAAAGAAGGTGTTTTAGCGAAAGCAACAGAGTTACAAGGATATATTCAAAAGGTTGCACGAGTGAAAATAGATGCTAGTAATAAAACTCCAGGCTGGAAATTTAATGAGTATGAAATGAAGGGCATTCCAATTCGATTAGAAGTTGGTCCTAAAGATATTGAAAAGAATCAAGTCGTACTTGTAAGAAGAGATACGAAAGAAAAAGAATTTATCTCAATGGATCAATTAGAAAAACGCATTCCAGCACTACTTGAGGAAATTCATAGTTCTTTATTTAATAAGGCAAAAGTATTCCGCGATGAGCATACGTATAGTGTGACGAATTTCGAAGAGCTGAAAAAAGTAGCTGATGAAAAGCAAGGGTTTATTAAGGCAATGTGGTGCGGGGAATTAGCTTGTGAAGAGAGACTAAAAGAAGAAGTTGGAGTATCTTCACGCTGTATGCCTTTTGAGCAAGAGCATGTAGCTAATGAATGCATTTGTTGTGGTAAAGAAGCTCAGCAAATGGTGTATTGGGGAAAAGCGTATTAATGCTCTTTTTGATAGAGAATGAAAAGGACTTTGGGCTGCATAATAAACTGCAATCCAAAGTCCTTTTTAGTTCTGCAATTTGTTTCATGTATGTTTTAGATGGAAGGATGTGGTTTTATTTTGCATTTTTACGGCGAATAAATAGTAACATACCGATTAGGAATGTTGAAAGTCCCATTAAAATAGATGCAGGATAATGTGTTGCCGTATTAGGTAACTTATCGCCTTGTTCTTTCGCATTATCTTTTACATTGCCCCCCTGAGAACTGCCATCGCCTTTAACGCGGTTGCCACCTTGAGAACTGTTATCACCTTTAACACGGTTGCCGCCCTGAGAGCCATTACCACCTTGAGAACTGCTATCGCCTTTAACACGGTTGCCACCTTGAGAGCCACTGCCGCCAGAACCGTTGCCACTAGAGCCACTGCCACCAGAACCGTTGCCACCAGAACCGTTGCCACCAGAGCCGCTGCCACCAGAACCACTGCCGCCAGAACCGTTGCCACCAGAGCCACTGCCGCCAGAACCGTTGTCACCAGAGCCATTGCCACCAGAACCGTTGCCACCAGAGCCACTGCCGCCAGAGCCATTGCCACCAGAACCGTTGCCACCAGAGCCACTGCCGCCAGAACCACTGCCACCAGAAGAACCATTGCCACCAGAAGAACCATTGCCACCAGAACCGTTGTCACCAGAGCCATTGCCGCCAGAGCCATTGCCGCCAGAACCACTGCCGCCAGAACCGCTGCCGCCAGAACCATTGCCGCCAGAACCGTTACCGCCAGAACCATTGCCGCCAGAACCGTTGCCACCAGAACCACTGCCATCAGAACCGCTACCACCGGAACCACTGC
>NZ_JBTIWT010000007.1:0-81468 GCF_054353775.1 Bacillus sp. 5w2 | reverse complement strand
GCCACCAGAAGAACCATTGCCACCAGAACCGTTGTCACCAGAGCCATTGCCGCCAGAGCCATTGCCGCCAGAACCACTGCCGCCAGAACCGCTGCCGCCAGAACCATTGCCGCCAGAACCGTTGCCGCCAGAACCACTGCCGCCAGAACCGCTGCCGCCAGAACCATTGCCATCAGAACCGCTACCGCCAGAACCATTGCCGCCAGAACCGTTGCCACCAGAACCACTGCCATCAGAACCGCTACCACCGGAACCACTGCCGCCAGAACCGTTACCACCAGAACCGTTACCACCAGAACCACTATCGTCCTGAGAACCACTGTTTCCTGGTGGTTTATTATTATCTTTTGAGTTGCCTTCTGCTAAATGATCGTTATTTTGTACAATTGCGTTTGTTGCTGGAGAGAAGTTTTCAGTTGCTGCACTACCGATATTTAAACCACTAAAAAAAGATAAAGAGAGTGTTGATGCTAAAATGAAGATTTTCGTCATTGTTTTCCTCCTAAGAAATTAATATTCCATCTAAAATACATCCCTTTGTAATATTTCTTAGGAAAAAGAGTTTTATGCAAAAAAAACTATATATAGAAAAAGGTGGTGTATTTCTGAAGAGAGAAAAGAGTTAGTGTAAATTCTTTATAATAGTAGAGTGGTGGGAATTTTACACTCATTACAGTAGAGGAAGTGACAGCAGATGAAAGAATATATTGCATTTGATATTGGTGGTACACAAATTAAATATGGAATTGTTTCAGAAACAGGAACAGTACTAAAGCATAAAACAGTTCCAACAGAAATTCATTTGGGTGGGGAACAAATCATTCAAAAGCTTATTCTTCTATCCCGAAAATTAATGAATGAACATACGATTTCGGGAATTGGCATTAGTACTGCGGGAATTGTTAATATTCATAAAGGAGTTGTAACGGGAGGGGCGGAGCATATTCCGAACTACTCGACTATTCCTATTGTTGATAGATTGCAAGAGGTATTACAAGTTCCTGTGTCCGTTGAAAATGATGTGAATTGTGCAGCTTTGGGTGAGAGGTGGAAAGGTATTGGAAACGGAAAAAGAAATTTTATTATGCTTACTCTTGGAACTGGTATTGGGGGAGCGATTTTTATAGATGGAGAGTTATACAGGGGACATTCTTTTAGTGCTGGTGAATGGGGAAATATGTTAATAGAAGGAAAGCAGTTTGAAGAGGTCGCTTCGATTTCAGGGTTAATTCGTCTTGTACGAAAATATAAAGGTGAAAGTGATTGGAATGGAAAAACAATTTTCGAATTGTATGATAAAGGAGATAAGGAAGTTACGCAAATAGTTGAGGTTTTCTTTAAACATTTAGCGATTGGAATTAGTAATCTTGCTTATATTTTTAATCCAGAAATGATTGTTATAGGTGGAGGAATTACTGATAGAGGAAATAAGTTCTTAAAAGAAGTAAAAGAAGGGATTGATAAATATTTGAATAAAGAGATTTACAGTGATTGTGAGATTGAACTTGCACAAAACGGAAATTGTGCAGGAATGATTGGTGCTATTTACCACTTCTTACATCATCATAAGTAAATTATATGAATGTTTTCATATAACTGAGAATTTATCCTTTTTATCACTAGGTAAATAATGCTACAATATAAGGGAAGAATACAATATTTTCCGCCTTGGAAAATGCTTTGTAGAAAGGAAGAAACTGCATGCCTATTATTTTAGAAAAAGGTCAAAAGATCGATTTAACGAAAGGACAACCAAAAGTAGCAAAACTACAGGTTGGCTTAGGCTGGGATCCAATTGGGCAATCAGGTGGGTTTCTGTCTTCATTATTTGGAAGTAAACCAAATGTAGATTGTGATGCATCTGTTGTTATGTTAGAAGGGGATCGCTTTTTAAACAAAAACGATTTAGTTTACTTCGGAAACAAGCTTTCTACTTGTGGTAGTATTATTCATTCAGGAGATAATTTAACAGGTGAAGGCGCTGGTGATGACGAAACAATTTTCGTAGAATTACATAAAGTTCCGAGCCGTATTAATCGTTTAGTATTCGTTGTAAATATTTATGACTGTGTAAATCGTCGTCAAGATTTCGGGATGATTCGTAATGCATATATTCGGATTCAAAACCCGCAAACTGGTGAAGAATTAGCACGCTATAATTTATCGGATAATTATGCTGGCAAAACGACTCTAATCGCAGGTGAAATGTATCGCCACGGAAGTGAATGGAAGTTTTCAGCTGTTGGAGAAGGCACACAAGATAAAAACTTAAGTGAGATTGTATCACGTTATCAATAAAATAAACCGAGGAGGAATTGAATATGGCATCAATTTCATTGAAAAAAGGACAAAAGGTAGACTTAACAAAAACTAATCCAGGTCTTTCAAAAGTTCTTGTAGGACTTGGTTGGGATACGAATCGCTATGACGGACAAAACGATTTCGATTTAGATGTTAGTATTTTCTTAGTAGGTGCTAACGGTAAAGTTTCAGGTGCAGAGGATTTCGTTTTCTATAATAACCCTAAAGGTGCGAATGGTGCTGTAGAGCATTTAGGAGATAACCGAACTGGTGACGGTGAAGGTGATGACGAAGCGATTAAAGTAGATTTAAAAAATGTACCTGCACATATCGAACGTATTTGCTTCACAATTACAATTTATGACGGAGAAGGCCGTAGCCAAAACTTCGGACAAGTTTCTAACTCTTTCGTACGTATTCTTGATGAAGAAAAAAATGCAGAGTTAATTCGTTACGATTTAGGAGAAGATTTCTCTATTGAAACAGCTGTTGTAGTAGGTGAACTATACCGTCATGCAGGTGACTGGAAGTTCAATGCAATCGGAAGTGGATTCCAAGGTGGATTAGCGTCTCTATGTAATAATTTCGGTTTAGATGTAGAGTAATAGATTTGCCCCGCATTAACGGGCAGTAGACCTCCATCTCAAAATTTAGCGAGAGCAAAGAAGTTAGGTGGGGATCAACTACCCGTAAAAGCCCGATTGGTTCAACTAATAATCAGTGGGGGATGAAGAAAACCCCCACTGATTAAAGTTTCACTTTATATATCCATCGGTGAAACAGATGTTTACTGATGGATATATTTTTAAATATTAAAATATAGAGGTGAGTATAAATGGTAATTCAATTGCAAAAAGGACAGAAGATTGATTTAGGTAAGACAAGCCCTGGTTTAACAAAAGCAGTAATTGGTCTTGGGTGGGATATTAAATCTTATGATGGTGGATCAGATTTCGATTTAGATGCATCTGCTTTTTTATTAGATGCGAACGGAAAATGTACGAAGGAAACTGATTTTATCTTCTATAACAATTTACAGTCTCCTTGTGGATCTGTTTTACATACAGGAGATAACCGTACAGGTGAAGGTGACGGGGATGATGAGCAACTTGTTGTAGATTTGAAAAAGGTTCCAGCAGATGTTCATAAAATTGCTATTACAGTTACAATTTATGATGGAGAAGGCCGTAATCAAAACTTTGGACAAGTCGGAAACGCATTCGTTCGTTTAGCAAATGAAGAAACAAACGAAGAAGTTCTTCGTTTTGATTTAGGAGAAGATTTCTCCATTGAAACAGCAGTTGTCTTTTGTGAATTATACCGTCATAATGGACAGTGGAAGTTTAATGCAGTAGGAAGTGGATTCCAAGGTGGCTTAGGTGCGCTTGTAAGAGCGTATGGCTTGGATGCATAGAAAGGAAACGATATTCGTTTCCTTTTTTTGACCTTTCTATAAATCTAGCAAAGAATAGGGGATAAAGGTAAGATGAGTATTTTGCAAGGAATCCTTGATACGTATGCTCAGTTTTTCGACTTGGACATGTGGATTAAAGTGTTGCAAGATCCAGTATCTTGGGGATTAATAGGTACACTTGTTGTACTTGAAGGGTTATTATCTGCTGATAATGCACTTGTATTAGCGGTAATGGTAAAACACCTTCCAGAAGAAAAACGTAAAAAAGCATTATTCTATGGACTTATTGGAGCTTATGTATTCCGATTTATTGCAATTGGAATTGGAATGTTCTTAATTAAATTAGCTTGGGTAAAAGTGTTAGGTGCACTTTACTTAGCTTGGCTATCAATTAAATACTTCATTGATAAAAGAAAAGGTAATGCAGAAGAAGAGGAAGCTCATGGTATGAACCAAAACAGTATTCTCTTCAGAATGTTTGGTGTCTTCTGGGGAACAGTTGCGATGGTTGAATTAATGGATATCGCGTTCTCTGTAGATAGCGTGCTTGCTGCGTTTGGTGTATCAAATGAAGTTTGGATTCTATTATTAGGTGGAATGCTCGGTATTTTAATGATGCGTGGGATCGCTGGTGTATTCTTAAAATTATTAGAGCGTATTCCAGAACTTGAAACGACAGCATATATTTTAATCTTAATTATTGCAGCAAAAATGTTACTGTCTGTTATTCATATTGAAGTAAGTCATACACTGTTCTTTATTATTTTAGTTGTAGCATTTGGAGCAACATTTATACTTCACTACATGAAGAATTCTGGACAAGCTAAAGAAGAAGTTGCAGCTACTAAAAATAATCATAAATAATTGAAATGGGTTTGCTCGTTTTGCGAGCGCCCATTTTTTATAACCAAAAATAGTTTATAATAGAAGAAGGACTTAGAAAAAACGTAAATGTTTTTGGAGGTGAACTGTTGTGTTTTCACGTTTTACACTTCAACCATATGCATTAAAAGATGAATCAGATTTAAAGCAATTTGAAACACTTTTAGAAAAACGCCCACAATATGAACTGACAGAGAATGAGATGAAATTTAGTTATATAGCATGTCGAATTATTGGCGTTCCTAATGATGTAGATGAATATTTTAATGAACTATTTGATTATAGTGAAGCGAAAGGAATTGAAGTTTTACACGAACAAAATTTAAACAAAGTGATTGATTCAGAAAAGCTTCGTCACATTCAAGAAGTGTTCGGATTACATCAAGAAGCACCAAATGGTCTGACAGTAAATAGGTTAGTGGCACACTTATCTGGGAAACAACTTTTACCGAAAGTAGACAATCCTGACTTACAGCATTATATACATACGACGTTCATTTCAGTATTGAAATTATATGAGAAACAACATAATCAATCTTTAAAGACAGAAGGCTTCCGTCGTTTCTTAATCGACATGATTAAATTAAGCGAAAATTACGTCGCGAAGTGGTTCTCTACGGTTAATTATAAGAAACAAATGCCGCGTATCGTTTGGTATGGGGATGCGACGGAGAGCCGTATATATTTCTTATACTTCCTTATTATGCTCGGCTGCGATGTACTTTATTATCACCCAGAAGGAAAAGATGGATTTGAGAGTGTTGATGAAGAGGGAAGGACTTTTATTGTGTCTCATCCAGGCCGGATTTCTCTTGAACCATTTCCAGATCGTCGCCGCGAGCGTGTTGCAACAGTAGCATATCAAGCTTCAAAGGAAATTGAACAAGTACTTCACCACGATAATTCACTATTATACAAGCCGTGGCAATTCCGTTCCTATACGCCTGTAGCTCGTACACTAAAAACAACATACGATGAACTCTTTTTAATCACGAAAGAAAAGGCGTTTGTACGCCCGACATTCTTTGTTGAAAATAAACACATTTATATCCCTTCTTTATTTGCGAAAATATCAGGTGTTTCAAAGAATGATAAAGAGTATTTTCAGCGATTAAAGGCTGTTACATCATTTGATAACAGTTTATTAATTAATACATTTCCGTTTACGAAAGAACAAAAAGCAAATTTCCAATATCATTATCGAGATGCATTAGACCGTGCGGGGAAATTACATCCAGATTTAATTATGAACAGTCATTGGTGGCCGCATAAACGATTGCCAGAAGGATTACAACATGGTATTGCAGAAGCGATTATCCATACGTGTGAAAGTGAAATGTGTAAACCAATTGCAAAAGAGACGAAACAAGATGTAGCGCTATATGTTTTCGCGCAACTTTCTCAAATACCACCGAATATTTTAGAACAGCTTGAGAAATTTGATTATTCACAAGATGTACCGAAAATTGTTATATTTAATAATGAGAAGAGTGGAGAATTAACTCGTTCTGATGCTGTTTTATTACTATTTTTAAATCAAATAGGAGTAGATGTATTCCACTTCAATCCAACGGGACGAAATGATATTGAACCGTATATTGATGCAGCAGCATTTGATTCACATTGGCTTGAAGAAGTTAATTTCGATCTTGAGTTTCATGGTTCATCAGCCTATAAAAATTTATCACAAACAATAAAAGGACTATTTCGTCCATTTTTATAAGGAAAGGGAGAATACGATATGAATAACCCAGTCGTACTAGATTCGAAAACAGAATTAAATGAGCAAACAGCACAAGATGTTCGCTTGCAACTTAGACAAGATGCGGATGTACAACGTATTTATAATGCGGTAGATATTAAAGACCAATTAGAATTAATTGAGCTTGGAAAAGAACCTTCTATGGAAATTTCACGCTTTGCAGATCAAATTTTACATACAATGTCTCTGTCAAAAATAGAAGACTCTGGTGAGTTATTAAAACAGCTTGGTAAAATTATGGACAGGTTTGATAGCAAAGACTTTGCGGAAGAGAAAAGCGGTTTCTTCTCACGTATGTTCAAAAAAGCGGATAAAATGATTGAACAAATCTTTAGCAAGTATCAAACGATGGGCCGTGAAATTGATAAAGTGTACGTGGAAATTACGAAGTATCAAGATGAAATGAAAAAATCAATTGGTACGTTAGACGGGTTATATGAGCAAAACTTAAAATATTACTTAGATTTAGAAAAATACGTAGTAGCAGGAGAAATGTTATTAGATCGTTTAAATACAGAGCTAGTTCCGATGTATGAAGAGCGTGTACGTAATAATGATCAATTGGCAGGTATTGAGTTAGAGTCGCTTAAAAACTCTGTTGAAATTTTAGAACAACGTATTGATGATTTAGAAAAAGCACGTATGGTTGCTTTACTTACAGCACCACAAATTCGTATGATTCAACGTGGTAATAATAAATTAATTGGTAAAATCAATACAGCGTTTATTACAACGATTCCTATCTTTAAAAATGGTATCATTCAAGCGGTAAATGCGAAGCGTCAAAAGCTTGTTGCAGATTCTATGGCTGAACTGGATCGTCGTACAAATGAATTACTTAAGAAAAATGCACAAAATATCGCAACGCAAAGTGTGGAAGTAGCGAGATTATCAGGTTCTTCTAGTATTAAGATGGAAACACTTGAGGAAACTTGGAACATTATTTCAAGAGGTATGCAAGAAACACAACAAATTGAAGAGCAAAACAAACGTGAGCGTGAAGAAAGCCGTAAGCGTATGGCTACATTAACAGAGAACATCAAAAAAGAATTACAAGGATAAAGTGAAACTTCAATCAGTGGGGTTTTGTTCTTCCCCACTGATTATTAGTTGAACCAATCGGACATTTATGGGCAGTTAATCTACCACCTAACTTCTTTGCTCAAGCTGAATTTTGAGGTGGGAGTTTTACTGTCCGGCGAATAGTGGGATAAATGAAAAGGCAATGAGGATTGTTCCTCATTGCCTTTTAGTTTCTTTTCACTAATTTAATGATCTCATTCACAACAAGTGGAATGATACTTAATAAAAGAACAAATCCCCAATCTCGCATCGTTAACGCATGCACACCGAATATATTTGCAAGGGGTGGGATGGAGATGATACAAACTTGCATAAGAACACCGATAAGAAGGGAGAAGACTAAATATTTATTTGTAAAAATCCCAATTGAAAAAATTGATTTCGTTCTTGAACGCAAGTTAAATGAATGAACGAGCTGAGAAAAACTAAGAACAACAAATGCCATCGTTTGAGCGTGTAATAGAGCATCTTCATCAATTTTCTCTGGGAAAAGAGGGAATAAATTTGTATCTCCAGTATAGAATTTTGCTCCGACGATAAAGGCTGCTAGCGTTAAAAATCCAATTATAGCGCCATTGAAAATAAGAAAAGGGACACTACCGCTAAATAGGCTTTCTTTCGCACGGCGTGGTTTTTCTTTCATCACATCTGAATCTTCAGGATCAACGCCAAGTGATAATGCAGGAAGTGTGTCGGTAATTAAATTGACCCACAAAATGTGAATTGGTCGTAATGGTGTCGCCCAGCCAAGTAAAATCGCTAAAAATAAAGCGATAATTTCTCCAAAGTTACATGAGAGTAAGAAGAGAATTGATTTTTTTATGTTACGATAAATATTTCTACCTTCCTCAACAGCTTTCACAATAGATGAGAAATTATCATCTGTTAATACTACATCCGCTGCCCCTTTTGCAACGTCTGTTCCTGTAATACCCATCGCTACGCCAACATCTGCTTGCTTTAAAGATGGAGCATCATTGACACCATCACCAGTCATAGAAACGATATTACCCTTCGCGCGTAATGCCTTTACAATTTTCACTTTATGCTCCGGAGAGACCCTAGCGAATACATGTAAGTGATTAATTTTGCTTGCTAGTTCTGTATCTGAAATATTATCTAATTCAGTTCCAATCATAATTTCAGATATGTCTTCGGCAATGCCAAGCTCTTTGGCAATTGCAAAGGCGGTATCTTTATGGTCACCAGTAATCATAACTGTGCGAATACCGGCTTTTTTACATTCTGAAATTGAATCTTTTACTTCAGTTCGTGGTGGATCAATCATACCGACAAGACCAATAAAGATGAGGTTTTCTTCAAGATGATCTATATCCACATTGCTTGAATTGTATTGTTTAAATGCGAATGAAAGTACTCTTAAAGCTTCTTGAGACATTGCCCTGGCAGCTTCTAATATTTGATTTTTATCAGCATCTGTTAGAGCCTCGATTTTACCGTTTTTAAATATGTGGGTACATCGAGGTAAGAGTTTATCAATAGCGCCTTTCGTCATGCTATAGTAGCTTTCATCGTATGTATGTATGGTTGACATCATTTTACGATCTGAATCGAAAGGCAGCTCATTAACGCGTTCATGTATCTTTTCTAAATGATCTTTTTGCATGTTAAAAGTGTTTCCGGCAACAAGAAGGGCGATTTCTGTAGGGTCCCCTGTTTGTGAATCGGAACCGTAAGACGCATCGTTGCATAGCACCATATTTTCTAACAATAGTCGTTGCGCATCATTATTTATATTTAAATTTTTTAAGTGATCGTATGTGTTATCACTATAAAAGTGAGTAACGGTCATTTTATTTTGCGTTAACGTACCTGTTTTATCTGAACAAATAATTGTGACAGAACCGAGAGCTTCCACAGCTGGAAGTTTACGAATAATAACATTTTGTTTAATCATTCGTTGCACACCAATTGCAAGAACGATGGAAACGATAGCTGGCAAACCTTCTGGAATAGCTGCAACGGCTAAACTAATAGCAGTCATAAACATTTCTAGCGTATCCCGTCCTTGTAAAAAGCCGATGAGAAACATAACGATACAAATAGCTACAGCGACAAAGCCTAAATACTTTCCGACTTGTGCTAAGCTTTTTTGAAGTGGTGTCATATCATCGTCTGCTTCATGTAACAGGGTAGCAATCTTACCAATTTGTGAGTTCATTCCTGTTTCAACAGCAATACCGACACCGCGTCCGTATGTTACAAGAGTAGACATAAATGCCATGTTTTTTTGATCGCCTAACGGCACTTGCTCATCACTTTGCATAGAAGGGTGGTAGATTGCATCTTTATCAACAGGGACAGACTCACCAGTTAGAGCAGATTCTTCAACTTTTAAATTTGCAGTTTCGATAAGCCGTAAATCGCATGGTATATACCGTCCGGCATCAAGCATAACGATATCACCTGGAACGACGTGCTCAGATGGAATCTCTTTTAGTTCACCATCTCGTTTGACGATAGCTTTAGGTGTCGCCATTTTTTTCAAGGCCTCTAAAGCTTGTTCTGCTTTCGATTCTTGGATGACACCGATAACAGCGTTTAAAACTACAACGAGCGCGATAATACTTGCATCAGCCCATTCACCTACAAAAGCAGAAATAAGGGCAGCAATAATAAGGACATATACGAGGACGTCATTAATTTGGGCGAAAATACGCTGCCATAAAGAGCGTTTTTGTTTTGTAGCTAATTCATTAGAGCCGTATTGCTGTAAACGTTCATTTACAATTTCATCTGTTAAACCGTGTTGTTCGTTTGTTTCTAGGTCGATTAATGTTTGATCTTTCGTCTTACTGTACCAATTGCTCATAAGTAAGCACCTCCAGTAAAAACAGTTAGCAATGGTAGTGTTGCTATTATTTGTGAGTAGTATGTATGGAGAAAAAATCTAAGGTGAGGTTCTACTTCTATTGTACAGTATTTTACAGTTGGGTGAGGGGAAGAGAAGAGTTGTCATGAATTTGTTGGAAATAAAAAAGAGCCTCATATAAGCGAGGCTTTTTTTACTTTTTAATTAATGTACCTAATTCTTCTGTAATAGCTTGCATTTCACTAATGCTGAATGTTTCACGTTTCATAACATGCTCATAAATGTCACGTAAGTCTTCGTACATTTCTTCATTAAAACTAGCAGCTCTCATCGCTCCAGCATTAACCATACGTAATTTTTCTTTAATAGCTTCGACCATATATTCAACGTTTTCTTCTGACTTTACGGATAAATCCACCGAAGTGTCCCCCTTTAAAATAACATAAGGCTATCTTAACATTTTTTATCATTTTCGTTAATGAATCTTTTCAATCCTATTAAATTAGTAGGGATTTCCTTTATAATTAATAATTGGTTGTTTATACTATAATTATATATTAAGAAATACACCAAGAAGGGAAGAAACAAAAATATGGTTCAAGTATTGTTTGTTTGTCTTGGGAACATTTGTCGTTCTCCGATGGCAGAAGCGATTTTTCGAGATCTTGTCGTAAAAGAGGGACTTGAAGAGAAAATTGTCATTGATTCTGCGGGAACTGGAGATTGGCATATTGGTCATCCGCCACATAAAGGAACACAAAAAATTTTAAAAGAAAATGCAGTCACTTTTGAAGGAATTAAAGCAAGGCAAGTAGAAAAAGAAGACTTAACAAAGTTTGATTATATTATTGCCATGGACAACAAGAATATAGCAGATTTAAAAAGTTTAGGTAAAACTGGAGGCTATATTGGTAGGCTGTCCGATTTTGTTCCAGACGGTGGCTGGACAGACGTTCCCGACCCTTACTATACAGGGAATTTCCAAGAAGTATATGACCTTGTAACAGAAGGGTGTGCAAAGCTATTAGCTTTCATTCGAAATGAACAAGGAATATGAGGAAGCTTAGAAAGAAATACTTTCTAACATAAGAAATGAAAGGGTGAAGGAATATGGCAAAGAAAAATAATATTGCTCGAAACATTGCGATTGGTGTAGCTGCAGGTGTAGCTGTATCTATGTTGAAGAAAGAAAACCGTGAAAAAGTAAAAAATACTGCGGAAAAAGCAAAAACAAAGATGATTGAAATCGGTGAAAGTGCGAAGATAAAAGAAAAAGTGCAAACTGTTACAGATAAAGGACGCGAACTCGCTGACTTCAATGTAGTAAAAGCGAAAGTAGCAGAAATTAAAAAATTGACGCCGTCTGTTGTAGAGACGTTAAAAGAAACGAAAGAAATTTTTAGTAAGAAAAAGGTTGAGCCAGCAGAGAAGCCAGAAACGATTGAAATTCAAGCTGTATCTTCAAAAGTAGATGAGCTGAAAGCAGAAGAAGAGCCAGTAGTTGCTGAAGATGGCGGTATGAAAGAAGCGCGTGAACTATTTATGAAAGACTCTAATGTAGAGGAAAAAAAAACTGAAGCGTACATTGAGTTGAAGCAAGATAAAGAAGAGAAGAAAAGCGTTTAAACGTATATGAGAAAAATTTTAGAAAAGGTGAGAAGAAATCGTGCTTATTCGTTTGGTAAAGATTTGTATGACCGGACGATGCGTGATGATGTAGCGGGCTTGGCAGCACAGCTCGCTTATTTCTTCTTGCTTGCGATTTTTCCTGGGCTTGTTTTCTTAATTACGCTTCTTGGATTCATTGACCTTCAAACAGAAAGTGTGCTCAATTTATTAGAACCGTACGTACCGGAAGATGCAATGTCCTTAATTGAAGTAAACGTGGATAAAGTTGTAAATGAGCAAAATGGTGGTTTATTATCATTTGGTTTATTGTCAATGTTATGGTTTGCTTCAAACGGGGTAAATGCGGTTATGAATGCTTTTAACCGTGCGTATGATGTAACAGAAACACGTTCTTTTATTAAAACAAGAGCGTTATCAATTGTGTTTACGTTAGCTATCATTTTTATGATTGTGTTTGCGCTAATTGTTCCAGTGTTTGGACAAGTCATTGGGGCAGCGGTATTTAAAGCAATTGGTTTATCGGATAGTTTTTCTTACGTGTGGAGCATTACACGATTAGTAGCGAGTTTCTTCGTACTATTTGCATTGTTTAGTTTTTTATATACATTTGCACCAGATCGAAAGTTAAAAAGAAGAGAAGTCATTTCAGGAGCAACATTTGCTACTGTCGGATGGATTGTGGTATCGTACTCATTTGCTTATTATGTAGATAAGTTTGCGAATTACGCCAATACATATGGTGGTCTCGGTGGTATTATTATTTTAATGTTATGGTTTTACTTGACTGGATGGGTAATTTTACTTGGTGGCGAAATTAATGGTTTACTCCATCATTATAGGACGAGTGACAATAATTCCCGTAATGAAAAGTGAGCTCTTGTTCCATAATAAAAGGGAACAGGGGGGATATTTCATGAGTAATAATAAAAAGAATCACAACAATAAAAATAACAATAAACAAAAGAGTAGTTCGCATCCAAAGCATAAAACGAGTAGTAGTGCGAACGGGCATAATAGCTACCATTAGAAAAAACGGGTCCTCTATGAGGGACCCGTTTTTATTTGTTTCCTTTTAATAATCGTAACCCGTTTAAAATGACAAGAATCGTACTTCCCTCATGCCCAATAACACCGAATGGCAGAGCTAAGAATTGCAAGAAGTTTGAACAAATCAGCATTGCAATTACAGCTAGTGAAAAGATTACGTTTTGCTTTACAATACGGTTCATTCGTTTTGATAAACGGATTGCTTGAGAAAGTCGAGATAACTCGTTCTTCATAAGTACAACGTCTGCAGTTTCTAAAGCTACGTCTGTTCCTTCTCCCATTGCTACACCAATGCTAGCAGTAGCGAGTGCAGGGGCATCATTTATACCATCTCCGACCATTGCTACTGTCCCGTATTTTTCTTTTAGCTTTTTAATCGTTTCCACTTTTGTTTCTGGTAAGCATGATGCGTAATATTCCTTTATATTACTTTCGGAGGCAATTGCTTTTGCTGTTTCTTCATTATCTCCAGTAATCATAATTGCTTCGACACCAATGCTTTGTAATTCGCGAATAGCAGCTATTGTTTCTTGGCGAAGCGTATCTTTTAAAGCGATAAGTCCAAGGATGCCGCCCTCATCGCTAATATAAACGACAGTTTTACCTTCTTTTTCAAGTGAGGCAGAAATACCATTATGAAATGTCTTTGTTTCTTCACCAATAAAATCAGCTTTACCTATTTTATAAGCTTTGCTTTCAAATATTCCTTTTAGCCCAAAACCAGTTACATCTTCAACATTTTCTGGTTTTTTTAATGTAATGTCATACGCATGTTGTGCATACTTCACAATAGATTCAGCTAAAGGATGTGTTGAGTGACTTTCAATTGCTGCTGTAATAGAAAGTACTTCTTTTTCTGTCATATTTTCTCGAACATATACATCTGTTACGGTAGGTTTTCCTTGTGTTAATGTTCCTGTTTTATCAAAGGCAATTGCTTTTACTGAAGCAAGGCGTTCTAAATGTATGCCACCTTTAAAGAGAATTCCATTTCTTGCTCCGTTAGAAATAGCAGATAATGTTGCTGGTGTAATGGCAGCAACGAGTGCACAAGGAGATGCGACTACAAGTAAGATCATAGCGCGATAAAACGTTTCATTCCAGCTCCAATCCAGTAAGAAATGAGGGACGAACATCATAAGCGCAACAATGAGTAGTACACCTTTTACATATGTTCCTTCAAACTTTTCTATGAATAGTTGTGATGGTGATTTTTCACTTTGTGCACTTTGGACGAGACGGATAATCTTTTGGAATAATGTTTGATCGCTCGGCTTCGTAATTTTAACTTCGATAGCACCGCGTAAATTTACAGTACCAGCAAATACTTCATCACCATGTTTTTTTTCATTTGGAATAGGTTCACCAGTAATCGCTGCCTCATCGATATTTGTTTCACCGCTATGAATCGTACCGTCAGCAGGAACGCGCTCACCTGGCTTAATTAAAATAACGTCGTTAATTTGTAATCGTCCAACAGGAACACGTTCTTCGGTTCCGTTTGAAATACGTAATGCTTCTTCAGGTTGTAGATCAAGAAGCGCTGAAATTTCTTTTTGACTTTTACTTAATGTATAAGATTCCATCGCACCGCTTAGTGCGAAGATAAAGATTAAAATTGCGCCTTCTGCCCAGTAGCCAATGATTGCAGCACCGATAGCAGCAAAGAGCATAAGCATCTCGACATTTAGCTCTTTCTCCTCGATTGTATCTTCAATACCTTCTTTCGCTTTTGCATATCCACCAACTATATAAGCAAGGATATAGCAAGTAATGCCTACATTCATTACATCGTTCTTTGTGAATAACCAACCAGCTAAAATGAAAATACCAGATGCGATTGCAAATATAAGTTCATAATGTTTCTTTAATGTATCCCATAAAGAGGGATGAGAAATAGACTTTTGTACTTGTAATGCTTTTACTTCTGAGTTCATTACTACTCGCTCCTTCCAAATTCTTATTGAGAAAAAGAATCAAAATCGAAACCCCTATAAAACGACGAAAGCTGCCATCCATAATGGATAGCAGCATTTCTGTTGAATCTGATTTTAATAGTTATTATGTTGTAATTGTTCTATAGTATAGCACATGTTTTCTTTAGATGATATGTTTTTGTTTGTGTATAAACTGAAAACTTGTGTTTTCACACTTCCTTTGGTATATATGAATATTGTTCATAAAAAGATCGGAAAGGAAGACAACAAGTGAAGACAGAGAAATTTTTTACCCATCCGATTGGCGTGTTTATTGCTGCGATAGTAGCGACTTTTTTATGGGGGAGCGCATTCCCTTTTATTAAATTAAGTTATGCTGAACTTGGAATTCAGCCACAAGAAGTTGGGGAGCAAATATTATTTGCTGGCTATCGTTTCTTTTTATCTGGAGTCATGCTCTTATTCTTCTTTAAAGCGTTAGGAAAAAATATGAGCTTCAAAAAAGGAACGGGAAAGCAGTTAGTACAAATTGGTTTATTTCAAACCTTTCTCCAATATATATGTTTTTATATTGGAATGAGCTATAGTTCTGGTATTGAAGGAGCTATCATTTCAGGAACATCATCATTCTTTCAAATTTTACTCGCGCATTTTTTATATAAAGATGATGCTCTTAATATGAGAAAAGTAATTGGGGTTTCTATCGGCTTTTGTGGTGTCATTTTAGTAAATGTACCGAGTGATGGTAGTTTGTCATTCCATTTCGGAATCGGTAGCTTATTACTTCTTAGTGCAGCAATGTTGTATTCATATGGAAACATATTGGCGAAAGAAGGTAGCAAAACATTAGATGTTGGCTATATGACAGCATACCAAATGATTTTTGGTTCTATTGGGCTATTATGTATAGGGGCTTTGCAAGTGGGAATCACGCCATTTACATTTAGTGTACATGCAATACTTATGCTTACCTATTTATCTTTCTTATCCGCAGCAGGATTTTGTATTTGGAATACAATTATGAAGTACAATAAGGTTGGAAAAGTATCAATGTACATGTTCTTTATACCCGTATTTGGTGTGTTATTATCGAGCATGATTTTAGGAGAAGCAATTCACTCATTTGTATTAATTGGTTTAGCGTGTGTAGCTGCGGGAATTATTGTGGTGAATCGTACGCCAGCTAAGCAGAAAATGGAGGAAGAAAAACAAGTAGCATAGATAACAGGAAAACGATTACAATGGAAGAACAGTACTGTTCTTCTTTTTTTTTTATAGAAAAAGGATAATAGACTAGGTGTAACGAAAAAAATACAAAAAGCATTTATTGAGGAGAACATGTTATGAATCTACTTTACATGGTGTTAATTGGACAAATCATTCTTTTTTTAATTGGTGCAATGTACGCAATAGGGCAGACAAAAAAAACAAGAAATAATATGCCGTTGCCTTTAGCAGTGCGTCTTATTCTTAGTTTTTCTTTAACAGCAAGTGCAATTTGGATATGGTTACAAGATCCATCAGTAGCGTATAGTACGTGGGTTGCACTAGGTATGACGTTATCAACTGTAGGGGATTTATTTATGGCAGGTTTGATTCCAATTGGTCACAGGTTAATTGGAGGGATGGTTACTTTTGCGCTTGCGCATTGTTTTTATGTAAAAGCATTTTTGCAAACAGGCATTTCATGGAATGGTTTTTGGATTGGTCTACTTGTATACGGACTCTTTCTCATTATAGGGTGGTTCTTTTTTATCCGAAATGATAAACAAGATAAATTGTTTACGATAGGAGCTCTAATTTATGGATTATGGGTTGGAGGAATGGCTTGCTTTGCATTCGCCTTATATTATGAGAATTCAGGAGTATGGTGGATACCAGCATTTGGTGGTTTATTATTTGTGATTTCTGATTTTATTATAGGCGTGACAGATATTGGAGGGCGTAAATTAAAGTATGAACCACTTTGGATTTGGTTTACATATGTAGCGGCTCAAATGTGTATTGTATATGTGGGAATATAAAAAGATACTCTCCAAATAGTGGATAGACTATTTGGAGAGTATCTTTTTTGCTTGTTTAATTTGATCAGCATCGCTATTTTGGAATTTTTAATATTGTAATTTTATAATTCAGAATTTTGTAGAAAATCATCGGTCGTATTATTTATAATAAAAGTAAAAAGATGATGAGATGGTGGAATGATGCAAAAGAAAAAACGTTGGCGTAAATTCTTTGGAACGATTGCAATTGCATGTTTGTTGGTGTTTTTAACGAAAATTTTTGTGTTTTTTCCTACGACTGTAAAAGGAGCGTCTATGAAGCCAACGTTACAAGATGGGGATAAGGTGATTGTTAATAAGTTGGCAAAGCAATTTGAAAGTTATGAGAGAGAAGACATTATTGTTGTGAAGACGGATAATTTTTACGTGAAAAGGGTTATTGGTTTGCCTGGCGATGTCATTGAGGTGAGAAATGATCAATTATATGTGAATCATGAAGTGATAGAGGAAGCGTATTTGTATAGTAATAAAAAACAAGCTGAAAAAAAACTTATGAATTTAACAGAGGACTTTGGACCAATTACAGTTCCTAAAAATAAGATTTTTGTTATGGGGGATAATCGCTTAATAAGCAGAGATAGTAGAAATGGTTTAGGACTTATTGATAAAGCGGATGTATTAGGAGAATTAGCGGCAATTTATTATCCATTTGAACATATGAAAATAATGAATTAAAGTAAAAAACCAAGCAAATTTTAGTTTGCTTGGTTTTTTATGTTAAATCGTAGGAGACTCATTAAATTCATAGACGTCTTCATTGTTTTTGTTCGTACTTAAAACGAATTTGTGCTGCAATAGTTGCAGTTTAAAGAATGCTAACGGATCGTGATAAGTTTCTGGGTTGCTTCTTAACGTTGCTAATGTTTGTTCGTCTTCCTCTATTTCAAGTTGAGCTGCTTCCACATTTTGTTTCAATATGCTAAGTGGATCTTTAAAGAACATCATAATATCTCGTTCTAATGCGCCTTCAAATACTTCAAATTGAAGGAAGAATTGTTTTGAAATCGTTTGAGAAATTTCCGTATAGTCTTCCGTTTCAATATATTGTTTATATTTGTTTGCGAGCATAGATTGATTTTTTTGCATGTTACCAAATAGTTTTCCCGCACTCTTTAAGAAAAATTGTGTCGGTGTAAAGCGTAATAAAATATTGATGTTCGATACTGTAATTCTATTTGTCATGCGTACAACATCTCGATGCCAATCATCTAATAATTTGAAATCGCAAGGAAGTTTCATGCGTTCTTCTTTATATAATTTATTAAACGTTTCACTCATTTCATCTAAATAAGATTGAGCTTGAATAAATTCATTATGTGCTGTTTCAATCCACTCTTGAATAAACCCAGTAAATTTAGGAAGAAGCACTTGCTGTACATGTTTTTGAATTCGTTCGTTCATTGCAGTATTTAATTCTTCATGAACTAATTTGAAATCACTATCTTCTTGAACAAGGTCAGAACAGCTCTGTAATAATTCAGGAATTTGAGAATGGATATCTCGTGTGATTTCTTCTTTCGTTAAAAGATAAGATTCTGTAATAGAACGAATTTTATCTTTTTCAAGAGCAGTAAGATTGTTAATAAATCCATTTAGTTTCACTGAGATATGTTTATTCCATCGTACTGATTTCACTAATGTATTTTCTAATTCCACACGTTCATTTACAAGGTATGCGATTGTCTTTTGAGTAAACCATATTAGTTTTTCTATACGTTCTTGTTCCATGTCGCGTCCAGCTAGATTAGAAAGAATAGACTCTGTCACGTCCCCAAGTTGCTGGCTACTCTCTTGTGAAGGAGAGTATGGGAAGAACTGTGCACTTGGGAAATGGACTTTAATCTTACTTATTAGCTTTTCATTATTGGTCGTATTATTTGTGTGTAATACGAAATGAATTTGTAAATTTGGCACTTGTTCACGTAAATAAAGTAATGTATCAAGCTCTTCCCCATGTAATGGTGAAGCTGAATTTAATACGTAAATAAGGCTATCTGCTGCTTGTAAGTATTCAAAATATGGGCTGTTTTTATCCACTTGCCCTTGAACAGATGGCGTAACAAGAAATGCAAATTTATTTTTTCTTAAAAATCTACTTGGTAACTTAATTTCTATGCATTTTTTCTCAAGTTCTGAATCGGAAGGTGTAGCCATTATTTGATGGAATTCATCAAAGTTCGGTATATTGTGTACATCTAACGCAGTGAATTCTGTTATTTCAGTTTGGCTATCATCTTTAAATAGAATAGGAGCTGTTACAGTCTCAGTTAAGATGTTCTCTCCTAATATTGAATTGATGAATGATAATTTATCATGGTCACTAGTTCCCGCTATTAGTAATTGTGTAACATTTAAATCACATAGTTCATGAACGAGTAACGTAAATTGATGACTTAAATCCACATCGTTTTTTTCAGCCCATACAGCAATTGTTTCGAATAAATGAGAAACGGTTTCCATATTTACATTTGTTTCAGCTGTTGAATTAGAGAGTAGGGCTCCCGCACTTTTTACGAGTAATGACTCTAAAGTTGTAGGTGAAACTTCATTCCACGCTAATACTGCAGCAGAGACAAATAGGGCATCTTTTGCTTTCGTTAAACTAAACCAATTTGTTAATAGATCGGGTACAAGTCCTTGCATTTCATGCATGAAATGCTCACCAGTAATTAATTCAAAGTACGTATCTTGATAGCGTTCAATAATTTCATGCCAATCGTCATTGTTGTCTGTCTCAATATGTAAGAATAAATGATTTATTGTTTGAATCCAAGGTAGATGCAATTTTTCATTTTGATAGCTGTTCCAAAGAGCAATAACAAGTTCTTTAAATTGGACTTGATCAATTGCATATAAAGCTTTTAAAGATTCATAGAAATATTCTGGATTGATTTGTTTCGTAAATCCTTGATTTACATAATTGATTAAAGTATCGAACCAGTGCAATGATTTTGTTCGAATTCCTTCTTGAACGGCAAGTTCGATAGCATTATTCCAATCTGCTTGTTTTTCATAGAATGAGCGAGCAATTGCAGTAATGTTTGGATAGTCAGGTTGAAATGCAACAGCCTCACTAATTGTCTTAAAGGCTAGACCTAAACGATCTTGTTCGATGTAAAGAGAAAGAAGTTGTAAGGAAACTTCCATTGTAAGAGTTGTATCTTCCGTTTGGATAGATTGATAAATTTCTTCTGCTTTTGGTAAGAAGCCTAGTTCAAAATAAGAATCTGCAATATTTTTGGTTGCCCAAAGTGCAAGCTCGTTATTTACTTTCTCCCATTTAAATATCGCTGCTTCAAAGTCTTTATTTTGGTAATAAAATTCACCTTGAGCAAAGCGGATATTAGAAATGTTGGAGAATTCATTTATAGATTCATTTATATATGCTTCACCGAGTACTTCCGATACTGGAGTAGAAGTTTCTTCTGTTAAAAATGTTTTATAGTAAACCTTTTGGATAAATTGATTTTCAATGGTCATGTTCGTTCCCCCTGTATAATTTAGAAAAATGATGTTGTATGTAAAGGGTGCATGTTCTTTTAATAGGTAGAAGTTGCATTATATCGACCAAACTATGTTTTTGCTAGGTATATCATTTTTCCTGAGAGTTAAACCGTTGCGAAAAGTAACTTTCCTTTATTGTAACAAAAAAACAAGCATATGAATTTTTATTTTTTAATCCTGTTATTTGTGGATGGTAAGACTAGCGCTTCGAAAAGCGGTGAATATAAGGGAAGGAGGCGGGAGTCTGGCGCACGATTGATGTGTACTAAGAATGAGCCAGGATGAACAAACCCTCACCGATTAATGGTTCACTTTCTTCCTGTTAAAGGAATGGATAGAAGTAGAGTTCATTATAAAAACAATGTATAGTGAATATGTATACCATGTTTGTCTGAAGGATAGAAAGGGCACAATGTGGAATAACGATCGTGCATAGGATGTGTCTTCCGAATGGAACAACATATTGGCGAGTTAATCGCACATTATGGGTATTTTGGAATTATTATAGCTTTGGCCGGTGGGATTGTTGGATTACCGATACCAGATGAGTTTTTATTGACCTTTGTTGGTTATAACGTTTCAAAAGGAGTTATGTCAGGAACTGCTGCGTTTTTAAGTGGGATGGCTGGCGCAATGTTAGGCATTACATTAAGCTATATATTAGGTTTGAAACTTGGACTCCCTGTTTTAAAAAAATATGGGCCGAAAGTTAGGATCAAAGAACATCACATCGAAAAAACACATATTTTATTTGAAAAATATGGCCCATTTCTTTTAATGATTGGTTACTTTATCCCGGGAGTACGTCATTTAACAGCATATTTTGCTGGGATGTCGAATTTAACACTTTGGCGTTTTTGTTTGTACGCTTACGGTGGTGCGTTTATTTGGATCAGTGTTTTTATTGGACTTGGCTGGAAGTTAGGAGAGAAGTGGCGTTTCGTTGAGTATAGTTTACATCATTATGGAATATGGATTTTATCCATTTCAGTAGTTGTTACATGTATTGTATGGTTTTACATAAAGAAAAAGAAAAACCGCTAATCGCGGTTTTTTTAGCTGAAAGCAATAAATAGTACACCAGCTGTAATAAAGACAACACCAATACTAGTCATAAAGTTTAACTTTTCGCCGAGTATAATCATAGCGAGAATGATAGAAAATACGACGCTTAGTTTATCGACAGGAGCCACTTGTGAAACTTTCCCTGTTTTGAGGGCAAGAAAATAAAATAGCCATGACGAAGCACCTGCAACCCCACTTAATGTGATAAAGAGCAGTGCTTTTTTATTTAGCAGTACATCGCCAATATTTTGAAATTTACCTTGGATAATAATAACGCCCACCATAAATAATGCCATGATAATAGAACGAACAGTTGTGGCGACATTGGCATCGATTCCATCTAAACCAATCTTTCCGAAAATAGATACAAGGGCAGCAGCAATTGCTGATAATAGTGCGAATAAGAGCCATGAACTCATAGTAAAATTCCTCCAATCTTACATTATTATACATGAAAACCATTCTCATGTATAAAGCGAAACTTTAATCAGTGGGATTTTATCGTCCCGCAAATAGCGGAATAAATAACGAAATAATCCCCACCTTATATTTTTAATAAGGTGGGGATTATTATACTACTCTGCAATTTCCTCATATAAAAAGTACGTTACATTATAAATATGTTCCACTTCATCGTCTGTCATAAACAATAATTCGTCACGCTCAATCCCTTTTTTCTTTTCAATAAACTCAATCATGTTTTTGCGTTCTTCTCTTTTCATCAATGTTATTTCTCCTCTCAATCTGTTTTAATACAGTTTATTTAAGTTACTGCTATTATATAACAGAATCTTTAGAAAGTTCCACCTATTTTATTGTTTTTTTCAGAAGAACTTTTCGACAAAACAAGCCCACCTAAAGGGGGCTTGTTTTATTTTATAGTCGTAAAAACTCGGGCTCCGTCGTACCAGCACCATCGATGTAATAAATTGTGTCGGGATTGATTTTTATTAATACGTAATTAGGGTCTTCAGGACCGAGTAACCAGCGTTTTAAGCTATTATTCCAAAACTTGTTTTTTAATGTGGAGTCTTCCTCGATGGAAGCTAAGCCTTCAACTTCAATATAATCTTCATCTAATTTTTTTCCTTCTCGTCCAAGTAGTACATGGACATTTGGATTGTTTTCGATATCTGTTATCTTTTTTGATTGTCGATCTGTTGCAACATATAGTACAAAATCTTCGTGGAAAAACATCATAAAGGCACTATGCGGCTTATCGTTACGTACAGTTGATAATACACCAGTTCTTTGTCCTTGAATAATTGTTGCGATTTTTTCTTTTAAGTGCATGTTTTTTACCTCTTTTCCTAATTTATATTTTCTCTGTTTAAACGAGATAATTTGAATATCTTTCATACTGTTTTCTTCAATCCGATTTTTTAAACGTAATTGTGATGAAATCGTACAAGTTAGGAGAAGAATAATAATAATATCGAGGAGAAATACATACGATGGAAGGATGAAAGGCATGTTTAATAAAATATTTCTTATAGTAGGGCTTATAGGTGTACCACTGTCTGTACTTGGAAAAACACTTCATTGGCCCCAAACAATTATGTTCGCTGTGTATTGTATTACGATTATCGCGTTAGCTGGTTTTATGGGGAGAGCGACAGAAAGTTTAGCAATTGTCTCTGGACCTAGAATAGGTGGATTATTAAATGCTACTTTCGGTAATGCTGTTGAACTAATCATTTCGATTTTTGCACTTCAAGCGGGATTAATTGAAGTGGTGTTAGCCTCTTTAACAGGATCTGTACTTGGAAATTTACTATTAGTAGGGGGACTATCTTTCTTTGTAGGAGGTCTGAAATACAAAAGACAAAGTTTTAATGTGTATGATGCAAGACACAATTCAGCTTTATTAATCTTTGCTGTAGTAGTAGCTTTTGTTATTCCAGAGATCTTTTCAATGAAGATGGAAGCTGGAAAGACGTATCAATTAAGTATCGGTGTTTCTATTATTATGATTATTATGTACCTTGCTGCATTGCTATTTAAGTTAGTTACGCACCGCGGTGTATATCAGCATAAAAGTGATGAAGTCGCTCATGAAGAAGAGCCAGAGTGGTCAAAAGGAAAAGCGTTACTCATTTTAGCAATAGCGACAATTGCGGTAGCTTATGTGTCAGAGGCGCTCGTGCATACATTTGAAACAGTCGCGAAATCATTTGGCTGGTCAGAGTTATTTATAGGGGTTATTATCGTTGCGATTGTTGGAAATGCAGCAGAACATGCATCTGCAATTATTATGGCTTATAAAAATAAAGTAAATATTGCAGTCGAAATCGCAGTAGGTTCTACATTACAAATTGCCATGTTTGTTGCTCCTGTATTGGTATTGCTATCCATGTTTTTTGCAAATAGGATGCCTTTAGTATTTACCATACCAGAACTTGTTTCTATGATTACAGCTGTTTTCTTAACGATAGCGATTTCAAACGATGGTGATACAAACTGGTTTGAAGGAGGTACGTTATTAGCGGCGTATGTCATTATGGGAATTGGTTTTTATTTATTATGAAAAATAGGCATAACAATTGTGCTGAGAGAAAACAATAAAAAAAGTAGTATATACCTTTACGTAGGAAGGAGCCAGACAGGTGAAACGAGTATACAGCATATGTCTTTCAACTATGGTCTCGTTTATTCTATTATTTCCTAACATAAGTTTTGCAAAGACAACGGTAGAAACAAAAATGCCTTCATCTGTTTTAAATATTTCTAAAGACAATACGTTTCCAAATGATGCGCAAGATTTGCCGCGTTTACAGCCGAGTAAGTTTGCTCAAGAACTATTGAAAACAGCAAATATTAAAATTGAAAATCCGGACTTAATTCGAATGTTTAATGAAACGACAATTTCGAATGCGCCGCTTGCGGTAGGGTACCGAGCAAAAATCTATTTAGGTCAATGGGCTTTGAATTATGAATCGGTTGATACAACGATTAATTGGGAATATAAACAAGTAAATCGCAATGTGTACGATAATCGCGGAGGAGATCGCTTATATCCGTTACGCTATAAACAAGAAACGCAGAAGACAGTTGAAGGCGATTTAACAGCGGATATGAAAGATGCTACAGATGTGAAAAAAATGATGCTTCTCAAAGCACTTGAAAAAGTACAATTGCCACTTTCATTTAAAACAACCATTGGTTATGGTACAGGACATGAGCGCGTGTATAATATTAGCCCGAGTCAACTTGGATATTTATACGCCTATACACCAGCAGTAAATGAAAAAGGAAAAGTGACGTTTGGAGAAGTATACCTTGTATTAAAAGGAAATCAAAAAAGGCTTGTTGTAAAAAATATTACCTCACAAGGAATTGGAGCTGCTATTCCAATTCATGATCATTTATATTTTAAATTCATATCTTCTTCTCACTCGCAATAATATGAAAAAACGTCAGCTTATAAGCTGACGTTTTTATTTAGAATGTAATATTTGCTGTTTTTGATAAGAAATCTTCTGTTGGATAGTAGCTGTTTTTTACAAGAACATTCGGTCCGAGGCATTTTACAGCAGGACAGTGACAGCTTAATGATTTTGCTGTTTTTGAAGCACTCCATTTGTCATACGCTTCTTGTAGTGTGTTTGTTTGTACGTTACCTAGAAGAGGAACGTCACCGAAATCAGTTACAATAATATTTCCATCGAAAATGTTAACGTTTAAACGAGAACGGCCATCCGGATCGTTACGAACGGTTACATTTTTGCTTTCTTGTAATTTCTTAAATGTGGCGATGTCTCGCTCGTCATCGCTACAAGCGTAGAAAGGTAAAGTCCCAAATAACATCCATACATTTTCATCGCGAATTTCTAGTAAATGCTCAATTGCATCACGAATTTCAGCTTTTGTTAAAATTTCTAGATTACTCGCGAAGTCACTTGGATACATCGGATGTACTTCATGACGTTTACAGCCCATTTCTTCAACAATTTGACGATGAATATGTTCAATATGTGGTAGAGTTCTTTTATTCAGCATTGTTTCGGCTGATACGAGTACACCGGCATCTGATAGAGCTTTACTATTTGTAATCATTCGTTCAAATAGTTTTGCACGCTGTTCATACGTAGGTTTACGCTCCATCATTGCAAATCCGCCTTCAACGAAGTCATCAATTGTTCCCCAGTTATGAGATATGTGCAATACGTCTAAATAAGGAATAATTTGTTCGTAACGTGCTAAATCTATAGTTAAGTTTGAGTTGATTTGAGTGCGAACGCCTCGTTCATGGGCGTATTTTAAGAGTGGTGTTACATAGTTGTCGACGGATTTTTTTGAAAGCATAGGTTCTCCGCCAGTAATACTTAAAGAACGTAAATGAGGAATCTCATCTAATCGTTTTAATAAAAGCTCCATCGGAAGCGGATTTGGATCTTTCGGCTGTAATGTGTAACCAACAGCACAATGCTCGCAACGCATATTGCATAACGTTGTCGTTGTAAATTCAACGTTTGTTAATAGTAGTTTGCCGTACTCTTCAAGGTCCATATACGCTTCCCATGGATCGTAAGAAGGAGTAATCGGCTTCATTTTTTGTGATATCGTCATATGAAATACTCCTTTGACTATTGAAATAACAATTTGTCCATTCTCTATAATAGAAGAATATGTACTTTTTATAAAGTGAAACTTTTTTGTGAAAAAAGAGAGAGGGCTTACATTTGAATGAATGACCGTGACAAAATTGATGAAATTTCATGCCCATAGCAATCATTTTTGCGGTATAATAAAAGCAACTCGAATTAAAAGGAGAGTGCCTTCATGGGAAAAGCAATTCAAGATAAAGATACACAATTAGTATATTTAAAAGAACGTTTAAATATGTTCATTGAAGTGATTGATACAATTGAACCTGAAGAAGTAGAGTTAGAAGATGTAGATCGTCTACTTGCAATGTTAGATGAATTAGAATTAAAATGTGAGCAATTTAAAAAAGACGAATAATATATTAAAAAGGCTGCCAAAGCAAAATTGGCAGCCTTTTTCTGTATGGATAATAGAAGGAAGGTAGAAAAAAAGGTATAATCAAGTTGTGAAAAATTTCATTTATGCTTTATAGCGTGAAATAAATAAAAAGCTGAAGAGCATAACAATGGAATTTTCAGCTCATAACGTTTTGGTAGCGTTCACAATTGAGGGGGAAGTAACAATGGAAAAGCTTCAAGAAAGCATGTATCAACTAATTGTTGAAACGTCAACGAACTTACCGAAAGATGTTCGTCGTGCGATTCAACAAGCGAAAGAACGAGAAAATGCAGGGACTCGTTCAGCGATGGCACTTGGCACAATTACGAATAATATTAAAATGGCTGATGATAACATCTCGCCAATTTGCCAAGATACAGGGATGCCAACGTTTAAAATTTATACACCAGTTGGTGTGAATCAATTAAAGTTGAAGGAAGCTATCTATAATGCGCTTGAGCGGGCGACAAAAGATGGTAAACTTCGTCCAAATTCTGTTGATTCTCTTTTTGGAGACAATAGTGGAAATAATTTAGGACCAGGTACACCGGTTATTAAGTTTGAACAATGGGAAAAAGATTATATTGATGCTCGTTTAATCCTAAAGGGTGGTGGCTGTGAGAATAAAAATATTCAGTATAGCTTACCATGTGAATTAGAAGGACTTGGACGAGCTGGCCGTGATTTAGAAGGGATTCGTAAATGCCTTCTTCATGCAGTATATCAAGCACAAGGTCAAGGATGTAGTGCAGGTGTAATTGGTGTTGGTATCGGGGGAGACCGCACATCAGGTTACGAATTAGCAAAAAATCAATTATTCCGTACATTAGATGACGTCAATCCAATTCCAGAGTTACAAAAGCTTGAAGAGTACGTATTAGAAAATGCGAATAAGCTTGGCATTGGTACGATGGGATTTGGCGGAGAAACAACTTTACTTGGTTGTAAAATTGGCGTGTATAACCGTCTGCCAGCTAGCTTCTATGTGTCTGTGGCGTATAATTGCTGGGCATATCGCCGCCTTGGCGTAACAATCCACCCTGAAACAGGTGAAATTATGGATTGGTTATATCAAGAAGGTGAGGATACACTGGAGCAAGAAGCACAAGAAAAAACAGAGCAACGTGAGATTGTATTACAAGCACCAATTACAGAAGAGCAAATTCGTGAACTTCGCGTTGGTGATGTTGTAACAATTAATGGCATGATGTATACAGGTCGTGACGCAATCCATAAGCATTTAATGGATAACGATTGTCCAGTAGATTTAAATGGACAAGTTATTTATCACTGTGGTCCAGTTGTCGTGAAAGATGAAAATGACAATTGGCAAATTAAAGCGGCAGGTCCAACGACAAGTATTCGTGAAGAACCGTACCAAGGCGATATTATGAAGAAATTTGGTATTCGCGCTGTTATTGGTAAAGGCGGTATGGGTGCGAAAACATTAGCGGCTTTAGAAGAGCACGGTGGTGTATATTTAAATGCAATCGGTGGTGCAGCGCAATATTATGCTGAGTGTATTAAAGAAGTAAAAGATGTTGATTTCTTACAATTTGGTATTCCAGAGGCAATGTGGCATTTACGTATCGATGGATTTAAAGCAGTTGTAACGATGGATTCTCATGGTAATAGCTTACATGCAGATGTTGATAAAACATCACTTGAAAAATTAGCTAGCTTTAAAGAGCCGGTATTTAAGTAAACAAAAATGCATCTCGAATGATTCGAGATGCATTTTTTTGGTATATATAGAAAAACATGTTCAGCATGAAAGAATGCGAGGCAACAGAAACTACAAGTACGATTATATATGGAAAGGAGACTATTTATGAAATATAAATGGTTATATATCGGTCTCATTTTTTCAATTATGATGGCACTTGTTCCAGTTTCAACATTAGCTTATACAAATACTCCACATAACTGGGGAATTCCGCGTCCTAAAAATGAAACAGTACCAGATGCAGGGAAACTGTATACAGAATTATTACAAAAAAATGGCGGGTTTTATTTAGGGGACACGGAGAAAAAAGATATTTATTTAACATTTGATAACGGTTATGAGAATGGATACACAGGGAAAATTTTAGACGTACTAAAAGAGAAAAAAGTACCAGCAACCTTTTTTGTAACGGGGCATTATATTAAAACACAAAAAGATTTATTGTTAAGAATGAAGGATGAAGGACACATTATTGGAAACCATTCGTGGAGTCATCCTGATTTCACAACGGTAAATGATGAGAAACTTCGTGAAGAATTAACGAGTGTAACGGAAGAAATTAAAAAAGTAACTGGGCAAAAAGAAGTGAAATATGTACGTCCTCCGCGCGGTGTATTTAGTGAAAGAACGTTAGCTCTTACGAAAGAAATGGGCTACTATAATGTATTTTGGTCACTTGCATTTTTGGATTGGAAAGTGGATCAGCAAAGAGGATGGCAATATGCGCATAATAATGTTATGACGATGATTCATCCAGGATCTATTTTATTACTTCATGCAATATCAAAAGATAATGCAGAAGCACTTGCGAAAATCATTGATGATTTGCGCGAGAAAGGGTATCATTTTAAAAGTCTAGATGACTTAGTAAAAAGCAATCAACCGTAAGCATGTATGCTTGCGGTTTTCTCATGCTATAATGATTTGTAAAAAGGATGGGGAAACGTATGTGGAGCGAACATGTTACGTTAGAGTATCCGTATCACTTTGAAGAGGTATTAAGACGTTTATCTTTTGACCCTCTTCACGTCATTCAATTAGATGAGAAAGTTATGTATGTCCCGCTTTGTATAGACGAGGAACAGATTGTTGTTCGCTTACAAGGGATTGGTACTGTTCAAAATCCACAGTTTTGGATTTCTAGTCAGACAGGAGATCCGGAGAAAGTCATGAAACGAATGAGAGCCATTTTTCATTGGAATGAACCGTTTCAAGATATACAAAACCATTTTTTAAACACATCATTACGGCCACTATTTGAAACATATGCTTATACTCCAATTATTTTAGAATTTGATTATTTTGCTTGTCTTCTTCGCTGTATCATTCATCAACAAATAAATTTGAAATTTGCTACTGTGTTAACAGAACAGTTTGTGAAACGATATGGAACAGAGAAGAACGGTGTATTCTTTTTCCCCACTCCAGAAACAGTAGCAAATATTTCAATAGAGGAATTGAGAGAGCAGAAGTTTAGTCAGCGAAAGGCTGAATATATAGTAGGATTAGGTCGAAGTATTGTCAGCGGTACATTAGATTTAGCGAGTATAGAAACCAGGGCGGAAGAAGAGGTTTCGGCACAATTGTTACCAATTAGGGGGATTGGTACATGGACAGTGCAAAACTTTTTAATGTTTGGACTTGGACGGAAAAATATGTTTCCGAAAGCGGACATTGGGATTCAGCGTGCAGTACAAGGTGTATTTCAACTAGATGATAAACCTGATGATGCATTTTTAGAAAAAGTGAAACAAGAGTGTGAACCATACTGCAGTTATGCAGCGTTATATTTATGGAAAAGTATAGAGTAGAGGTGTAATAATGATACAAAAGCAACATGAGAGTAAGTTGGAAGTTGGTCAAACGTTTCCTGTGACAATTAAACGTCTTGGGATTAACGGAGAAGGCGTTGGTTATTTTAAGAGACAAGTTGTTTTCATTCCAGGGGCATTACCAGGAGAAGAAGTTGTTGCAGAAACAACGAAAATTCAGCGTGGCTTCGCTGAAGCGAAAGTGAAAAAAGTTCGTAAAGCTTCACCACATCGTGTGAAAGCACCATGTCCGGTATATGAAGAGTGTGGCGGCTGTCAGCTGCAACATTTAGATTATAAAGAACAATTAAATCAAAAGCGTGATATCGTTGTACAAGCATTTGAGAAGTACATGAATAACACTTTGGAAGAGAAAATTCGTCCGACGCTTGGCATGGAAAATCCATGGCATTATCGTAATAAGAGTCAATTACAAGTGGGACGTAAAGACGAAAAGGTCATTACAGGGCTGTATAAGCAAAACTCACATCAGTTAATTGATATTGCTCATTGTATGATTCAACATAAAGCAACGAATGAAGCGACCAAAGTTGTAAGACGTATATTAGAAAAATTAAATGTTTCTATTTACAATGAGAAAAAACAAAAAGGTTTAGTACGCACAATTGTGACACGTACTGCAGTTCAAACAGGGGAAGTACAAGTTACACTTATTACAACAAAAGAAGAATTACCAAATAAAGATCAATTTATCGCAGAAGTACAAAAACAGATGCCAGCTGTTAAATCAATTATGCAAAACGTAAACTGGCGTAAAACATCTGTTATTTTCGGTGATAAAACATTTAAATTAGCTGGAAAAGAAGTAATTCAAGAAACACTAGGTGATTTATCATTTGAATTATCAGCACGTGCATTCTTCCAGTTAAATCCAGAACAAACAGTTGTTTTATACGATGAAGCGAAAAAAGCAGCTGCTTTAACAGGCGATGAGAAAATTGTAGATGCGTATTGTGGTGTTGGTACAATCGGTCTTTGGCTTGCAAATGATGCAGCGGAAGTACGTGGTATGGATGTCATTCCAGAAGCAATTGCAGACGCAAGAAAAAATGCGAAGCGCCACGGATTTACAAATACGAAATATGAAGCAGGTAAAGCTGAACAATGGTTACCGAAATGGGTAAAAGAAGGATGGCGTCCAGATGTAATTGTTGTCGATCCACCTCGTACAGGTTGCGATGATAAATTACTGGAAACAATCTTAAAAGTGAAGCCGAAACAAGTTGTTTACGTATCCTGTAATCCTTCTTCATTAGCACGTGATGTACAAGCGTTAATGAAGAGCTATGAAGTGGAGTATGTACAACCAGTTGATATGTTCCCACATACAGCCCATGTAGAAAATGTAGTGAAGCTTGTTAGAAAGTAAAGTGTATTCATATTCCCTCACGACACGAGGGAATATTTTCTATGAAGGAGAATGAAATGTACAATTATAAATTAACGATTCAGTACGATGGTGCACGTTTTAAAGGATGGCAACGTCTCGGTAATAACGATAATACGATTCAAGGAAAAATTGAAAGTGTCATATCTGAAATGGTCGGAAAAGAAATTGAAATTATCGGTTGTAGTAGAACAGACGCTGGTGTACATGCTTTAAATCAAGTTGCTAACTTTCAAAGTGATGAGAAGTTAGTGGAACATAAAGTGAAAAAATATTTAAATCAATATTTACCTAATGATATTAGCATTACGAATGTAGAAGAAGTACAAGATCGCTTCCATGCTCGTTACAATTCTAAAGCAAAAACATATCTTTATAAAATTTGGAATGAAGAGCATACAAATCCATTTATGCGTAAATACAGCATGCATGTGAATAAAAAATTAAATGTGAAAAGCATGAAAGAAGCTGCGAAACATTTAGTTGGTTCACATGATTTTACTGCTTTTTCAAATGCGAAATCAAAGAAAAAGTCTATGGTTCGAGAAGTATATACACTTGAAGTGATGGAAGAAGCAGGATTTGTACAAATTAGAGTAAGTGGTAACGGATTCCTTCATAACATGGTACGAAAAATTGTTGGAGCATTAATTGAAGTTGGATTAGGACAATTAGATGCGGACGCAATCCCAAATATTTTAGAGGAAAAACAACGTAATCAAATTAATTGTCTTGCTGAGGCGAGTGGTTTGTATTTGGAGAATGTTGAATTTTAATAAACAATAAAAAAATCGAGCTGTGTAAGCTCGATTTTTTTATTGTTTTGGCGTTAAGAAGATTTTTCTTTCTTCATACGTATCTTCAAATTCCAAAAAGCAGCAAGCATAATAGCTGCAAAGGAGCCGCTAATTGTTGCTAATAGTTTTGCATAAGGATAAGCATTCATTTCAACTAGTAACATCATACATACAAGGGTAGGGAAGAAGGCTAAGTATTGTAATAACTTTAATTTGTTATCATTACTCATATATATCGTTCCTTTCTAGTATGTTATATGTTTATTATAGAATATTTTTCCAAGTGTTTATTTGCACTTGGAAGCGAATTTATCCTACATTTGATTAAAGTTTCACTTCATTTCATATGTGTAAATGAAGTTTTTTAATCCGATATTGTAAGTTTTGCCTACTTAATCCCAAAAACTTTGCAGCTTGTGAAATATTACCATGATACTCTTTCAAAATTTGATTGATGTAGTTCTTTTCCATTTCTGCTATTGTGTGCTTTAACGTTTTAGGTGCATCAGTATCGTTACTGGTTAGGAAAGGTTGCGTATTGAATTCTTTTTTTATTCGTTCGCGAAAGCGAGTGGGAAGATGAAATGCTGTAATGATATTTTCATCTTCAACCAAGTTCATTGAACCTTCAATGATATGTTCCAATTCTCGTACGTTTCCAGGCCAATTATATGCATACAGGAATTCTCTTACATGTATATCTACATCCGTTACAGCGAGTCCAAATTGAATGTTGTACTTTTCGATAAAGTGCTGAACAAGGGCTGGAATATCTTTTTTTCGTTCTCGTAAAGGCGGGAGACATAAAGTAACGACGCTTAATCGGTAATATAAGTCTTCCCGTAATCGATTGTGTGTAATAGCTTCAAGGGGGTCTTCATTAATAGTTGCTATAATACGAACATCAATTTCTTTTTCTTGTGTGCCCCCGATTCTTCGTATTGTTTTTTCTTGTATAGCTCGCAGTAACTTCGCTTGAAGTGCTGGACTTAATGAGTTGATCTCATCTAATAACAAAGTTCCTCCGTTGGCTTCTTCAAATAAACCAGCTTTATCGATAGCTCCTGTAAATGCACCTCGGTTCGTACCAAATAATAAGCTTTCCATTAGCGTATCAGGTATAGCAGCACAGTTTTGTGAAATGAACGGTTTTGTTGAACGTTGACTTTCATTATGGATACTTTGTGCAAATAGTTCTTTTCCAGTTCCTGTTTCTCCTACGAGAAGTATGGAGGAAGATGTACGAATTACCCTTTTTCCTTCCCCAATGGTTGATTGAATGGCTTCAGAATCACCAATTATGTGATCAAAGGTAAATTTAGTGTTTTGTTTTCGAGAAGAGTCCATTTTTATTGTTTGCTTTAAGTGATTCATCTCTTTTGAAATTTCAATAGCGCCTTTAATTTTTCCATTTTCTATTATAGGGAAAGTATCGTTAATCGTCGTAATTTCTTGCCCTTTATTGTTAAAATACGTTTGTTTTATATTTTTGTTTGTTTTTCCTAATTTTAATGCTTCTATAAGAGTACTATTTTTATTTTCTTCAAATGCGAATACTTCTAAAGGACTTTTATATAGCACATCTGAGCGTTCCATTGATTCAATTTCCATCATTTTGCGGTTATAGATAATCGTTTTACTTTCCTCATTAATAATATGAATCCCGATATCGAGTTCATTGAGTAAAGTTTCATATAGCATATTCATTTCAATGATCTGTTTAAAATTAATGTCTTCTGTACGCATAGATTATCTTCTCCTCATTTCACCCTATGAAGACTGACTTTTTATAATTTTATTAAAATTCTTATAAAATCGCAAAATTTTTTTGCTATTTTCTTTTTAAAACTTCTTGAATGATAGAAAAATTTTGCGGTTATGAAGATTTTTTCGTGAGGAATCCTCATTTTAAATAGGAATTGGAGATTGGTATGCTTTTTGCATAAATAATAGTTGAAATCTTTAAAGGAGGGATATGCAACGTTTCAGTACCAATTAATAAGAAGGAGGAGTTTATAAAGTGAAGACGGTTATAGAAGGCGTGTATAGTCCTTGTTACGGGAAAGTAGAGAAGTTATTTGTTGCGGAAAGTTCTTACGTATACGAGTGGGAGAAATTAGCGTTAATTGAAACGATAGATAAACAGAAAGTAGAAATTAAGGTAGGGATCAGTGGGTATATCGAATCATTAGAAGTAGTAGAAGGACAAGCCATCGCTGATCAAAAGTTATTAATAACAGTGAGGGATGATCTTTTAATAACAGGTAGTGATTAATACTATGTATTTTGCTCTTTTCAATAATTATTCTTATTATGGACAATTTTAAGAACGCTTACATGAAATGGGTTTCCAAAGGGAAGAGGGGGGAATTATATGATGGACCAAAACCAAGGGTTAAAAAGGGAATTGAAAAGCAGGCACATATTTATGATTGCACTTGGAGGAGTTATTGGTACCGGTCTTTTTTTAGGATCTGGGTATACCATCCATGAGGCTGGGCCTGGAGGAGCGATTGTAGCGTATCTTGTTGGAGGATTTGTTATGTATTTAACGATGCTCTGTCTCGGAGAGTTAGCTGTTGCGATGCCTGACGCAGGATCTTATCAAACGTATGCTACAAAGCACATTTCCCCTGCAGCGGGTTATGTAGTGGGATGGATGTCGTGGTTAAACTGGTCTGCTACGATAGGTATTGAACTGATTGCAGTTAGTATTTTAATGAAACGATGGTTTCCTGATGTACCGTCATGGATTTGGTGTGTAGTGTTTGCAGTGCTTCTCTTTGCTATTAATGCGTTATCTTCAAGAAGTTTTGCGGAAGTTGAATTTTGGTTTGCAAGTATTAAAGTAATTACAATCATTGCATTTATTATTTTGGGCGGGGCAGCAATGTTTGGTTTTCTAGATATGAAAGGACATGAACCAGCACCGATGTTTTCTAGTTTTACTGATTATGGTGGATTGTTCCCAAATGGATTATCAGCTATTTTAATTACGATGATTGCTGTTAATTTTTCCTTCCAAGGAACAGAACTAGTCGGTATTGCAGCAGGTGAGAGTGAAAATCCAGAGAAAACGATCCCGAAGGCAATTAATAATACAGTTTGGCGTATACTTGTGTTCTTTGTATTATCTATTTTCATTCTTGCGGGATTATTCCCTTGGCAGCAAGCAGGAGTGATAGAAAGTCCATTCGTAGTTGTATTTGATAAGATTGGTATTCCTTATGCAGCGGATATTATCAATTTCGTTATTATTACAGCGGTTCTATCCGTTGCGAATTCGGGGTTATATGCAACTTCCCGTATGCTATGGTCTATGTCTAATCAAGGAATGATTAGTCCGATTTTTGGTAAGTTATCTAAAAATGGTGTTCCTATTTACGCATTGATTGTAAGTACAGTTGTAGGTTGCCTTTCATTACTATCAGGTATTTATGCGGAAGATACAGTTTATTTATGGCTACTTTCAATTGCAGGATTTGGGGCGATATTAGTTTGGGCATCTATTGCTTTATCTAACTTATTAGCTAGAAGGTCATACATAAAGCAGGGCGGGGATGTGAAGGACTTGAAATTTAAAACACCATTATATCCATTCGTACCACTGCTTGCATTAGTATTAAATGTAACAGTAATTGTTGGTATGGCCTTTATTCCAGAACAAAGAATGGCATTGTATTGTGGAATTCCATTTATGATTGTTTGTTTACTGTTTTACCGTGCGACAAAAAATAAGGGAAGCAAAATAGAACATGCTGAAAAAATAAATACAACAGAAGCAGAAAGTTTATAAATATATTAGAAACTTATGCTGAAAAAAGAGACTGTAAAATTGTAAACAGTCTCTTTTTTTGTGAAAATAAAGCTGGAAACATACTATGTATGCAAAGGGGAATTAGCGATGAATCAAGAAGTTTCACAGCTATTAGAACAGATTGATTTACGAAAAGATGAGTTACTAGAGCTTACAAAGAATTTAATCCGTTTTGAAACACCAGCACCGCCGGCGAGAAACACAAGTGAGGCGCAAGAATTTGTTGCAGATTTTCTAAGGAAGCGAGATTTCAGTGTTGATAAATGGGATGTATATCCGAATGACCCAAACGTTGTTGGGGTGAAAAAAGGGATAGAAAGTGACACGCATAAAAGTCTTATTATTAATGGACATATGGATGTAGCTGAAGTGTCAGCAGATGATGTGTGGGAGGCAAATCCGTTTGAGCCATTTATAAAAGATGGTTGGTTAGTTGGACGTGGTGCAGCTGATATGAAAGGGGGACTGGCTGGAGCGCTATTCGCTATTCAGCTTTTACAAGAAGCAGGTATTGAATTACCTGGAGATTTAATCTTTCAATCAGTAATTGGGGAAGAAGTGGGAGAAGCGGGTACACTTCAATGCTGCAAAAGAGGTTATGATGCTGATTTTGCAGTCGTAGTGGATACGAGTGATTTACATATGCAAGGACAGGGCGGTGTAATCACCGGATGGATTACTGTGAAGAGCCCGCAAACGTTTCATGATGCAACACGCAGGCAAATGATCCATGCTGGAGGACGTTTATTCGGAGCGAGTGCGATTGAAAAAATGATGAAAATTGTGCAAAGTTTACAAGAATTAGAGCGTCATTGGGCAGTCATGAAAACATATGAAGGCTATCCCTCTGGAACAACAACAATTAATCCAGCTGTTATTGAGGGCGGACGTCATGCAGCGTTTATTGCAGATGAGTGCCGGTTATGGATAACAGTGCACTTTTATCCGAATGAAACACATGAAAAAATAATAAAAGAAATTGAAGAGTATATTGGGAAAGTAGCAGCTGCTGATCCATGGTTAAGTGAAAATCCACCACAATTTAAGTGGGGCGGAGAATCAATGATTGTGGATCGTGGCGAAATTTTCCCTTCTTTAGAAATAGATAGTGAACATGCAGCTGTAAAAACGCTTAGCTCAGTACACGAATCAATTCTCTCTAAAAATGCAATTTTAGATATGTCAGCAACGGTAACGGATGGTGGTTGGTTTAGTGAATTTCATATTCCAGCTGTTATTTATGGACCAGGTACATTAGAAGAAGCTCATTCAATAAATGAGAAAGTTGAAGTAGAACAGTTATTTGAATTTACAAAAGTAATAACAGCATTTATATATGAATGGTGTCATACGAAAAAATAGATTAGTATGTTGAAATCGTACAGGTATGTATACTTGTACGATTTTTTAGTGAACTATTTCAGAGTTGAATAGAAACAACTGAAATAGTTCTTTATTTTTCTATGTCTTTCGTTTTAGTTCCATTAATTTCTCTTTTGCTAATTCAACAGCAATTGCATCATCTAAATAGCCAATTGGAAAGAGGTAATCGGGAATAATATCTGTCGATAAAATGAAATACAGTAATGCGCCTCCAAGAACTGCACGCTCTTCTTTCGGATTAGTTTCATTGCAAAATTGTTGATACATATCTGTTAATTGTTCAATAAAAGGACCAGCACTATCAATTTGTTCTAATTTGCTTGCGAAACTTTCATGAATCCGTTTTTCACCTTCTGTTGTTTGAGCGTAGCGTTCATAGTTTTCAAGTTCTTGTTTTACGCGAGTTGTTGTGTAGTCGAAGTCAAATAAGTTAGAGGATTGCAGTGTTTGTTGAATTGTATCAAGAGATGTGTACATATCCGTTTTTTCTTTATTAATGTGAGGAGAATCCGGATACATTTCATCAAATAATAATTGGGGTGGGACTTGCAGACATTCTGCAAATTTTTGTAGATGTTTTTGTTTTGGTGGTTGTTTACCATTCATAATTCTTGAGATTGTTGCGGGATCAATATTTGTAAGCATTCCGAGTTGGCGCATGGATAAGGCACGTTCTTTCAAAAGTTTTTTTATTAATGTACTAAGCCGTTCATTTGGATTTTCTTTAGGCATAGTGGAGGCACTCCTTTTTTATTGTTGAAAAAATGTTGAGCATTTATTACATGTATATGAAACAGACAGGCACAGTTGCTCAACATTTTCATAAGATGCATTGAAAAGTGAGAAGAAAGGGTGACTGTTTATGAGTACGGCAGGTCTATTTTCAATTTTTTTAATCGGGATTGCTTCTAATTTAGATAATGCAGGTGTTGGGATTGCATATGGCATTCGTAAAATCCGAATTTCGTGGCTTAACAATTTTATCATCGCATTTTTTGGCTTTTTATTTACTTTACTAGCTGGCTTTTTTGGGAACTGGATTGCTTTATTTATTTCAGAGTTTACGGCAAACCTGATTGGAGCAATCGTTTTAGCGATAATCGGGGTGTTTATTTTATGCCAGCCTTTCTTGGGGCAAAGAAATACCGTAGGCTCTAAAGAAGGTAATGTACTTATGGGAATTTTACGTGATCCAGAAAAAGCAGATTTTGATGGTTCTAAAACAATTAGTTTTTCAGAAGCAATTGTTTTAGGAGTTGCACTGTCTATTAATAATATTGCAGGTGGGTTTGATGCTGGGGTAACAAACTTGAATCTGTGGCTTACAGCAACTATTTCTGGTGTGTTTAGTTTTATTTGTATTAGTGGTTTTGCGTATGTAGGAAAACGATTTTTAGCAGAATACTTAGGGAAATGGGCTACTGTGATTGCGGGCGTGCTATTAATTCTTATTGGGATAGATCAGTTATTGTAACATACAATGTTCGAGCATTTCCTCGGAAATACTCGAATGAATTGCATATATCGACATCGGATGCGTAATTATCTAAACGCTACTGTTTTTATAAATATTAAAGCACCTACATAGGTGCTTTTTTAACGTATATCTTCAATTAATTGTTCCGATTCTTCATGCATACTGTATTCACTTAAAACCTGAATACAAAGCCACTTTAATTCTTCGATCGTATGTTCAAGTTCTTCAGGAAGCACATGATGAATGTCTTCAAGCCCCATTCCGAAATGAATAAGTTCAAGTACTTGATCATCGATATTCCGATCCATTAGTAGTTCAAGTACTTCTAAATTAAATATGTATCGGTGAGCTTCATCGAGTGAAACCACCTTTAACTTCAAGCTTTCTACAATACTCAATATAAAAAGAAGAATTGTTTTTTCAAGAACAGGCTGTTTTTCCATTTGAAATATTAGTTTCATCTTTCACACCTCCACATATAGCGCTAGGTTGTACTATATTATTCAGGAGGGGGGAGCAAATATGCATGATATAGAGAAAGTTTCAGTACGTTTTTTGTAAGGGTATGGATAGCTAATAAAGTTGAGGTTTTTTATGAAATAAAAAAATCCTGCTAGTATAGCAGGATAACTCTGAATTAAAAAATGCTCCAACCTTCTTGAGCAGAAAGAAGTTCAAGAATTTTAAAACCAGCGATACTATTCCCATTTGCATCTAAAGCCGGTCCGAAAATGCCAATTCCCATTTCTCCTTTTACGCAGCCGAAAATGCCACCAGCTACACCACTTTTTGCAGGAATACCAACACGGATCGCAAATTCACCAGACTCGTTATACATACCGCATGTAACCATAAATGTTTTACAGATTTTTGTAATATGTTTAGGGATAATTTGTTTTTTCTTATATGGATCATATCCATCCATCGCAAAAATTAAGCCGATACGTGCTAAATCGATACAGTTTACTTCAACTGCACATTGACGAGTGTATAAATCCATAAGTTCTTCGATGTCACAATCGATAATTCCGTTTTGTTTCATATAGTAACAAAGTGAACGGTTTAAGTAAGCTGTCTCTAATTCTGAATTGGCAACTTTAGAAGAATAATTAATGGTAGGATTATCTGTTATTTCACGTACAAAATGAAGGATGCGCTCCATTTTTTTTTCATTATCTTTTCCTGTTAACATGCTTGTAATAGCTAGTGCCCCCGCATTAATCATTGGATTAAGTGGTTTGGATGGGCTTGTTGTTTCTAACTTAATAATAGAGTTGAATGGATCACCAGTTGGTTCCATTCCAACTTTAGAAAATACATATTCTTCACCACGATCTAAAAGGGCAAGTGCAAGTGTAATTACTTTTGAAATACTTTGAAGAGTAAATAGTGTTTGTGAGTTGCCAGCATGGATGTATTCTGTATCTTTATGGAAAATGGCAATCCCTAAATCATCTGGATTTGCATTTCCTAGTTCGGGGATATAAGTAGCAAGTTTTCCTTTTTTCGTATATGGTTTTACTTGTTCTAACAACTGTTGTAAGTTGTTTGTTTCAATGCACTGCATAGTACCAACGCTCCTATTTCGAATTAACTACGTTTACTTTTCCCGATATGCTCGGAAATAAATAATAACATGAAAAAGTGGAATGATAAAACGAAAGTTACATGTTCGATAGTAGGTCGTTCGTTTCGGGTCTTCTGTATTAAAAAAGGAGAATTTCCCTTTTATATAACAGTTTGGAAATAGGAGATTTATCCATAAAAAATTCGAAAATAAAAACTACACATCTATACAACTATATGTTATTATGGTTATGTAAATAGAAAGCGTTTTCTAAGGCGTACTTATAATGATAACGATTTCATAAATTTGATAGGGGGAATTAAAATGTTGCAGTTTTTACAACGTATTGGTAAAGCGTTAATGCTTCCAATCGCCGTACTACCAGCAGCAGGATTATTGCTTCGTTTAGGGCAACCAGATGTATTTGATATTCCTGTTATGGCACAGGCCGGTGCAGCAGTTTTTGATAATTTAGCACTTATTTTTGCAATTGGTATTGCAATCGGTCTTTCAGTTGATGGTAGTGGTGCAGCAGGTCTTGCAGGTGCAATTGGTTATCTAGTTATGAAAAACAGTATTGATGCACTTAGTAAGGGATATTCTACTGTAGAATTACAAGATAAATTAGGCAAAGTTCAAGATTTAATAGGTAATAGCGCTAATGTAGATCCATCTAAGCTTGCAGATACAATGACACAAGTATCTAAGGCAGCCGAATTATCGACTAAAGTGGATATGAAAGTTTTAGGTGGTATTATTGTCGGCGTTATAGCAGGATTCCTTTACAATAAATTCCATAAGATTAAACTTCCAGAATGGTTAGGTTTCTTTGCTGGAAAACGTTTCGTTCCGATTGTTACATCGGTTGTGATGCTAATATTAGGAATTTTATTCGCACAAATTTGGCCAGCAATTCAAAATGGCATCGATGCATTAGCTCATGGAATTGTTAATTTAGGTGCAGTTGGTTCAGGTCTATTTGGTTTATTAAACCGTCTCTTAATTCCAATTGGTTTACACCATGTAATGAACACATACTTCTGGTTCGTATTTGGTGACTTTACAAATGCAGCAGGTAACGTTGTAAATGGTGATATTGCTCGCTTCCTTGCAGGAGATAAAACAGCAGGTATGTTTATGACTGGTTTCTTCCCAGTTATGATGTTCGGTTTACCAGCAGCATGTTTCGCAATGATTGCAGCTGCTAAACCAGAAAAACGTAAAATGGTTACAGGTATGTTAGGTGGTCTAGCATTAACTTCATTCTTAACTGGTATTACAGAACCAATTGAATTCTCATTCATGTTCTTATCACCAGTATTATATGGTATTCATGCCGTGTTAACAGGTATTTCTTTATTTGTAACAACAGCACTTGGCATTCACGATGGTTTCACATTTAGTGCCGGTGCAATTGATTACTTCTTAAACTTTGGTATTGCAACAAAACCAGTATTGCTAGCGGGAATCGGTTTAATTTACGCAGTAATTTACTTTGTAGTATTCTACTTCTTAATTAAGAAGTTTGACTTGAAAACTCCTGGTCGTGAAGATGACGATGAGTTAGCTGAAGAGGATGATGCGCCAGTTGCAGGTTCAATTGGTGAAACTTACGTATTAGCTTTAGGCGGAAAAGAAAACTTAACAGTTATTGATAACTGTGCAACACGTCTACGCTTACAAGTGAAAGATGCTGGTCAAGTAAACGAAGCAGCATTAAAACGTGCTGGTGCAAAAGGTGTTATGAAATTAAGTAACACAAGTGTCCAAGTTATCGTAGGTACAAATGTTGAATCTGTTGCCGATGATATGAAAAAACACGTATAAATAATGAGATAAGAGGATATCCCAAAAGATTGATAACATCAATTTTTAGGGGATATCCTCTTTTTTTGTTAATAATTTAACGGGAATCTTACTTTTGTAAATTTTCTTTTTCTTTTTTATGCATATAGGTTGGTAATATGTACAGTGCGTGATAAAGTAGGGATGACGTCGAATGGAATGTCAAAAATCTATGAAAAAGTTCTGGAATGAATCTTGTGTAGTGGAATTAAATTATCGGTAAATAAGGGGAAAAAAGCAATTATGGATCAGGAAAAAAATAATGCGAATGGGAAAGCACGTCAGCCGATTGTATACATAAAAAGAACAATCATTCTCGTCTTACTATTTTCAGTTGTATATTTCATGTATACAAAAATTGTTGCGGATAATAAGAAAGAAAAAACTTTAAAAGCAGCAGCAGAAATGAAGAAACAAGAAGAGCTAAAAAAGAAAGAAGAAAAAAAGAAGCAAGAAGCACAAAAACAAAAAGAGCAGGAAGAACAAGTGAAGCAAGCACAAGCTGTGGAAAAGCCTGCTGAGGGACCACCTCAAGAAATTAATGAAAACGCTCAATTAGATCAATATTTACAAAACGCAGGATTTAGTGGGACAGCTGTTATTGTGAAGAACGGAAAAGTTCTTTTGAATAAAGGGTACGGTATGGCGAACAAAGAGAAACAAGTACCGAATAATTCAGAGACAACTTTTTATATTGGCTCTATTTCAAAGGCGTTTGTAGCGACTGCTATTATGCAATTAAAAGATCAAAATAAATTAAACGTAGAGGATACGGTTGCAAAGTATATTCCAGATTTCCCTCAAGGTAATGGTATTCAGTTAAAGCATTTACTAACACATACATCAGGAATTCCAGAGTATGAGCAGGGAACAGAGGATATTTCTCATGAAGAATTGATAAAACGAATAGGAAAGCAAAAGCGTATTGGGAGTCCTGGAGAGAAATGGAAGTATTCCGATTCGAACTATTCTATACTTGCCTACATCGCTGAGAAGGTAAGTGGGCAACCGCTAGAAGAATATATTAAACAACATATTTTTGCTACTGCGGGTATGAAACATTCTGGTTTCGGTAAAGCGTTAGAGCAAACAAGGTTTCCATCGACAGGTTATAAAATAGTAAATAACAATATGACAACACCTAATATTCCAAGTATGTCACAACTATATGGTTGTGGTGATATATATACAAGTGCACATGATTTATATTTATTTAATGAAGCGCTATTCTCTGGAAAGTTAATTTCAAAAGAGAGCTATAATCAAATGTTTACGGCCGTGAAAAAGGATTACGGATTTGGTTGGTATGTAGACCCGGGAAGTTATTCGAATCACGGTGTAATGCCAGGATGGAATTGTTTAAATGGATTTAGTAAAAACGGAAGTGTATATGTCGTTTTATTATCTAACATCCAAAACAACATTAAATCGTTTGGTAAAGTGAACAACGACATTTATACGATGTTGCGAAATATTGAAGTGTAAGAGGCTATCCTGATGGATAGTCTTTTTTTATTGAGGAAGTGTATGTGCAATGAGATAATGAAATAAAGTGAAACCTTAATCAGTGGGGGGTTCTTCATCCCCCACCTAACTTCTTGGCTTTCGCCGAATTTTGAAGTGTGGGTCTTACTGCCCGTTAATGCAGGATAAATGGAAAAGGAGGAGGGGTATGAGTATACATAAGCATCACGCACGTAATGCGAAACGAATTTTCTTTGTATCTATCATTGTATGGATTATCGTTGCAATTGCATTGTTGATGGAATATAAAAAAGGGACGCTATTCACTTCGGAGAAAGAAAATCTAAAATTAATAGGTGTTGTACTACCGGCATTTGGATTATTAATATATAGCTTTATGGAAAAACGAAGATCAAAAATACTTAAACAGGAAAATTATAATATAGAGACTTCTGAATTATTTGAGCAACAAAAATTTGTTGTTCGCAAAGAGGTAGGGGTATTTCAAGCAATAACGTACTTTGGATTAGATGGAAATACAGTAGGGTTTTTAAAAGAAGAGTATGATTTTGTTATTCAACGTGTATGGCAAGCTGTACTTTCTTTTCTTTTTAGGGGATTACATAAGCAACAATTGTATTTATATAATCACTCGGGAGAAAGATTGTTGCGTGTTCAAAAGAAGATGGGATTACGCAACGTCTATATTTTCTCTAATGTAGATGGAAAGAAAATTGGAGAGTTAACACAAATACTAAGTTTAACAAAGTGGGAATGGATTTTTTTAGGGGTGGATGGTAAAGAATTTGGTAAAGTGACTGGGGACCTTTCAGCAACAATGCAGAAAATAGATTGGCGGGATGGAACACATATAGATGTGAAAGAAGACGGTATTCCGTTAGAAGCTGTTAAGTATTTTTCGGCAAGCGGAGGGTCTCTTGTTACAGCTTCTATAAGTGAACAGGCAGAATTACCACGAGCAGTTTATTACAGTGTCTCTGCGATAGTTACAATTAAAAATTAATATATATATAAAGATAGATGGGATACCATCTATCTTTTTTTGTAATTAGAACATATTGTTTTGTTAAAAAATGTATGTCTTACCTATCACAAAAAAATCTGCTTTGTATACATTAAGATGTATGGATGTATTTTTATAATCTAAAAATAATAGGAGGAGAAGTGTATGTGTCTGTTCGGTAAGTATTGGAAAAAGTTATCGAGATTGTTTAATAGACAATTAGATTATTTTTTAGATAATAAGTTATTGCCTGCTGTGGAACGACTTTTATTTTCACAAAACTTCGCGAGATTTATTCAAAGAAACTCTAAGCAAGCTACGGAAGAATTTATTGAATCAAGCAGATTTCAATCTATTATTTGTAACATATTAAAAGAATGTAATACATCACCTTTTAAAGAAATTGCAGAGCAGTATTTGGGTGAAAACGTAGAAATTACGGTGACAGTTGGACAGTTAACGGGTGTAATTGTAGCAGTTGGTGATGATTTCTTAACACTGCAAGAAGGGATAGGAACAGAAATTTTATTACCATTTACAAGCATTATATCAATTAAAGAAGCGTAAGGAAGGAGACTTATATATGTTATTTACTGAAGAATTGCGTAACCATGTTGGTGAGCTAGTGCAAGTTGTGACAGCGGTTGAAATTGTTGCGGGTATTCTGTTATCTGTGACAGATGGGGCAGTAAGTGTTCGTACTTCTCCTTCTTATGGACCACCGGAAGATGTAGTTGTGCGTACTCCTATTATTGCTTATGTTCGCTTGGAAGGGTAAGCGTGATACAAATATGAGAGTATCAGTTGTTATTCCAGCGCATAATGAAGCGAGTACTTTATCACAAGTTTTAGTAGAAGTGGAGAAGCTCGAACCTTATGAAATTATCGTAGTTGATAATGGATCAACAGATGGAACGAAAGAAATAGCGTTACAACATCATTGCCATGTAATTTATTATAAACATTCTCTTGGCAATGATGTTGGACGGGCAATTGGAGCTAGAGAAGCAAAAGGTGAAATTGTATTGTTTTTAGATGGTGACATCGTCATTGATAATAAAGACCTACAACGTTTCGTGAAAGGAATTCAGCAAGGCCATCAAATTGTTGTGAATAATTTAACATGGTCTGTTTATTTAAAGATGAGACCACATTATACGACAGTGGGAAAATGTATGTTGAATCGTTATTTGAATAAGAAAGAGCTTGTTGTTGGATCTTTAATCGCAATTCCACATGCGATGAGTAGGGAAGTTATTCAGAAGCTTGGATGGTGGAATTTAGCAGATCCAGCATTATTTCAAGCGATGGCGATGTCTAGAGGAGTAGATATTGTGGATATGGCTTCGGTCGATGTAATTCACACAAATAAAGTTCGGCCTGTTCATACTGGTACATCACCTGGTTCTCCTTATCCGAAAGCGACTAGTCGTATTATGGGGGATCATTTACGTGCTTTGCAATACGTAATCGAAATATATGGTAAGCGTGGTGGCTTTTCGGAAGGAAATAGGGATAGAGAGTTTATAGGAAAGTATAAACCAGTTTTATTACAAAGAGAAAAAGCGAAATATAGTGCGATTATCCCAGTTTCAGAAGAAAAGATGACTATAAGATCTGTTATACAAGAAGTGAAAAAAGCAGGTGTAGATGAAATTATAGTTGTTGCGAATGGAGCGGACGTTGAGACAATTAAACAAGCGAAGCTAGAGAATGTCATCGTTATTGAATTCGAGGAAGCGCTCGGACATAATGTAGCCCGAGCGATAGGAGTTATGCATGCCACGGCCGATATTTGTTTATTTGTCGATGGTGATTTTGTTATTCCGGGAAAAAAACTAATTCCATTTTTACATGCTATTGAAGATGGACATGATGTGGCATTAAATGATTTACAGTGTTTATTAGATATGTTTCATCCGGCAGATCCAATTAGCATGGGAAAATATTTTGTGAATTTAGTAGCGAAACGACCAAATTTATGGAATAACTCATTAACGGCAGTACCACATGCTATGCATAAAAAGGTAATAGAGAAAATTGGATACGATTCTCTTATCATTCCGCCACTAGCTCAAATGAAAGCTATTTTGGAGGGATTCTCTATTACAGCAGTAGAATTTGTAGATGTTATAAAAACAAATCGGGTACGCCCAGAGCAACATGGATTTGTAAATGGGCGCATTCCAGCATTTGACCGTATTTTCGGCGATCAACTTGAGGCAATTGCATATTTATTGCAATCCACAGATGAGCGCGGGAGTTTTACAGATGGAGAGCGGGATAGAAATATCATTCAACAATTGAGAAAGGAAGAAGAGAATACAGATGAATGTTAGTAGTACAGTTGCCATTATCGGATTAGGATATGTCGGCCTTCCTTTGGCAGTTCATTTTGCAGAGAGAGGACATACAGTAATTGGATTAGATAAAGATACTAGAAAAATAGAATCAATTATAAAAGGAGAAAGTTATATTCCGGATGTTCCTTCTAAATTGTTACAAAGTTTATTGACTAAAAAAAAATTAATAGTAAATACACCGGATCAAGGTATTGCTGATTTTCAAAATAGTGATTATGTTATTGTCACTGTCCCAACTCCAATTAATGAACAAAGAGAACCAGACTTAAGTGCCCTCATTTCAGCTTCGCATTATATACAACAAAACCTTCAAAAAGGACAAACCTTCATTTTCGAAAGCTCCACATATCCAGGTACGCTTGAGGAAGTTATCATTCCTATTATTTCTCAAGAAGGTAAAGAGGTAGGAGAAGATTTCTATATTGGATATTCTCCTGAGAGGATTGATCCAGCCAATAGTCAATATTCAGTTCAAACGATTCCAAAAGTAATTAGTGGACAAACAGAAAAGTGCAAACAAAAAGTACAGGATTTATATAGCACGATCTTCGATGTAGTTGTTCCTGTTAGCTCTCCAAAAGTAGCGGAGATGTGTAAGCTATTTGAAAATATTCAGCGCTTAGTGAACATTTCGTTAGTAAACGAGTTAAATATGTTATGTGAAAGTTTAGGAATTGATTTTTATGAGGCGCTTGAAGCTGCATCTACAAAACCGTTTGGATTTACCCCATATTGGCCAGGACCAGGAATAGGGGGACATTGTATTCCAGTAGATCCTTTATATTTCCAATGGAGAATAAAAAAGAATGGGACAATTAGTCAATTAATTGAAGCAGCACATGTGATTAATGAAGAAATGCCAGAGAAAATAGTCCGGAAAGTAAAAGGCATGGTGCAATCGCCTGCATCAGTTTTAATTGTAGGAATTGCATATAAGAAAGATGTAAATGATTTGAGAGAATCACCGGCTTTACCAATTATTGAATTGTTAATAAAAGAAGGATATGAGATCGAATATCACGATCCATATATTTCTTCTGCAAAATTTGGAGATAAGGTGTACCAATCTGTTTCTTTGAATGAACAAGTCATGAAACAAGCGGATTGTATTTTAATTTTAACTGATCACTCTAATATCGATTGGAAGCTTTTTAAAGGAATGAAGCGAGTAATAGATACACGTGGAATTATAAAGAAGGTGAGTGTATGAGTAAGAAATGTTTAATTACAGGTGGAGCAGGATTCATTGGATCGCATTTAGCCGAAGAGTTGGTGAAAAGAGGAAATGAAGTCACGATTGTGGATAACTTCTATAAAGGAAAAAATAAATATCATGATGAGTTAATGAAAGAAATTCGGGTTATTCCAATAAGCGTTTTAGATAAAAATTCTATTTATGAATTAGTAAATCAACATGATGTAGTGTTTCATTTAGCAGCAATTTTAGGTGTGAAAACGACAATGGAAAAGAGTATAGAGCTTATTGAAACGAATTTTGATGGAACGAGAAACATTTTACAAGCAGCGCTAAAAGGAAAGAAGAAAGTAGTCTTTGCGTCTACTTCAGAAGTATATGGTAAGGCAAAGCCACCCTTCTCTGAAGAGGGGGATCGATTATACGGGGCAACTTCTAAAATACGTTGGAGTTATGCAGTTTGTAAAACGTTAGAAGAAACATTATGTTTAGGCTACGCATTAGAAGGTTTACCGGTAACGATTGTTCGTTATTTTAATATTTATGGCCCAAGAGCGAAAGATGGTCCGTATGCAGGGGTAATCCCACGATTTATCAGTGCGGCCCTGCAAGGTGAAGACATTCTCGTATATGGAGATGGGAAGCAGACACGTTGCTTTACGTATGTAAGTGATGCGGTGGAGGCAACGATTCGAGCAATGGATGAGAAGGTAAATGGTGAAATTATTAATATAGGTTCTGAGAATGAAAAAAATATAAAAGAAGTAGCAGAAGTAATTAAAAAGCTAACGAAATCTTCATCAAAAATTGTCCAAGTTCCTTTTGATGAAGTATATCCACATGGGTTTGAAGAAATTCCAAATAGAAGACCAGATGTAACGAAATTAAGAGAACTTGTTCAATTTCAAGCGACAGTAACGTGGGAACAAGGATTGAAAGAAACTATTAAATGGTTTCGTGAAGAAAACAATGGCTAAGTCGCTATCAATTATTATACCTGTATGTAATGAAGCGGATACGATTTCAGACGTTATTCAATCGGTAAAAGGATTAAATCCAGTAGAGATTATTGTAGTAGCAAACGGTTGTAACGATAATACAGAAGCGATCGCTGAGCGTTTAGGATGTAAGGTAATCCGGTATAAGGATTCACTTGGTAACGATGTTGGCCGTGCGGTTGGTGCAAAACACGCGATAGGTGATGTATTACTATTTATAGATGGAGATTTTGCTATTCAAACTTCAAAATTACAATTATTCCTGAATCCAATTTTACATGATCAGGCCGACATCGTTTTAAATAATTTGGACGCATTATTTTTAAAGAAACAAAAACCGCACTCCGTGACAGTATGGCGCCAAATATTAAATGCAATGTTAGAGCGTGAAGAGTTAAAAATTGATTCTTTATTATCTGTACCTCATGCGTTGACGAAAGAAGTTGTTCAAAGCATTGGATATGAATGTTTTGTTAATCCTATTGTGGCTCATTTACGCCTAGTACAAAGCAAATGGAGAATTAGTCGTCATTGTGCAATTGACGTTATTACCCCGAATAAATTTCGTCCGACCGAGCACGCTGCGTATGGCACGGGTCTTTCCCCATCTGAAAAACGGATGATAGGTGATCATATAGAAGCAGTAGCGGAGCGGATAGTAGGCAGTGATGAGCGCGGAGGGTATGATGACGGAAATAGGAAAAGAGAGTGTGTCTATCATACTTTAAGTTTCAAAGATTTTTATCAAGGATGGGGCGTTACATCTAAGTTGTATAAAGGGAAGCAATTATCGGTCATTATTCCTGTACAAGATGAAGAGAAAACAATTGGAAACGTTATAGAAGAGCTTCGCAAAATTGAAGCTTTTGAAATTATCGTTGTTGTAAATGGTTCGTCTGATAAAACAGCAACGATTGCAAAAGACAAGGGAGCAACAACAATTGTATATAAAGAAGCACTTGGAAACGATGTGGGGCGTTCACTTGGAACTTATTTTGCAAAAGGGGATATTATGTTGTTTATAGACGGTGACTTTGTTATTCCGGCTAGGGAATTATATCCTTTCGCAAAAGCTATTGCAGATGGAATAGATGTCGCATTAAATGATCTAAATCATTATTTAGATTTAAGAGTACCGCTTCATCTTGTAACTGCATTTAAATATGCATTAAATTTAGCTTGTGATAGAAAAGATCTAGGAGTAGGCTCTCTTATCGCTGTACCGAATGCGTTTAGCCGTAAGTGTTTGAAAGAAATCGGGTATAGATCTTTACTGTCACCTTGTGTAGCACAAGTGAAAGCTATTCTGTCAGGATTCGAAATTGCATGTGTAAGTCGTGTAGAGGTCGATAAGATGAACCGCATTCGTCCCAGTGAACATTTTGCGAAAATAGGCCATCCTCCAGCTGTCTTGCGAATTATAGGTGATCATATAGAAGGATTGGAGCAATTAATTGTATTAGAAGGCAGTCGTGGTGGATTCTATGATGGGAATAGAAAAAGAGATGTTTTAGAGTAGTAACAAAAAAAGTGTACAACATATGTACACTTTTTTGTTCTGTTATAAAAACTATAACAGATTAGGAGATAAGAGTATTACAGCTCTACAATGGGTATTGTTCTTCTATTACAAAATAGGACTCGTATATAAGGATACCAAAAAAATACAATTAAGGAAAGGGTTAATTATAAAGACTTTTAAGTGAAGTTAATACTATGTATATAGTGGTTTGCTCAACATTTCACAAACATGTCACAACTATTTCGTTCACTTTCGCAAAAAAGTAGTATTCTAAGTGTGTAAGCTGTTATATAAAAAATCTTAGTCCTGTACTAATCAAAAATGGAGGAGATTAGGATGACTCAAGTATTAGAAAATGTTAAAAATGCATGGGAAAACTTTAAAGGTGAAAAATGGAAAGCAGAGATTGATGTTCGCGATTTCATTTTAAATAATGTAAACGTTTTCGAAGGAGACGAATCTTTCTTAGCGGGAGCAACTGAAGCAACGAAGCAACTTTGGGATCAAGTAATGGATTTAACAACGAAAGAACGTGAAAACGGTGGCGTTCTTGATATGGATACAAAAATTGTTTCTTCTATTACATCACATGAACCAGGATATTTAAATAAAGATATTGAAAAAGTAGTCGGTTTCCAAACTGAAAAACCATTTAAACGTTCTTTACAACCATATGGTGGTATTCGTATGGCGGAACAAGCTTGTGAATCTTATGGATACGAAATGGATAAAGAACTTAGTCGTATTTTTAGAGATTGGAGAAAAACTCATAACCAAGGCGTATTCGATGCATACACACCAGAAATGAGAAATGCACGTAAATCAGGCGTTATTACTGGTCTTCCAGATGCATACGGACGTGGGCGTATTATCGGTGACTATCGCCGCGTAGCGTTATATGGTATTGATCATTTAATTGAAGCGAAAAAAGCTGATTTAGATTTAACTGGCGGTGTGATGAGCGAAGATACAATGCGTTTACGTGAAGAGTTATCTGAGCAAATGCGTGCACTTCAAGAATTAAAACAAATGGCTGCTTCTCATGGCTTTGATATTTCTAAGCCAGCAACAAATGCACAAGAAGCATTCCAATGGTTATACTTCGCATATCTGGCAGCAATTAAAGAGCAAAACGGAGCTGCAATGAGTCTTGGACGTACTTCTACATTCTTAGATATTTATATTGAAAGAGATTTAGCAAATGGTACTTTAACAGAAGAAGAAGTACAAGAAATTGTAGATCACTTTATTATGAAATTACGTCTTGTGAAATTTGCAAGAACACCTGATTATAATGAATTATTCTCTGGTGACCCAACTTGGGTAACTGAATCTATCGGTGGTATGGCATTAGATGGTCGTCCTTTAGTAACAAAGAACTCATTCCGTTTCTTGCATACATTAGATAATTTAGGACCAGCTCCAGAACCAAACTTAACAGTTCTTTGGTCAAAACAATTACCACAGAACTTTAAAAACTACTGTGCGAAAATGTCTATTAAAACATCAGCAATTCAATATGAAAATGATGACATTATGCGTGCTGACTACGGCGATGACTACGGAATTGCTTGTTGTGTATCTGCAATGAGAATTGGTAAACAAATGCAGTTCTTCGGCGCACGTGCAAACTTAGCAAAAGCATTACTATATGCGATTAATGGTGGTAAAGATGAAAAATCTAAAGCACAAGTTGGTCCTGAGTACGCACCGATTACTTCTGAAGTATTAGATTATGAAGAAGTTATGCATAAGTTTGATATGACAATGGAATGGTTAGCGGGTCTATACTTAAACACATTAAATGTTATTCACTACATGCACGATAAATATAGCTATGAACGTATTGAAATGGCACTTCATGATACAAATGTTCTTCGTACAATGGCAACAGGTATCGCGGGTCTATCTGTAGTAGCAGACTCTTTAAGTGCAATTAAACACGCAAAAGTAAAACCAATTCGCGATGAAAACGGTATTGCAGTTGATTTTGAAATCGAAGGAGATTTCCCTAAATACGGTAACAATGATGATCGTGTAGATGAAATCGCTGTAAATCTTGTGAAAACATTTATGAATAAACTTCGTAAACATAAAACATACAGAAATTCTGTTCATACAATGTCAATCTTAACAATCACATCTAACGTTGTATACGGTAAGAAAACTGGTAACACTCCAGATGGTCGCCGTACTGGAGAACCATTTGCACCAGGTGCGAACCCTATGCATGGACGTGATACAAAAGGTGCATTAGCTTCATTATTATCTGTAGCTAAATTACCATATGAAGATGCACAAGATGGTATTTCTAATACATTCTCTATTATTCCAAAAGCACTTGGTAAAGAAGATGATGTACAAGTACGTAACTTAGTATCAATGCTTGATGGTTATGCAGTAAAAGAAGGCCATCACTTAAATATTAACGTATTTAACCGTGAAACATTAATGGATGCAATGGAACATCCTGAAAAATATCCACAATTAACAATTCGCGTATCTGGTTACGCTGTAAACTTTATTAAATTAACTCGTGAACAACAAATTGATGTAATTAACCGTACAATGCATGAAAGCATGTAAGTGAAAAAGGTGTCCCTCTGCATTTTATAAATAGCAGAGGGAGGCTGTTTCAATAAAGGAGGAAGTAACATGGTAAAAGGAAGAATTCATTCTGTAGAGTCTTGTGGTACTGTTGATGGCCCAGGAATTCGTTATGTCATATTTACACAAGGGTGTTTATTACGTTGTCAATATTGTCATAATGCTGATACGTGGGAGATCGGTAAAGGAAAAGAAATAACAGTCGAAGAAGTAATGCAGGATGTGACATGTTACCTTCCTTTTATTGAAGCTTCCGGAGGCGGTATAACAGTTAGTGGTGGGGAACCATTATTACAGCTAGATTTCTTAATTGAATTATTTAAGAAATGTAAAGAAGCTGGAATTCATACAACAATTGATTCTTCGGGTGGTTGTTATTCTGAAGAACCAGAATTCCAAAATAAGCTAGATATTTTAATGGATTACACAGATTTAGTTTTATTGGATTTGAAACATATTGATTCAAAGAAACACCGTAAATTAACAGGGAAACCCAATGAACATATTTTACAATTTGCTCGTTATTTATCGGATAAAAATAAACCGATTTGGGTACGACACGTATTAGTTCCTGGTGTTACGGATAATGAAGAGGATCTACAAAAACTATCTAGCTTTATTCAAAGTCTGTCTAATGTTCAGAAAGTTGAAGTGCTACCATACCATAAGCTTGGTGTATATAAATGGGAGGCACTTGGGCATAAGTACCCACTTGTGAATGTAGAACCACCTACTGAAAAAAATGTAGAACAAGCAAGACATATTTTACAAGTAGTCTAATCCAAATATTGGATTAGGCTTTTTGCTTTCTTTACAATAAAACCTAGAGTATATATATATAAAAGAGTATACTGAAAACAGAATATCCATATTTTTGTAAGGAATAAGTGGAGAAATTTACATAATTGTAAAGGGAAATCAAAATAGTAAAAAGAATTAAGAAGTAAAAGAGTGAGTATCATGGAATAGAGAACATTTGTAAGTTATTGCGAAAGCTCTTATAGGAAAGTATAATGTAAAGATATGAGCACAGATAGGATTAAGGGGTCAATCTTATATGCTTTGCATATCCACGACAGGTACATAGCTGAAAGAGAAGTATTAGAATCTGTTTATGTAATTTTTAAGGAAAATGTTTTTCCTATTGTCGTATATGCAATATGGAGAAACAATAAGCTAGGAGTGGATTTGTTTGATAAAAAACCCCAAGGTTTTAATATTAACTGCACATTACGGTAATGGTCATGTGCAAGTAGCGAAAACATTAGAACAAACATTTCGCCAAAAAGGAATTAAAGATGTAATTGTATGCGATTTGTTCGGAGAATCACATCCAGTTATAACCGATATTACAAAATATTTATATTTAAAAAGTTATACAATCGGAAAAGAATTATACCGCTTGTTTTATTATGGCGTAGAAAAAATTTATGATAAAAAAATAGCATCTTGGTATGCGAATTTTGGAAGAAAACGTTTGAAATTACTTTTACAAGCAGAGAAACCGGATATTGTTATTAATACCTTTCCGATTATAGCTGTACCAGAATTAAAAAAGCAAACAGGTATTTCAATTCCTGTGTATAACGTATTAACGGATTTTTGTGTGCACAAAATATGGATTCATCGGGAAGTAGATCGTTATTTTGTAGCAACTGATCACGTGAAAAAAGTTATGATTGATATTGGTGTGCCTGCGGAGCAAATTGTTGAAACTGGAATTCCAATTCGTAGTAGTTTTGAGTTAAAGATAAATCCAGACATTATATATAATAAATATCAGTTATGTAAGAATAAAAAGATTTTACTAATTGTAGCAGGTGCTCATGGGGTATTAGGAAGTGTAAAAGAACTATGCCAATCATTTATGTCAGTACCAGATTTACAAGTAGTTGTCGTTTGTGGGAAAAATGAAGCGTTAAAACAGGATTTATTAGGGATACAGGAAAAAAATCCTGATGCATTAAAAGTATTTGGCTATGTTGAAAATATTGATGAATTATTCCGTGTTACTTCTTGTATGATTACGAAGCCAGGCGGTATTACGTTAAGTGAAGCGGCAGCATTGCAAGTACCTGTCATTTTATATAAGCCTGTTCCAGGACAAGAAAATGAAAATGCGATGTACTTTGAAAGAAAAGGAGCTGCAGTTGTCATTCGTGATGATAGTGAGGTTTTTGCAAAAACAGAGGCGTTATTACAAGATGATATGAAGCTTCTTCAAATGAAAGAAGCGATGAAAGGCATTTATCGTCCGGAGCCAGCTGGTCATATTGTGGATACAATTTTGGCAGAAAATCATGTAGAATCGAATCATATACCTATTAAATCACCTGCTCTTGCACAATTATTTACTTGATATGAAACCCTCTTTTATATGTTTAAAGAGGGTTCTTTATTGTTTTATAAGATAAAGTAATAACTTATCCACATGAAGATTACGCTTTCATTAAACAGTAAAGTCGAAATATTAACAACTATATCCACATTGTCCACAATTTTTAGAAAAATATCCACAATTCTAACATTTACTATGCGTTACAACATATAAACTCGTGAAGGGTTCGTGTAATTTATTCAAAATTCTATAAATTATGTGGATAACGTTATCCACATAAAAAAAGTTCCTTATAAATAAGGAACTTTTTTATCTATTCTATCACGTAGAAAAAATATGTAATGAGAATGAATAATTAGGGGGAAAACTTCTAATTATTCATTCTCACTTTAAATACTTTTCGAGCGATAACCCGCTGCGCGATCTGCTTTGCGAAATTCTCGTTGGTATAGAACTTCTTGTGTACTAGATAATGTGTTTTTTGCTTTGTCACGTTTCTTTTTATCCATTACAAATCACCTCGTGTCTTAAAGTTACTATCTATCGTTTCCAAAGACATGGGGTGATATACGTATATGTCAAAATGTTAATGGTTAATTATTATTTCTGAAAATTTAGATTATGCTTCTTTTAGTTGATGAGCATCTTGGAATGTTGTATCTCGCATTGTAGCAAGTGTATATTGATCTTTTGGAATTTCATATAAGTTATATACTTCTTCATTTGCGTTAATTTCATCATAAACGGCTTTTCTTGTTTCGTTTGCTAGATTTACATATTGTAGTTTTTCGGCAGCTTTAATAGAACGAATATTTATTTTACGAATACGCATAAAGATGGTTTCAATATCTAATTCATAGAAAAGTTCGCTAAAAAATGAATCTTTCGCCAATTTATTATAGCCTTTTCCATGATATGGTTTACCAAGCCATGTTCCAAGGAATCCGGCTTTTTCTTGCACATCAAATAAAGTAATTGTTCCGATGGGGTTACCCCATTCATCTAAAATTGTGCGTGAAATTAATTCCCCACGCTCTTCTGCTTCAATCGTTTGTTTCGTTAAAAATAAATATTCTTCATAAGAATAAGCCTTTTGACGCACAAAAGGGAAGACAGCTGGATCCACCATTAACTCGTATAGAACGTGGCTGTCGTGTAAGTCGCGTTTTTTCAACATACTAACTCCTCCTCACACGAGGGTAGCATGCCGAAAAAACACCCCACCCTCGAAATTTTTATATCAATCTTTAAAAAATTTCGGGGTGGGAATCGAACCCACTAGAACCAGTTTCTAACGCTGGTGGCGCACCATTTGCCTTCCCCATTCATCAATTTGAAAATGATAATCACGACACAAATTGATTATGGTTTCATTCAGTTTATAATCGTATAATACTTTATCTAGTCAAAAAAATAAACTAGTTTTTTTTATTTTTTTTGTAAATTATTTTTCCATCAATCATGGTTAGTACAGGCTTGGCTAAATAATGGAAAGGATGATGAGTCCATAACACGAGATCAGCGTCTTTTCCAACCTCAATGCTTCCAATTCTATCCTCTAAACGTAAATTTCGCGCTGGAAATATAGTGATTCCTTCTAGTGCAGTTTTTTCGTCTAATCCTTCCCTTACTGCGACAGCAGCACAAACATTTAAATATTGAATGGGTGTATAAGGGTGATCTGTTGTGATAGAAACTTCCACTCCATTTTTTGATAATATATGGTAAGTATCCCATGTTTTGTTTTTTAGTTCGATTTTAGAACGGCGTGTAAGAGTGGGGCCAACGGAAACCTTCAAATTGTGTTTCGAAAGCTCTTCAACAATAAAGTGTCCTTCTGTACAATGTTCAATGCGTAAATCGAGATTGAATTCTGTTGCAAAGCGTAGAGCAGAACTAATATCATCTGCTCGGTGAGCGTGGATACGCACGGGTATTTCGCGGCGTAATGCTTTTAAGATAGGAAGCATTCGAAAATCAGCTTCATGCCCGTAGTGCTGTGCTTCATAAAATGATTCCCGAAGTAATCCCATAATTCCCATACGTGTTATGGATTCTTTCGTTCCATTACTATGGACCTTTTTAGGGTTTTCTCCAAAGGCAATCTTTAAGCCAGCAGGTTCTTGAATAATCATATGATCAATACAAGTTCCAGCTGTTTTTATTACACAAGTAGTACCACCGATAATATTTTGACTTCCTGGCATAACATGAACAGTTGTGATTCCGTTTTGTACAGCATCTTGAAATGCAATATCAAAAGGGTGGATTCCGTCCAAAGAACGGATATGTGGTGTTGAAACTTCAGATGTTTCATTTGCATCATTGCCAGCCCAACCAGTACCTTCATCATAGAGACCAAGATGAGTATGGACATCAATAAATCCAGGTAAGAGATGAAGAGCACGCGCGTCTATAACTGTCATATCTTGAGTAGGTTGAATGGAAGGCTTGACCTCAGCAATTCGTTCTCCTATAACGAGTACATCCCCTTGAAATTTCGAGGATGTAATAGGATAGACAATGGCTTGTTTGAGCAATATTTTCATAGGTACCTCATTTCTGTTACTTTATAATGTTAATGGAATTTAAGGGGAAGTAACTGAAAGATTATTTGTGTAATAATGCTCCGGATTCTAGAAAATGAAGGTTTTGAAAGGGCCCCTGTAAAACTGTGTTTTAGAAGTACTACATTGTATGCGAAAGTATATTTTGTAATGCATGGTCTACTGTTGGAAATGTGTATTGATACCCATGTTCAATTGCTTTAGTAGGTAATACATGTTGTCCTTCTAGTACAAGTATACTCATCTCACCCAATAAAGTGTGAAGCATAAATGAAGGGACAGGTAACCAATGAGGTTTTTTCATTATAGTTGCAATGGTTTCTCCAAATTCCTTCATTCTTATAGGTAGGGGAGCCGTAATGTTAAAAGGTCCATCAACTTCTTCTTTGTGTATGATGAAATCAATTAGGCGAACGACATCATCTATATGAATCCATGATAACCATTGGTTTCCAGATCCAATTGTACCTCCGATATAGAATTGATAGGGGAGTAGCATTTTTGGAAGAGCTCCTCCGTCTGCGCCTAATACAACTCCAAGTCTTGCGTAGATTGTTCGTATTCCGAGAGAACGTGCTTTAGATGCTTCTTGTTCCCATGAATATACTGTATTTGCTAAAAAGTCATTTCCAGGAGTCTCATGCTGTTCTGTAAAAGACTCGGTTTCAGAAGTGCCATAGTATCCAATGGCACTTGCGTTAATAAATGTGCTTGGTTTTGTATTTAGTTTTTGCAATTGTTTAATGAGTCCTTTTGTTGTTTGAATTCTACTGTTTAAAATGGATTCCTTTTGTTTCTTTGTCCACCTACTATTAATAGACTCTCCAGCTAGATTAATAACTACATCAATAGAGGAGAGGGGGAAGATTTGTAAATCTGGTGTCCATTGTACGTATTGAAGGTTAGGATGTGAAGTTTCAGTAGTTTTGTTTCGAGTAAGAATGTAAACAGTATATCCTTTTTGAATAAAAAAAGTAGAAAGGTATTTACCGATAAAGCCGGTACCACCAGAAATTGCGATTCTCACAATTATTTCCTCCTCATTATATATATTCTTGAAAAGCAAAAACGTTCCTTGACTATGGTGAACTACCCACCACTTAGTATCTCTTACGAGCTGACTTGAAGTGGGGGCTTCTCGGTTCATCGCTACTTTTGATAGCTAACGAATTTGTCTTAAGACAGCCGAGCTAACTCCCTTGTTCCAAAGGTTATTTTTTACGGTTTATATCAATGCGAATAACCGCATCGCTTCCTTTTTGATATTGATCGCTGCGTTATAGTCACGACTGATTGTTAGTCCACACGAACACGCATACGTACGTTCAGATAGTGACATTTCTTTTTTGTTTCCACAACGACTACACATCTTTGTAGAAGGAAACCATTTATCTATTTTCACAAGCTGTTTTCCTTGTTCTTGTAGCTTATATGCTAAAAATGTCGTGAACATCCCCCAGCCGTTATCAGCTACACTCTTACCAAAGCGAAGTGCTCGTGACATTCCTTTCATATGTAAATCTTCGATTGCTACAACGTCAAAATGAGTAGCCAATTCTTTAGACTTGTGATGAAGGAAATTCTTACGTTGATTTGCGACCTTTTCATGCAGCTTCGCTACACGAATGCGTTGTTTATTCCAGCGTACCGAATCTTTCACACGTCTGGCTAATACTCGTTGTGCCTTCGCTAGTTTGTCTAACATCTGATGATAAAAGCGAGGATAATTGGCTTTCTCATCTTCGCTACTCACATATAATTCAGCCATTGCAAAGTCTAATCCAACTACACTTTGTACTTCTTTTTGTACAATCTCTTTTTTATATTCAGTCAAGATAGACACATAGTATTTACCGGTAGGTGTCATCGAAATCGTACAAGATTTGATGATATGATTTGGCGGTATCTCCCTATGTTGCTTCAGTTTCACCATTTGCAATTTCGGTAATTTGATATAACCATGAAATAACATAATATTTCCGTTTACGCGATTCGTTGTATAAGATTTTCTACTCTTTCTACTTTTGAATGTAGGAAAATCACTTTGACCACTAAAAAAGTTCTTATACGCAGTTTGCAAGTTTAATTGCGCGTTAGCCAATGCTAAGGAATCGACCTCTTTAAGCCATTCATACGCCACTTTGTATTTCGCAGGAGTAGGGAATTTTTGTTTCTTCAGCTCTTCCTTGTTCTCTTTATATGTTTCGTATATTTCTTTCCGCTCAGCCAGCATTTTATTATACACAAAGCGTACACATCCGAACGTTTTACGTATGAGATGAGCTTGTTCTTCTGTAGGATACAGACGAAATTTGTACGCCTTATTCTGCTTTAGCATTTCCATTCACCTCAGTTTTCGCTTCATTTCCCATAAGCTATGACGGTGATCACACAACCTGAATATTACATTATTATTATCTACTTTCATTGTTATACCAAACTTTACCTCTTATAAGAATGATTATATCAGAGGCAAAAAAAATCAGAAAACCAAATGTTTGGCTACGCCAAACCGAAATTCATCCCCCACCTACCGCTAGACTATCGTCTTTCACACGCCCCAGGAAGGAGACTTCTTTCGGATAATACGTTAAAATAATAGAGAGGTGAGAGTATGGCTGTCATTACAAAAATAGAAGTGCAAAAACGATCGAAAGAACGGTTTAATATTTATATTGATAAAGGTCAAGGTGAAGAGTACGGGTTTAGTGTGAATCAAGTAATCTTAATAAAACACGGATTACAAAAGGGCTTAGAAATTGATGAAATAGCGTTAGGAAATATTTTGTACAATGAAGAGGTACAAAAAGCATATTTACAAGCAATCTCCTATTTATCCTATCAAATGAGAACGAAACAAGAAATAGAAGATTTTTTACGAAAAAAAGAAGTGGGACAGTCCATCATCTCTGAAGTCGTTTCGAAATTATTACATGACCGATATATTAATGATAAAGAGTACGCTGTTTTATATACGAGAACACAAAGTAATGTGAATCGAAAAGGTCCCACTGTTATTAAAAGAGAGTTGTTAAATAAAGGAGTTCAGGATCTAATTATTACGCATAGTTTACAAGAATATCCGAAGGAAAAGCAAATTGAGAATGCTTTACATCTTATAGAAAAGAAGAAAAGATCTTATCAAAAACATTCCTTTTTACAAATGAAGCTAAAGTTAGACGAAATGCTTGTTCGTAAAGGGTATTCTAGAGATGTGATTCAAATTTGTTTGGAAGAATTGAAAGACGAAAAAGATGACGAACAGCAACAAGAAGCGTTACACTATCATGGGAATAAATATTATGAGAAATATAAGAAGTATGATGGCTGGACATTTGAAAATAAGATGAAACAAGCGCTATATCGCAAAGGATTCTCTATTGATGAGATAGAGATATTTTTGCAAATGAAACGTGAAGAGGGATGAGGGGAATAAGATGAATATGCCAAAGCGCTACAGTGAAATGACACCACATGAGCTAAGGGAAGAAATTGGGGTTTTGAAAGAGCAAGCAATAAAGGCAGAGCAGCTCGGAATTGTAAATGAGTTCGATGTATTAATGAGAAAGATGGCAATGGCTCGTGCTTATATGACTGACATAAACAAATTCCATATTGGTGAGACATATGAATTGGTAGAAGAACCTGGTATATTATTTGAAATTACGTATTTCAATGGGGTATTTGCTTGGGGACATAAGCAAAATGATAATGAAGAGATTGGAATACCAATTTCCTTATTACAAGAAAAATAAAAACCAGAGAGCGAATATCTCTCTGGTTTTCATCTTTGGTAGGCGTTACAGGAGATAGGAGATTCTAAAATTGGCGTTTCTTACATTCATTTGCCAATATAATGAGAGACTGGGTTTGTTGCGTCTGTCCGTTAACTTGCGCTTTAGCATGTTTCGGACGAGTCCACGTATGGTTAAATAATTCAGAACGACTATCTAAGCGATCACGGTAGCTCATCTTTATCACCTCGTGTAGGAAGTTAATTTAATTTGTACTACTCTTCCTGCTGATTTGCAGCACGCATACGTTCTTGTGGGTGCGTGTTAATTGTGCCGTTAGGTCGTTTCGAAGCGAAGCGTGATTTCGCTTTCGGTTGACCGTCGATTTTGCTGTTGTTTTTTGACTCAGACCAAAATTCGGCTTGTTTACCCATTGCGAACGCCCTCCTCATCATCAGTTGATACCTCTTTAAGAAGTATCACTTATAGAATGTGCAAAATAGAAGAAACTATCCTTTAGAAATGAAGGGATAATTAGGTAAAAGGAGACTAGAACATGAATGATATTTATGAAGCATTAACGAAAGAACTATTAGACAAAAATGACAAGCTTTCTTACGCACAGGCTCGTGCGTGGGTTGAATTACTGTGGGAAGACTTTCGAACAACTTATGCGAAATCCGGTCGTTATCAAGGAGAGGAAATGACTGAACAAGTGGTTCGATCATGGATTAATAATCATGGAGGACGCCTTCATGAAATGCGTACAAATAATCCGAAATATAGCCATTTAATTAATCAAGAAGATCATTTGAAACATTAAAAAAAGCGACTTAAGTCGCTTTTTTTAATGTGGAAGTAATTCCAGCTTTTTTCGAAGTTTTTCTTCACTAAAAATCCATCCTGTATAGGAACTAATAATATTTAAATTTTGATCGAGTTGAACAATTGCAACGAATGGATAATAATCTTTACTGCGATATCGCAAATCAATGAATCGAACTTCGTAATAATGATCATAATCGAAAATGTCCCAGCGATACACAGGAGAGAAAGATAGAAATGCTGAGATGTTTTCATCTTGTTTAGCAGCGCGCATAATAGCATTATCTGGGAACGGTACCCGATCGAACTTATCGTATAGCATGATGTTACCACGATGCCATCTAGCAACGTAGTAATAATCAGTTGTAACGATTGCTAAATGATAATGATAAAATCGATAAGAAGGAGAAATGATGATCTTCTCAACGTTATTGAAACGTTTATATACGACGCTACGTATGTTTCTATGCATCATAATCCGTCCGATGTAGTAAACAGTCATCAATATATACGCTGCTAAGGCAGTATACCCTTTATGGGAACCTACGAGCATACAAGCAATTGCGAGTATATGGATAAAGAAAATGACGGTATCAAATGTATTAATGATGCCGAGTGCTACCCATTTTTTTGTGAAGGGCCGTAATGCCTGTGTACCGTAAGCATTGAAAATATCTACAAAGACATGAAGAAAGACGGCAATAAATGACCAAAGTAGTAGATGCAAATATGGAGCTTCTGAAAAGAAGGCGAAAGAGATGCCACTTATAAGGAATGACCAAAGAATCACTGCAGGAATGGAATGAGTAATACCACGATGATTTCTTATATATTTAGCGTTATTACGCAATTTTAAAACTGTATCGATGTCAGGAATATTGGAACCGGCAATTGTAGCAAGCATAACTGCTTGTGGCCCAATATCACTTTGTGCTATGGCTGGGTCTAATGTAGCCAAACTGCCTAGAGTAACGCCCATAACAAGGTGAGTGGCTGTGTCCATAGAAATCCACCTCCGTTTTTTATTAATGTAACTCTTTTTATTCGATACCTCAAGTCCTTTGCCTTCTATTTCCTATGTCATCTTACTTAAATTTTTTCCTAAAATCTTTATAATAGTACTTATATGCAAAAAAATGAGGGGGATCAAGTTTGACACTTGAAATTTTAAATAATTTTAACATAGAGCAGTTTCAAAATGATTTAATTGGTTGGTTTGAAAAAGAGCAACGCGACTTACCGTGGCGTAAAAATAAAGACCCATATCGTGTTTGGGTTTCGGAAATTATGTTACAGCAAACAAGGGTAGAAGCTGTAAAACCATATTACGCGAATTTTATGGGGAAGTTTCCTACTCTAGAGGCTTTGGCAAATGCGGATGATGAAGAAGTATTAAAAGCATGGGAAGGTTTAGGGTATTATTCTAGAGCGAGAAATTTACATGCAGCAGTAAAAGAGGTAAAAGAAGTATATGGCGGGATAGTACCGAGTGATGTAAAGAAAATTGAAAAGTTAAAAGGAGTCGGACCATATACAAAAGGTGCTATTTTAAGTATCGCATATGGTATACCAGAGCCAGCAGTTGACGGAAATGTTATGCGTGTATTATCTCGCATTTTATCCGTGTGGGATGACATTGCAAAACCGAAGACTAGAAAAGTGTTTGAAGAGATTGTGCGTGAAATTATTTCGGCTGAAAATCCATCTTATTTTAATCAAGGTTTGATGGAATTAGGAGCACTGATTTGTATTCCTAAAAATCCAGCATGCTTACTTTGTCCTGTACGTGAGCATTGCAGGGGATATGCTGAAGGTGTTCAAAAGGAATTACCAGTAAAAAGTAAAGCGAAGGCTCCTACGATGGTACCGATTGTTGCAGGAGTACTTCAAACAGAAGATGGTCGTTACGTCATTAATAAACGTCCAAGTACCGGTTTATTAGCTAATATGTGGGAGTTTCCGAATATTGAACTTGGCGAAGGGATTCGTAATCAGAAGGAACAGCTTATAGATTATATGAAAGAAAAATTTGAGATTTCGATTTCTATTGAAGAATACGCGATGAATGTACAACATACGTTTACACATCGGACTTGGGATATATTCGTATTTTACGGAAAAGTAACTGGTGAAATTGTTGAAACAGATACATTGAAATTTGTATCGAAAGAAGCATTTGAACAGTTACCTTTCTCTAAATCGCATCGTACGATTTATGAGAGTTGCGTTGAGAAAATTACAATGCAATAAACAAAAAAGTGTTCCCTAAATTGGGAACACTTTTTTAATCGTAAGAAATTTTTGTCCCATGAGTCCAACTAGCTTCACCTTCTTGTAAGCCGCCTCTTGATTCAATTTCTATAACAATTTCTTTATAAATACTTTGTCCTTCTGCGTTTAAATAGGGCAGAATCTGTTGTAATGAATGATGAAAATAAGCTAATTCATCTTCTTTCCATTCATTTTTTGAAAGCATCGTTAGTTCAGTCATATCGCGTCCTATATACATATTTCCACCTCCATTTTCTATAGTTTGAATGAGTAATAAGAGATATATGCGGAATTTTTTTAAAGAAAATTACGGATAGCTTCTAAGTGAATTGGTTACATTATTGGTTGTGGAGGTGAGAAAGATGAGTAAAAAACAACAAGGTTATAACAAGGCAACTTCTGGTGCTAGCATTCAAAGTACAAATGCTAGTTATGGTACAGAGTTTGCGACTGAAACAAATGTACAAGCAGTAAAACAAGCAAACGCACAATCAGAAGCAAAGAAAGCGCAAGCTTCTGGTGCACAAAGTGCAAACGCTAGTTATGGTACAGAATTTGCAACTGAAACAGATGTGCATGCTGTGAAAAAACAAAATGCACAATCAGCTGCAAAACAATCACAATCTTCTAGTTCAAATCAGTAATGAAAGAAAAACACTTCTCTAATTCGTGAGAAGTGTTTTCTTTGTGCTTTGGTCATGGTAATGAAAATAAAGCGAACGACATAACTTCTAATAAGTCAACAAATGTAGTCAAAGGAGAAGGAAGTTAAAGATTAGAAATATGTAATGAGGAATAATAACTGATAAATAAGTCCAAAAGGGGGTAAGTAATGAACGATTTTGATAAGTTGGTAGGAGAGCAATTGGAAACGATGGATGAGTTGTTGAAGTTACAAGCTCATCTAGAGAAGTATCAGCAAATTGAAATGAGCGAAAAGGATACGTGCGATAAAAAGGAATTACATTTTATCCGCCAAGAAATATATAGAACAGAATTAGCGTTAAAGCTGTTACATGAGAAGTTTGAAAAGCAAACAAATAGTGTGATTCAATCTTTTGAAACTGAAAAAATGATTTCGAATTTAGGATAAGATATATTGTTACCTTTCGGTGCAAGGTCCTTCTTTACATAGAAATAAGGAAGGGCTTTTTCTATTCCAATTTCCTCGTTTGTAAATAATTCAGCGAAGACACCGTCTCCTAAGAAGATTAGGGATATGGTATTCAGTGTGAAAAAATAGAGTCTTGTCGCTTTAGTTTTAAAATTTCGACAAAAAAGTTATAATAGAAAAAAAGTGAATGCAGTTCAAAGGGCATTTGCAGTTGAAAGAAGGGAGCATATATGGGATTTCCCAACGAAGGAGAAAAAGTACAAATACATAGTTATAAACATAATGGCTCCATTCATAGAATGTGGGAAGAGACAACAATTTTAAAGGGGACACAGAGTCTTGTGATCGGAGCAAATGATCGTACAGTAGTGACAGAATCAGATGGCCGAACATGGATTACTCGTGAACCAGCAATTTGTTATTTTCATGCAAACTATTGGTTTAATGTGATTGGAATGTTAAGGGAAGAGGGAGTATATTATTATTGTAATTTAAGCTCACCTTTTGCATATGATTCCGAAGCATTGAAGTACATTGATTATGATTTAGATATTAAAGTGTATCCAGATATGACATATACACTTTTGGATGAAGATGAGTATGAAAAGCACAGTCAAATTATGCAGTATCCACCTGTTATTGATACCATTTTAAAACGAAATGTAGCACAATTAACACAATGGATTCATCAAAGAAAAGGGCCATTCGCGCCAGATTTCGTAGATATGTGGTATGAAAGATATTTAATGTACAGAAATTAAAACAAACCTGCAGGGGATTTCCCGGCAGGTTTGTCCTATTAGAGGGGGGATTATGTGCAAGGCATAAAAAGATATTTGCAATTTGTTAAACCGTATCGATGGCTTATTGCTATTACGATTATGATTGGCCTAGTTAAATTCGGCATCCCGCTTATTATGCCGTGGTTATTAAAATATATTATCGATGATGTAATTCAAGGCGGAGGGTCACTTCAAGATAAAACGTCCCAATTAGTAACAGCCGTTGGAATTGCTTTTTTTATTTTTGCAGTATTAAGACCGCCAATTGAATATTATCGTCAATATTTCGCACAGCGTATCGCAAATACAATACTGTATGATTTGCGAAAGCATATTTTTGGTCATTTGCAAAAGTTGAGTTTACGCTATTATTCGAATACAAAAACAGGGGAGATTATTTCACGTGTCATTCATGATGTAGAACAAACGAAGGACTTTGTAATTACTGGTTTGATGAATGTTTGGTTAGATACGGCAACAATTGCTATTGCTATTATCGTTATGTTTTCTATGAATATAAAATTGACATTTGTTGCGCTTTTAATTTTACCTATTTATGTAGTGGCGGTGAAATATTTTTTCGGGCGTCTTCGAAAATTGACGAAAGAGCGTTCACAAGCGTTAGCAACGATGCAAGGATATTTACATGAACGTATTCAAGGGATGCAAGTGACACGTAGCTTTGCATTAGAAGAGTATGAGGGGAAGCAGTTTGAAAAAAGAAATAATGAATTTTTGACGAAAGCATTAACCCATACGAGTTGGACGGCGAGAACATTTTCGGCAGTAAATACGTTAACAGATTTAGGCCCGTTACTTGTGATTGGTTTTGCAGCATATGAAGTGATTCAGGGGCAGTTAACATTAGGGACTATGGTTGCCTTCGTTGGATATATGGATAGTTTGTATAGTCCGCTTCGCCGCCTTGTTAATTCATCTACAACATTAACGCAGTCTTTTGCATCGATGGATCGAGTATTTGAATTGTTAGATGAAAAATATGATATTGTCAATGTACCAAGTGCGGTACAAGTGAAAAAATTAAATGGTGAAGTGATATTTGATAATGTATCTTTTCGTTACAATTCGGATGAAAAAGAGATATTACATAACCTTTCGTTAACTATGTTACCAGGAGAGAAGGTAGCACTTGTAGGAGCGAGTGGGGGAGGGAAGTCATCTCTTGCTAGTTTAATCCCGCGTTTCTATGATGTTTCTTCAGGTGCAGTTTATGTAGATGGGATAGATGTAAGAAAGTATGATATGAGAAATTTACGTAGTCATATTGGAATTGTACTGCAAGATAATTTATTATTTAGCGATACAATCGGAGCTAATATTTTATATGGAAATCCGAAAGCTACAGAGGAAGAAGTGATTTCAGCTGCCAAAGCTGCACAAATTCACGATTTTATTATTGAGTTACCTGATGGTTATGATACTGTAGTTGGGGAACGTGGTGTGAAGTTATCCGGTGGACAAAGGCAACGTGTAGCGATTGCACGAGTGTTTCTAAAGAATCCATCATTACTTATATTAGATGAAGCAACGTCTGCTTTAGATTTAGAAAATGAACGATATATTCAACAGGCGCTTCAGACGTTAGCTGCTGATCGGACGACGATTATAATCGCACATCGATTGGCGACGATTACGCATGTTGATACGATTATTTACATTGAAGATGGTGAAATTAAAGAAACAGGTTCTCATGAAGAGTTAATGAAAAAAAGAGGATTTTATTACAATTTATATCAACTTCAACACATAACAGAAACAGCTCCTTTAGCGTAAAAGGAGCTGTTTTCTTTATTCGTCTTCTTTTTTATCGTCGATTTGGAGTTCTGCTTCTGGTTTATGGTATGTGTAGAAGCTATCCACAAGTAAATCTAAATGCTCTACTTCTTCACTATAGTTAATAATGGCAGAAATAAGAGGGAAGAGGTGTAGCCATGTTTTATACGCTTCCTCATCGTCTTTGTTTTGATAATCCATAAAGATATCAATTAATTCTTGTTTACCTGTTTCAACTTCATCAAGCATTTCAACGGATTGTTGTTTTTTTGCTTTACCAATAAATTTTAATAAAACTTGTTCATGATAATGCGTTAATGAATCAAGTTCGTTTTGGATAGATTCCTGAAATTCTTCTGGCATATAGCGCAGTTCATTTTCAGTACGATGTAATGATTTTAACGTACTTAAAGCACGGCTTGTCGTCGCTAACATTTGTCTGAATAAAACGAGCTTACGAATTTTTGCGAACTTTACTTTTTTCGTGTAGCTTCTTTCTTCTTTATACAGCAAATAGTAATGGTTTAGTTTGATCATTTTTTCTTTCATACGATCAATATCAGTTTTTAGCGTTGTAAAATCAGAAGCTTGCCTGCTATTCATTCGAATCCATTTTACAATTTCTTCTGTATTATCAACGATACGATGATATAGCTTTGTTTCGTATTTTGGCGGCATAAACACTAAATTTACAAGTGAAGCTGCAATAATCCCAATCATAATCGTCGCAAAGCGAAGTAAGGCAAAACTAAAGAAATCTTCGCCCTGATACTCCATAATGGCGATAACTGTTACTAAAGCAATTGATATTGTGTTCTCTAATCGTAATTGCAGTGTAAGAGCAATTACTAATATACATGTTAATCCAATAATAAAAGGATTATGTCCAAAAGCAGTAGCAAATACGATAGCGAATATCGCGCCAATGACGTTTGCTTGAATTTGTTCAAGTGCAGTTAAATACGAACGGTATACAGACGGTTGAACAGCGAAGATAGCTGAGATTCCCGCAAATACCGGACTCGGTAATTGAAGTAAAATACAAGCAAATAAAGCTAATGTGATGGCAATACCCGTTTTTAAAATGCGAGCACCAAGTTTCATACCCTTAATAAGATCCTTTCTCTTGTCATAATGAATGTACAACATGATACTATACATTCATTACAATATGTTAGCAAGTGATATTTTAGTGACGTTAATAAGAAATTAAGATTCATTTATAATTTTTCCTAATTTTTTTTAAACATCAATTTTTAGTAAAAAAACCTGCTGAATTTCAGCAGGTTTCAAATTGTTATTATAGATTACTATGAGAAGTGTACTTCGTCAATTTTTTCTTGAAAATGAAAATGAGGTATATCACTCTGTCGAGATAGATGGATCAGCCTGCTCTTTTTTCGGGATAATTTCAAAAAACTGGTGCTGCATATCATCGAGTAACGGTGTTAATAAAGCAACTTCCTCATATTGCTCATGCTCATTTAATACACGAATATAATCTAGCAATAACTCAGTCACATCTTGCACACCATTTTTACTAATTGATTGTAATGTAACATTTGCCCCTTTTGCGATTCTTCTTTTTAAGGCCTGTTCTGTTAAACCAAGGCTTGCATCATGACGTAAATAAACAACACCGCCAGTCATACCAGCACAGATCCATGGACCGGGATCCCCTAAAACAAGCGCTCGCCCATTTGTCATATATTCAAAAGCGAAACCTTTAATATTAGAGTATGCACCTATATTCCCTTGTTCTTTTTCACGGAGTGGCTTTGTTATTCGCCCTCCAATTATCATGTCTGCTCCAGAGAGGCGAATGCCAGCGCGAGCATCAGCGTTACCTTGAACGTATAGGGATCCTTTTTGTGCGCCGTATCCAAAACCTTTTCCGACAGAACCGTTATAATATATGCCGTCTTTTCCTTTTGCTTTCGTTATATAAATACCACCACCAAAGGAGGTTTTACCAATACCATCTTGTGCACCGCCATTTACGTGTATAAATAAGTTCTCACTATTGTAAGCGCCTAATCCATTTCCAGGAATAGAGCCATTCGTATACTTTAATGTAAGTGGTTCAAGTTTTGTGTCTTCATATAATTTACTACGAACGCGATAGCAAGATTCTAGACCACCCATAACGCGTTGCTCTACGCCGACGCCCACTAATTCTTTTGAGTGAGGGGAATGAACTGTTTCAAATTGTTTTTCCAGTACATATTCTGTTTTTGTAACAGATGGATGTTTTATCGTTTGTAGTAAATTACATAAGTTTAATGAATTTTTGCCTCGAACTTGCTCTAATAAATCGGAACGCCCAACAATGTCTTGTAAATTTGTATAACCAAGATTTCCTGTTAATCGTTTTAGTTCTACGCCAAAAGTGGTGAATAAATGTAATAATCCAGCAACGGCACTTTCTAATTCGCGCGGGACGAAGCGGCGTAATCCGTGTTCTTTCGCCTGAGCCTCAGACTCGATTTGTGTTGCGATGCCAACGTGACAAGTATCTAGGTGACATCCGCGGCAAGTTGTACAGCCGATTGCAATCATTGATAATGTGCCAAATCCGATGCGGTTTGCTCCAAGGAGCATGATTTTTAAGGCGTCATTTACACTTCGAATACCACCATCAGCCCAAATCTCTACGTTATGCCTCATATCGGCTTCTAGTAAAGCATTATGAGCAGCTTTAACCCCAATTTCTACAGGAAGGCCTACATGTTGCAATGCGTGAATGCGTGCAGCACCTGTACCACCATCAAATCCGCTAATGTTAATAAAATCAGCACCAGCTTTTGCGATACCGACAGCAATTGTTCCAATGTTAGGGACGACAGGGACTTTTACAGCTACTTTTGCAAGTTGATTAGCCGTTTTAATTTCTGTAATCATTTGAGCTAAATCTTCAATTGAATAAATATCATGGTTGTTAGAAGGTGAAATTAAATCTGAGCCAATTGTAGCATTACGTGCTTCAGCGATTTTGGCTGTTACTTTTGAACCTGGCAAATGTCCACCTTCACCAGGCTTTGCCCCTTGCCCGATTTTTATTTCAATTAAGTTTGATGAATTTAGTAGTTCGGCGTTTACGCCAAATCGTCCGGACGCAATTTGTTGTCCACGTGTATGTGGGTATTTTCCGATCATATCTTTAATTTCGCCGCCTTCACCGTTCAAACTAATCATATTTAGCTGATCGGCCGCTTCTGCATATGCACGAAAGGCAACTTCATTTTGAGAACCGAATGACATGGAACTAATAATAAATGGTAAATCATGATTGCGGATACCGATGGACACATCTTCAGTTGGGACTACCTGTTTTGTTTGTTTCGTTTGAATAAGGTGTCTAATTGCGATTGGGTTATTTTCTTCTAATTCACTTAACTTGTCACGGTAATCATCATAAGAGTTGCCTTTTGCGACATCGCCAATTGCTTTCCAAATTCGCGGAAATATGTGAAAAGATTTTCGCATTCTAATTTTAGGATTGTTATAATCATCCGCTCGCATTTGTGCATCTTCAGCAAGTGATTCAAGCGAAAAAGCTAAATCATTTGAACCGAAGAAATTCGTAATTTGTAATATATTTGCGATTTCCTCATGCAATCCGATAGAGGAATAGAGACGACCGTAACCACGCAATTCATGAATTCCAATTGTTGAAATGACTTTTTCCAGTCCTTTATTAAGAGCATTATACAAATTCATAATTGGTGTTTTTGTCCCATCATTGACGGTTGCAAATAATAAATATGGATTAATACTATCTGCTCCTAATCCATACAGTGTGACGATATCGTGTAAGGAGCGAAGGGCACCAGAACGTATAACGAGAGAACAGTTTCGGCGTAATTTATTTTCGCTTAATACTTGATGTACTTTAGCGGTAACTAAATGCGGATCAATCCATAACCGTTCATTTAGATGAGCGTTGGCATCGTCTATTAATAGTAGGGAAGCCCCATCGTTCACGGCTGTTATCGCTTCAGAACTAATTCGATTTAAGGCGCATTGTAAAGTTTCTGTCGGACTGAACGTAGCAGAAATTGTAGCGATAGAGCTATGAGTATTGAATAGCTGTATAAGTTGTTCGTACGTAATTGTGTGTAATTCCTCTGTGATAGATTGTGCTACACTTCCTTCTAAAATAATTGGAGAAAGCATCTCAACTACAAATGGCTGTTTAGCACCACTTAATAAACTTGGGCGCTCTCCAAGTATCGTTCGTGTGGAGAAGTGTTCGACCTCTCGATCGCGATCGATTGCTGGATTTGTAACAACGGCTACACTTTCCTTAATGAAGTCAGCGATATTTCGTCTATCAGTATCGAGTGCAGCAAGTGGTGAATCATGCCCCAGTGAGCGAATTGGCTCAACGCCTTTTGTTGCCATCTGTTCAAGAAGCTGAATATGTTCTCGGTCCCATCCGAAAGCAACGTATTGTTTTGTTTCAACTTGGACAGAATCACATAATCCCTGAATTTCTTCTGTTTTAGGGATAGATAAATTTAAATGATAATCTTTAGTATCAATTCGCTCTTTAAAACGGTTGTATACTTGGGTTTGGTATTTGTCATATTCATAAAGAACAAGTTCATCTCGTTCATTCCATTTTAATCCGACCTTTTCTCCAGGAGCGAGTGGTTTTGGTTCGGCTACATATTCAGTTGGTGATACAACTCCAGGTTCAGAAGAGAAAATATAAGAACTCTCTGTTTCCACTTTCCATACTGGTCGCAGTCCAAGGGAGTCGACACTGAAAACAGCTTCATCTTTATAACGTGAAATAATGCCAGCTGGCCCTTGTGCGAAATGCCCCCATGCTTCACGTATATACGTATATAAATCTTGTAAATGCGGTTCATAAAGTTTAATTTCATTAATAATTGGTGGGAATAGTATATCCATTGCTTCAAATAAACTGTAGTCGTATTGAACAAGTAGAGTTTCTAAGGTGCGGTTTAAATCTTGGGAGTCACTGCCCCCAGCAGTAAGTGGAACATGAATCATGTCAGCTTGATCGCGTAATTTTGCAATTGTGTTAATTTCACCATTATGTCCAAGGATGCTAAATGGTTGTACACGAAAAAAATTAGATAATGTATTAGTAGAATAACGGTTATGTCCTAGCGTCATAGTTGAAGCGATAAGTGGGTGTTGTAAATCGTTGTAATAGGCAACAAGTGTATCGCCAGCACCTAGAACTTTATATACAACATGATTACGACTTAATGAAGCAACATGAATCGCTTCGTTTTCCTCTATTTTTATCGTTACAGAAAATAATGTTCGCTCAATATTTTGAACTTCATTTTCTGCGATAAGGGCAACTTGCCAAAATAAAGGTTCTTCTTGTTTACCAAGTGGGCCGAGTGCATCGGAATTTATTACATCATCACTTTCAAAAATAATAGTGAAATTTTCGTTATTTAATTGCATACGAATATAATTTTTTAAAGTAGCAATATTTTCTTTTTTATTTAGAAAAAAATGTCCAACGATAAAGTGGGGATGATCCACAATCGTTGGATTGTATCCGTTATTTTTCAGCTTCTCATTCCAAAGTGCTTTTGGGACATCAACGTGAATTCCGATACCATCTCCTTCACCATTAATGAAACCAGCTCTATGATTCATTTTGACGAGTGATTGTATGCAAAGATCAATGTTCTCTTTCGTAGCAATTTTTCGTTTCTCCATAACGGAAACGATTCCACACGCATCATGTTCTGCATTTCTATAATCTCGAAATAAAGACGGTGTCCATGTATTTGTTTTATTGAGCATCCGTCAATCCCCCCTCTTATTAAAGTTTGAATAATCTTACTATTTAAGGCATGAACAGCCTTGTATACAAAGATAGTAAGGATATAAAAGAAAAATAAAACAGATAATTATGAATAATTATACTATTAATAAGGGATTTATGAAATAGAAAAAAGGAAAAAAGAAAGATGTGCTTTCTTTTTTCCTTTTCATTATAGGGATTATTTATTATCTGCTAAAGCAGCAAATGCTCTACCTACAGCTTCAATTGTATATTCAATATCTTCTTTTGTATGTTCTGTCGTTAAGAACCATGCCTCATATTTAGAAGGTGCTAAGTTAATACCTTCTTGAAGCATAAGCTTGAAGAATCTACCGAACATTTCACCATCTGTATCTTGTGCTGCATCGTAATCTTCAATTGTATTTGTTGTGAAGTATACAGTTAAAGCACCTTTTAGACGGTTTAATGTAATATCGATATTATGTTTTGCTGCTTGCTCTAAAATTCCTTTTTCAAGCATTGCACCAAGTTCATCTAATTTCTCATAAAGCCCTTCTTGTTGAAGAACTTCTAGACAAGCAATACCAGATGCCATAGAAGCAGGATTTCCTGCCATTGTACCAGCTTGATATGCAGGTCCTAGCGGGGCAACTTGTTCCATAATTTCTTTCTTACCACCGTAAGCACCGATTGGAAGTCCGCCGCCAATAACTTTACCAAGCGCTGTTAAGTCTGGGGTTACGCCAAGTAAGTCTTGAGCACCACCGTACATAAAGCGGAAAGCAGTAATAACTTCGTCGTAAATTACTAGTGCACCAGCTTCGTGAACAAGTTCATTTACTTTTTCAAGGAATCCTGGTTTAGGCTCTACAATACCGAAGTTTCCAACGATTGGTTCTACAAGGATAGCTGCTACTTCATGTCCCCATTTATCTAGTGCTTCTTTTAAAGTTTCTACATTATTAAATGGAACGGTAATAACTTCTTGAGCGATACTTTGTGGTACACCGGCTGAGTCAGGAGTTCCTAGCGTAGAAGGACCAGATCCAGCTGCTACAAGTACTAAATCAGAATGACCGTGGTAACAACCAGCAAATTTCATAATTTTTGTGCGGCCTGTGTAAGCACGAGCGACACGAATTGTTGTCATTACTGATTCAGTACCAGAGTTTACGAAGCGGACTTTATCTAATGCAGGCATTGCTTCTTTTAACATTTTTGCAAATTTTACTTCTAGCGCTGTTGGTGTTCCGTAAAGTACACCATTTTCAGCAGCTGTTGTAATTGCTTTTGTGATGTGCGGGTGAGCATGTCCAGTAATAATAGGACCGTATGCTGCTAAATAATCGATATATTTATTTCCGTCTACATCCCAGAAATAAGCACCTTTTCCGCGTTCCATAGCAACAGGAGCGCCGCCGCCAACTGCTTTAAAAGAACGAGAAGGACTATTAACGCCGCCAACGATATGTTCTAACGCTTCTTTATGTAATGCTTCTGATTTTGTGAATTTCACTACAATTCATCTCCTTACAAAAATCTATGTATTATTCTAACATGTTTTTCGAAAAGACGTATTGTTTGTGATAGAGAAGGCAGTTGGGTAAACTATTCGTTGTGACATTTAGGAAGGGGGTCCGATTATGAAATCGGTAATTGAGGTACAAGGGTTACGTAAAGAATTTACAGCCTATTCAAGTCGTCCGGGTTTAAAGGGTGCATTTCGCGATTTATTAAATCGTAATTATAAAATAGTACCAGCAGTAAATGATGTATCGTTTACTGTAAAACAAGGTGAAATGGTTGGGTATATTGGTGAGAACGGTGCCGGTAAATCAACGACAATTAAAATGCTTACTGGAATTTTGACTCCGACATCAGGAGAAATTTTAGTAAACGGGATGAATCCACATAAGCAGAGAGAAGAATTTGTAAGAACAATTGGTGTTGTTTTTGGGCAACGCTCACAGCTTTGGTGGGATATTGCTGTACAAGAATCGTTTCGTTTATTAAAAAAAGTGTACGGTGTATCAGACGCTCAGTATAAAGAGCATATGGAGCACGTGATTGAAACGTTAGATATTGGTCCTTTATTAGATAAGCCAGTTCGAAAGTTATCTCTAGGTCAAAGAATGCGTTGTGAATTAGCGGCAGCATTAATTCATAATCCGCCGTTATTATTTTTAGATGAACCAACCATTGGGTTAGATGTACTTGTGAAATTGAAAATACGTGAATTTTTAAAAGAAATGAATGAACGTTATAAAACAACAATTTTATTAACAACCCATGATATTACTGATATTGAAGCTTTATGTGAGCGCGTTATCATGCTGGATGAAGGAAATATTATGTATGACGGTTCTTTAAATAATCTTCGTATGCAGTGGGGAGCAGAGAAGGAAATACATTTTCAATTTATTGCACCAGTTTCCTATCAGGCTTTATCAATGGTTATGCCAGATAGTCATGTCGTTTGGTCGAAAGCGAAAGAGGAAAACGCGTGGGTTGCAAAAATACCGAATGAAGAAGTTATCATTTCAATGCTTATTTCTAAAGTAGTACAAGCCTTTCAAATTAAAGATTTAAAAATTAACGAAGTGTCTACAGAGGAAATTATTCGTAACATTTATGAAGAAGGTATTAAACATGGGTAAGTACATTGAAATGATTCGGATTCGCTTTTTAATGATGCTTGCGTATCGTACAAACTATTATAGCGGGATTTTAATTTATACAATTAATATCGGTGCGTATTATTTTTTGTGGCAAGCAATTTATAGTGGAAAAGAGAATATTGAAAGTTTATCTATTTCGCAAATGACTACGTATATTGCAATTGCGTGGATGGCACGTGCCTTTTATTTTAATAATATAGACAGGGAAATTGCGATGGAGATTCAAGAAGGACGTGTAGCGGTAGAACTGATTCGTCCATATAACTATTTAGGCATGAAAGTGATGCAAGGTCTTGGTGAAGGAATATTTCGTTTTGCCTTCTTTTCAATTCCAGGCATGGTTATCGTTACCTTATTATTTTCATTGCAAATTACAACGAATTTTCAAACGTGGTTATATTTCTTCTTATCTTTAATATTTAGTTTTATTATTAATACACAAATTAATTTAATGACGGGAATGCTCACGTTCTTCCTATTTAATAATAGTGGAATTATGTATGCAAAACGTGTTGTTATTGATTTATTTTCAGGTCTATTATTACCAATTAGTTTTTATCCGTTATGGGCCCAGAAGGCAATGGTATTTTTACCGTTTCAGGCCATTAGTTATATTCCGAGTATGATTTTTTCAGAAGGTATACAAGGAAGTAAATTGTATGAGGCATTATTATTCCAAGTAATTTGGGCAATTGTACTTATTATTCCAATTGTACTCATGTGGAGAACGGCGAGAAAACGTCTAATTGTACAGGGGGGATGATGAGATGATATATATAAACCTATTTTTGCAATATGCAAGCCAATATATAAAAACAAAATTGGAGTATCGGGGCGATTTTATCGTTGGATTACTTTCTGATTTATCACTACAGGCTGTTAATTTAATCTTTATTCTCGTTGTATTTGGACATACACAAGCATTAAAAGGCTGGAGTAGAGAAGAAGTAATCTTTATTTATGGTTTCTTTTTAGTACCGTTTGCCATTTTCTCGGCTTTCTTTAACATATGGGACTTTAATGATCGTTACATTATTAAAGGGGAAATGGACCGTATATTAACGAGACCGATTCATAGTTTATTTCAAATTATATTAGAAAGAATGGAACTTGAATCTTTAATTGGAGCGATTACAGGAATGATTGTAATGGGCTACGCAGCTGTGGAGTTACAATTATCTTTTTACTGGTACGATTTCTTCTTATTCTTACTGATGGTAGGTGGAGGAGCACTTGTATATGGAGGGATATTTGTTACGCTTGCGAGTCTTGGTTTTTGGTCGGATGCGAAAAGTTCAATTATGCCGCTAATGTATAACATAGGTAACTATGGTCGCTATCCTGTGAATATTTATAACCGTGTGATTCGCTTCATTTTAACGTTTGTTTTACCATTTGCGTTTGTCGGAGTGTATCCGGCAGCATACTTTTTAAGAAAAACAGAGTGGAATAGCTATGCATTTGCAACACCATTCGTTGGTGTTATCTGTTTTACGATTGCAATTACTCTTTGGAATCAAGGGGTAAAAAGGTACCGTGGTGCTGGGAATTAATTATAGAAGCTTGTTTGTTTCTAAGGGATAAATCCAATGGCCGTCTCATACATATAAAATGAGGTGGAGGACATGTTATGGGGATTTATTCTATTACTTGCAGCGATAGCTATTTTGAAGAGTGTCCAATTGTTATGGAGTTCCTATTCAGATTCAACGCGTTTTTTTTCGCTGTATAATTTAGCCACATTATTTTTGATTTATACAACTGTACTAATTGCGTTTGGATTAAGTTACGTTGTATTAGAGGAAATGGGTTTTGCAGTTTTGAAAGAGGATGGAGAAAGCTTGAACGCTCACTCTTTTCAACTTGTAGAAATTTGTTTATATTTTAGCGCGGTTACTTTATTGTCTGTTGGATATGGTGATATATCTCCGATTGGAATTGGGAGATGGATTGCAATTGCGGAAGCGCTAATTGGATATACATTACCGTTTGCTTTTGTGATGAGGTCTGTAATAGACAATGAAAAATAGGATAGCATTTGATATAGTAAAAGAAAAGAGTAGGAGTGATAACAATGATCACAGTAGGAGAAATGGCTCCAGAATTTACATTAGAGGGAAGTAACGGGGAACAAATTCGCTTAGCTGATTTTCGTGGTAAAAATGTAGTTCTATATTTTTATCCGAAAGATATGACTCCAGGGTGTACAACCGAAGCGTGTGATTTCCGTGATGCTTATGGATTATTTCAAGAGAAGGATACGGTTATTCTTGGAGTGAGTCCGGATCCGGCAAATAGACATTTGAAATTTATTGAGAAGCATGAACTTCCATTTACACTTTTAGTAGACGAGGATCATAAAGTAGCAGAATTATACGATGTTTGGAAGTTGAAAAAGAACTTTGGGAAAGAGTACATGGGAATCGAGCGTTCTACATTCCTTATTAATAAAGATGGTGAGCTTGTAAAAGAATGGCGTAAAGTGAAAGTGAAGGGACATATTGAAGATGTTCTTTCTTATATAAAGTAAATCTATGGTGGAGATAAAATATGTAAAAGTAAGGCAAGTGTCTATACATATTTTACTGTGTTACATAAAGTGAAGTGTAGGGCATACCTCCTCAGATGATAGTATTCCAAGTGCGATTATGTCGCACTTTTTTTCTATGTAAATGTATAGGAAATGGGGAAAGATACATAAGAATAAGGCTATATACAAAAATAAACCACATACTTATAGTAGAAATATTGACGATTTATAAGAAAAGGAGTACACTCTTTATAAGAATTATAAAATAATAATCCGTATAGAATCGGGGTGCATGACGGTGGTCAAAGAAGAATTAAAAGAAGCGCTAGAAATGCTGAAAAATACGGGTGTACGCATTACTCCACAGCGTCATGCTATTTTAGAGTACCTTGTGGAATCAATGACGCACCCAACAGCGGATGACATTTATAAAGCATTAGAAGGTAAGTTTCCAAATATGAGTGTTGCAACTGTCTATAATAACTTACGTGTGTTTAAAGAGGTTGGACTTGTAAAGGAATTAACTTATGGAGACGCTTCAAGTAGATTTGATTATGTTACAAGTCAACATTATCATGTGATTTGCGAAAAATGTGGTAAGATTGTTGATTTTCCTTATGGGGGCTTGGAACAGCTTGAAGAAGAAGCTGCGAAAACGACAGGCTTCGTTATTAATAGCCATCGCTTAGAAATTTATGGCGTTTGTCCAGAGTGTCATAAGGCGTAATATATAATAAAGAAAGAGGCTGACGGCTTTACGTCGACCTCTTTCTTTATTATATATGGGAATTACGTTAGGTTCAGGAGGATTTAAAATGTTAAGTGAAGAACCTAACTTAATTAAGGACAAATATAAAAGGTGATTTCTTGGTTAAGAAATCACCTTTTTAATAATTTGAAACCTCTTTAGTTTTTGTAAGGATACATTTTACTCGCTGTCCTCATATATACTTATGATTTATAGCTCTTCTTATTATATTTCTCATCAAATTCTTTTCCTTCTAGATTCCGATCCATTGTTAAAGGTTGATTGCAATGCATACATGCGTCGACACGACCGAGCATTTTTGTTGGCTTATCGCAGCTTGGACAAATAATTTGTACAGTTTTAGTAGATAACATGCCAATCCAAAAGTAAACAACAGTACTAGCGATAACAGCTAAAAAGCCAACCATCATAAATGTTGTCATAATAATAATGTTTTCACGGAAAAAGACTCCTAAATATGCAATGAAGAGGCCGATAAATACTAAACTTAATGCAAAGGTCCGGATTTTATTGATTTTGTTTGAATACTTAATGCTCATTTGCATCACACTCCTATAACAATAATATAACATAAAATTTAGAATTTTCACTCGTTCATAAATGTGATAAAGCGATGAGATATGAAATGTGGAGTATGATGAAGAATGACGGGAGGCTATAATGGTTTTTAGAACATGTTTTTAAACTTTTAACGGGATGTGAAATTTTTTTATAAAAAGTATTGACCCTTTATATACTGCATGATATATTAATAACCGTCGCTGATGCGGAAAT